>JAFRJM010000029.1 GCA_017432285.1 Oscillospiraceae bacterium | reverse complement strand
GGAGTAGGAGGTCAGGCACTAGAGAAAAAAACGCCGAATCAGAAGGTTAGCTGTTCGGACACTACCAAGCGCACCACACCAAAAATTGAATAAAAACACATGCGCCCGTAGCTCAGTTGGATAGAGCGTCTGCCTCCGGAGGAAACTAGTAGGCCTTCCGAGAAAAAAGACCGAGGTGGTATGCTCAGAGTTCAAGTAGTCATGAGCGCGTCATAAAAACTGAATATGTCCATGTAGCTCAGCTGGATAGAGTACGTGCCTCCGGAGCACGGGGTCGCAGGTTCGAATCCTGTCATGGACGCCAGAAACCCTTGTAAAATAAGGCTTTTTGCCATTTTCAAGGGTTCTGTTTTTTGTATGCGTTATGATTTGTTTTGAACGATCTCAAACTATTGACCTTTTGCCATAAAAGCAAGAGGTCTTTCTTTTTCTGCTAATCACGATGGCAAGAATTCAATGAAAAACACACCAATTTTCAACGATGATTTGCAATCACCTTCTGCCGAGGGGGTCCGAAGCAGAAGGCTGCGCCTCCCACCTCGCCCTTATCGATGATGGCAATAGTTATGCTTAAGAGTACTTATTTGCGTGAAAGCAGAGGACTAAATCGCATAATTGCTTTCTCCTGTTCGTGTTATGAAATAGCCTCCTGTCCCACGTCATACGACCATTTTCCATCGGTATTTTTTTGAGCAGTACACTCTCCAAAGTAATAGGCACCTAATCCACTGCGCCATTTTTGTGCATCAAACGCTGTACGATCCGGAGATGAACCGCCATCTTTATTTGTCTTTATTGAGAAGAACAACCCATCTTCCCAATAGAGGTTATCTTTATCAATATAACCCTGTTCACAGAGTTCTTCCCATGTTCCTGCGATGAACGGAAGATTATGCTTTGATGCAAATTCATGCATTACTGTTTCTTTTTCCAATTCAGTCAGGTGAGAAAGTTCAGACAGATCGATACCAATCTGAGATATACCGCTATTCAAGCCGGAATCAACGTTCCATAAATCTTCTAACACTTCCAGATACAACTCACAGACGTCTGTTCGTATATTCACAAGCTGTGCATCAAATTCTGTATAGCCTGTAATGTCCGAATCTAAAACCTCTGCAATCACAAACCAGCCTGCCATATCATCCGTATATACTTCTGGATCGTTTGTCTGCACCACATTCAGACAGAAGGTTGATCCTCCATAGGAAATATCCCGGATTGCATATCGGAAAGAGCCACTGTTTGCTGCTACATATGCAATGACTACGGTATGATCAGCAAAGAAACTGTCATCATATGAAGCTGTAACAGCATCGAAAGAAGGCACTTCATCATATCCTTGATCAAGTGTCAGGGTATCCTTGTAGCTTTCTATGAATCGTTCAAGGTCTTCCTTCGTATCAAGTTTATATACCGGGAGATGTCGGGCGGAACTGATGATCATCTTATCTCCGTTCAGGCAATCGCGCATCATGCCTCCCTCGGCCCAGTTTGCATATGCAACCGTTGTATTTACTTCTGCTATGTGGTTCGGCAGATCCTGTCCAAAGTATTCCCTTGCTGCCCGCAGGCAGTTCTCGTGCTGCCGGTCAGCACCGGATACATCCATCGCCTTCCTTCTGATATACCACGGGAACTTAGCTTTAATATCTTCTGCATAATAACTTCCATCCCTTGGCTGCCAATACTCTATTAGATCATAAGTTGATGAATCGCCACTATTGTCGGAAGTGTCAAAGGTGATTGCTGTCGGAATATGAGAGCCGGATTCCAGCTTAACATCCTTACCGTCAAAACTGTATTCTTCATAAAGCACCCATGCATAGACGGTTGTTTCATTTCCTGATTGTTTTACCAGCATAATATCGTAATCAGCTGCAGCAAAGTGTCCCTCGGACTTTGATGAACGATTATGTTCAGCAACCGCCATATCCATAGAAATGCTCAGTTTCTCAGACAGGCCCTTGTTTGAAAAAGGATCTGTCATTAGACATGCGGCAATACCGATGCAGGCAATGACGGCTATCAAAATGATCCAAAAAGTGGGCTTTTTGTAATTCAAAACTCCCCTAACTCTTTCTTTCACACCTACCTCCCCGAAAGCAAGCGGGCAGGCCGCAATTCTTTTTTTCGGAAAACTACAGTCCAAAAGCGCCTGTGAATACGCTGCCATATTACCCTTGTCCATATCACGAATGACCTTCTCGTCACAAGACATCTCAATATCCCGGCAGAGCAGGATATAAGCGATCCAGCACAAGGGATTAAACCAATACACAGATAGCAGTAAAAAACCAAGCGGTTTCCACCAGTGATCATGACGTTTAATATGTGCCGTTTCGTGGGTAATCACATAGTCAAGTGTCGGCTCGGTCATAGAGGATGGGACGTAGATCAAAGGTTTGATGATTCCGAGAATAAACGGAGACTTCACTTCATCACAGGAAAGAATGTTGTCTCTTACAGGAACTGATGCTCCGACACTCTTTTTCAGCCTGATATAGCTGATGAGTGCATAAAGGAACATAACTGTCATGCCGATGATCCAGATAATAGATATGACATTGATAGGATTTGACGGCGAATCCCCTGGAGTGACCGTAACCCCCTCAAAATAGTGGCTTCCCAAATAGTCATTAGCAACGTTATCAATAACGTCTATGCCAGACTGGATATAAGGCCTTGCTGCATAGTGCGTAGTGTTTACAGTCTCTGCGCTCGGTACGAGACTCAGCGCACTTTCCAAAGAAAGCGGGCATAATAATCGAATTGCAACCAATGCCCACAGAATACAAAAAATCCATTTAGGTGCTTTCTTCAGAAAGAGCCGCGCAAGAATAACTGCCATAATCAGCCACGATGCCGTAATGCTCATATTCAGTATTTTGAGAAAAATAGCGCTCATGATCAGCCCTCCTTTTTGAAAGCATCGATCATTTTCTGGATCTCATCGGCTTCATCAGCCGATATGTTTTTCTTTGCGATAAATGCTGCAATAAATGCAGGCAGAGATCCTTTATAAGAATCTTCAATGATTTGCTCGCTCTTGGCTGAATAAAATTCCTCATGGGAAACAAGAGACGTAACTATGCCGTCCTTGTTCTGAAGCAATCCTTTTTCACACAGCTTGCGGAGAACTGTATAGGTTGTCGGTCTCTTCCAACTGAGTTCTCTCTCACATATCTTTGCCAGATCGCCCGACGCGATTGGTTCATTCGCCCAGACGATATCTGCAAAACGTTCCTGTATAGCTCCAAGTTCAAAATCTTTCATAAGGACTCCTTTCGACCTGTTTATTCGGATAAACAGCACCTTTAGTTTATTGGGATAAACAGCCTTTGTCAAGACCCATTTCTACTAATCACCAAAAGGATGACAACGATGGCTGCAGGCAGCAGTTATCGTTGTCATCTTTTTTGTTAAGAGAAGACTTTTTTGCAGGTGCGGTGCGAGACAATAACGACGCGGTTGTCTGAATTTGAACATTCAACCTTTCCGCAACCGCTTGCCAAAATAAGGATACTTTTGAGAGTTCAGGTGATTAGCCTGCTAATCAATAATCTTTACAAATGATTATTCGACTTTTATTATTCTTCTTTCTCGATCTTCGATTAAACCTGTAAAACAGGCACTTTTTGCCACTTTCTTTTATTTGTTTTTATCACCTAATAATATACTTTTTCTGCCTCGCCCGTAATTTGATGATGGCAATTGTAATGCTTAAGAGTGCTTTTTTGCGTGAAAACAGAGGACAAAAATCGCATAATTGCTTTCTTTGTTTGTCCGTTCTATATAGGATTTGGCAGAGAATGTCTGGAGGATTGATTGAATGAGAACACAAAAATACGACGTATATCTAACGGCCGAAGAAAAAAGACTTCTTTTGAATGTCCTAATTGATAAAAGGAATCTTCTAATGGCAGCTGGAAAATACACCGATGCCATAGATGATCTGATCGTCAAAATCACAAAGGCACGCCCAAAACGCCATTTACTGTCAGCATAACGCGACAGAAAGCAAATTTTCTTGATTTTTTCAAAACAGGGGGGCATTTTTTGGCCTCTCCCATTGCATATATAGTAGAGGGATCTTTTCGGAAACCTCTACTGTACATTGACAATTGAATATGCAAGCACTGAGACATCAGTCCTGGTGGACAGCCACTTGTGAGGTACGCGATGACCCTTCTGAAATAGGGGAGGCTGAGCGAGAATCCCGTCACAGACCATGAGGCAGCTCCTCATGTAGGCGATTACACCCAGGATGACAATGGTACTCCCGGTAACGGCTCGGAGAGATCCTCGGAGGGGTGAGATTCCCGTGATGCGGATAAGCTGTCCGCAACTCAGTGACTTCCCGGTTGCAGGGGCGAGGAGGATAAATACTGCAATATCACATTTCGTTAGAAAGTGAACCAATAATGGCAAGAAGAAAAACCAGAGCCATTACAGCTCTGGGAATAATCTGCCTCCTTCTATGTTTAGCCTCCGGTGGAGTGTTTGTCTGCCGGAGGCTGGGCTACCGCGAAGCAGCAGAAGTGTACGAATATATCCGTGAAGAAGCGCTACCGACCGAAACGGATAGTAACAAGCTTTCTGCCGTAGATGCAGATCAGCTTCTGGCGATAAATCCGGACTACGTTTTCTGGCTCGAAATCCCGGGAACTGATATTTCTTATCCTGTGGTCCAGACGAACAACAACTCGGATTATCTGCGCACGTCTTTTACCAGAGAACGCCGGGTTGGAGGATGTATCTTTGTCGATGCAGTTTGTCCGGCAGATCTATCCGGCAGAAATACCGTGATATACGGTCACAGAATGTATGACGGCACTATGTTTTCAGGACTGAGATGGTTTCTGGATTCTGATTACGCAGCAGACCATACAGAGCTGCGGATATATCTGGAAGAAGGAATACGGATGTATCGGTTTTTTTCCGTGAGACAGACAGATCCGTGGGACAATTACGCCCAGACCACCTTTGAAAGCGATACAGCTTATGCGGAGTGGCTGAAAGATCAGTTGACCCGTTCCCTTTATGATTCGGGATCAGTTTCGCTGAACGAAGCAAACGCGGTTACGCTGGTCACCTGTGCCGGAGACGGATCCGAACGGTTGGCCGTGACATGGATACCGGCAGATGTTCAATGAATATAGATAAGAGAGAAACAATTAATGTCAGATTGCAAAGTAATATGTATAGCAAATTCCAAGGGTGGAGTAGGCAAAACAACTACTGCAATCAATCTGAGCGCTGCTTTAGCCCAGGAAGGAAGACGGGTCCTGGCAATAGACGCGGACCCGCAAGGTGACCTCAGTGTTTCCTTTGGTTATAAGAATCAGGATCAACTGGAGATCACTCTCGCGTCCAAACTGGCTAATGTCATCCAGGACAATGAGTTATACCCGTTTGAAGGAATCCTTAAGACAGGAGAAGGCGTAGACCTTCTGCCGTCCAATCTGGAGCTCGCTTCAATGGATATGAATCTCATTAACGTGATGTGCAGAGAGTCCACCCTTAAAACATATATAGATAGAGTAAAAGGTCGGTATGACTACATCGTTATCGACTGTATGCCTTCACTGGGGATGATCACGCTAAACGCGCTTACAGCGTCAGATAGCGTCATAATCCCGGTACAGGCGCAGTATCTGCCGGCAAAAGGTATGACAGACCTCCTTCAGACGATCAACAGGGTCCAGCGCAGACTGAACCCGGGTCTGAAGGTAGAAGGGGTGCTGCTTACTCTGGTAGACGGCAGGACAAACATGGCAAAAGAAACTGCCTCGGCGATCAGAGATACCTTTGGCAGTCATCTTCGCATATTTAATACTTTCATACCGATAGGCGTAAAAGCGGCTGAGGCCAGTGCGGAAGGGATGAGCATTCTCAAATACGCTCCGTCAAGTCCAGTTGCCGAAGCATACAAAGACTTTTCAAAGGAGGTGATCCGGGATGCCAGAGAGAAAGTTCGGCATCGATCTGAAGTCTTACGATGACATCTTTAAGACAGAAGAAGAGCGGGAAGAAGACAAGCTTTCGAAGATCCGTGACATCCCTATTTCAGAAATCGATGACTTCCCTGATCATCCTTTTATGGTTCGTGATGATGAAGATATGCAAAACCTTATTGAAAGCATCAAGGAACGCGGTGTTATTACACCTGCTATGGTGCGGAAGAAGGAAGACGGCAGATATGAACTGATTTCCGGACACAGGAGAAAACGCGCCTGTGAACTGGCAGGCATGGACACACTGAGATGTGAAGTCGTGGATATGGATCGGGATGAAGCCACGATCATGATGGTGGAATCCAACTTTCAGAGATCCAACATACTCCCATCGGAAAAAGCCTTTGCGTATAAGATGAGGCTTGAGGCAATGAAGCGTACGGCAGGACGTCCATCAAAAAATGCGTCGCCAGTGGCGACTAATTTTCCGAAAGGCAGATCAGATGTCGAATTATCTGATCAAACGGGAGAAAGTAAGGACACAATTCGCAGATATATCCGTCTTACAGAACTTGTCCCTGAACTTAGGGACATGGTAGATGAGGGCCGTATCAAGATGCGGCCTGCTGTGGAGCTTTCGTACCTGGACAAAGAATCCCAGAAGGATGTCGTGGAACAGATCGAGTACACACAAGGTACACCGACTCATGACCAGGCGATCCGCATGAGGAAGCTTCAGGATGACGGAAACCTGACTCCGCAGGCTGTAATGGCTGTGATGCAGGAGATCAAACCGTCCCAAAAAGAAAAATTTGTCTTCAGCGGCGAGAAGATCCGGCAGTATCTGCCAAAGACCCTTCCTTTCGAGAGCATGGAAGACTATGTCTGCAAAGCCCTCGATTATTACCGCAGACACATGAGAGCGAAGGAAAACAGCAGATAATTTCCCTTTCCCGCACCCTATCCCTAATTACCAGCAGTTAGTACCTGCTGAAACAGACATCTCCCAAGTGATTCAATATCTCTCCTGAATGATTAACATCTCATGTCTAATCGCATACTTGCGTTTTCTGAGAATGAGTCCAACAATGCAGAAAAAAGGAGATGTTTTGAATGACAAAGAAAAAAATCTTTACAGGCTTGCTGATAATCGCTCTCCTTGTTTTGTTTGGCACAGGAGTAAAAGACCATGTTGAGAGAGCGGAGCATTTGGACATTGTTGTTCCGGCTGGTGTAATTGATGAAGGCAGCAGCTCGGTGAATGATGAGATTCAACCGGCTGAAGCGGCAATAAACACTGAAACACCACCCGTTGCTGTTCCGGTCAGTATACAAACAGAAGTCGAAGAACCTTCCGATGTCAAGGATGCAAATGAAGAGGATGAACAGCTGATCTCTACTCCGGAAGAAGGACACGATCCGGTGCCGGTCGTTCCAGCTCCGGAAGAACCTCATGAAGAGCATCAGGATCCGTCTGTGCATGAACACACATGGGTTGATGAGATCGGTGCCTATCATGAGGCGGTGACTCATATCGAACATCATGACGCAGCGACAGAAGAGCGCTGGGTCAGCGCTCCTGTTCTGATTCAGCACTTTTACTGTGATGTCTGCCATATGGAATTCTCCAGTCAGGCAGACGCATATGCGCATGAAGACGCAACATATCAGGCTGCGATCGAAGCCAACGATATGAGCCTCATTCATGCCGGACACTATTCGGTCGAGGAGTATATCGACCAGGGATATTATGAAACGGTCGTGATCCGTGAGGCTTACGACGAAACAGTCATTGATCAACCTGCATGGGAAGAGCATATCTTCCGGTGCAGTGTCTGCGGAGCGACCGCATAACCAACGCAGAACTTTAAGGCTCGACGTTGTCGGGCCTTTTTCTTGTGCCCATTTTTACGAAAGGACATTTTACATGAGCGTTTTTAAGAAGATCCTGTCACTCACACTGGTATTTCTTCTCGTGTTTTCCTGTCTGCCCACAGCAGCTTTTGCTGACGAGATCGAGAGCGAGACAGAAGTCACGGAAGAAGCGGCTGTGGATGACGAAGTAACTATTCAGGAAGAAGTTCCTGCTGAAGAAACAGCTGAGGAATCTCCTGAAGAACCGCCCGAAGAGCAACCGGTCCCGGAAGAATCAGAGGAGATCATTTCTGAAGAAGTATCTGAAACTGTGCCGGAAGATGAAAATGAGGAGCCCACAGAAGAACCTGATCCCGAAGAAGGTCCTAAAGATGAAACGGACCCTGTTGAGACGGAAGCACCCGAAGACTCTGAAGGTGAAGAGATCTCTGAAGAGGAAGAACCTTCAGTCGAAGAGGGGGCGGATTCCGAACCAGTATCCGAAGAGATCGAAGAAGACACGGAGCAGGAAGAGGCTGAGGAAAAACCTGAAGAAGAACCTGTGCCGGAACCCTGCATTTTCATGGTTGAGTTGCAGGACGTCAGGGATAACATCACAATCCGCAGAAATGGTCAGATCGTTGCTGCGGTATACGGAAATCCGGCGCCTGGAGACGGTCACTATTTCATTGTTGGCCCTGTAAGACTGGAAGAACTCTCCTCTGATCCGGACGGAAACACAAGGCTTTCCTTCGAAGCCCTGACCGGTGACGAGTTCACCATTGAAACAGTACAGCCTGTATATGCAAACATCAGATATTACAGTCCGTATAGTTTTGATGTTTCAGTGCAGAATGGAGCAGCTGTGCTTTCCATCACCCTGGAAGGAGACACCAGCATTCTGGTCAACGGGGACTATTCAGCAGCTGCAGGATTCTTTCCTGTGGGAGTAAGAAGAGCACTTCGCGCTTCAGGAGTGTGGACTCCGCCGGATGCGATCTATGTAAGCCTCGGCAACTGTTACGATACCTATTCCAGCACGGC
>JAFRJM010000028.1 GCA_017432285.1 Oscillospiraceae bacterium | reverse complement strand
TATGAAGCTTGGTAATATTGAGTCCAAATTTGCGGATATCATATGGGAGAACGAACCGCTTTCTTCAAGAGAACTGGTACAACTGTGCTGGGAACAGCTGGAATGGAAGAAATCCACTACGTACACAGTGCTTAAAAAACTGTGTGATCGCGGGATCTTCAAAAATGAAGACGGAATCGTGATCTCCATGATCTCACGCGAAGAATTCAACACAAAGCAGGGTGAACATTTGATTAACGAATCCTTCAAAGGATCTCTTCCGTCCTTCATCGCAGCATTTATTTCGCAGAACAAGCTGTCCGAAGATGAGATCGAGGAAATACAAAGCCTGATCGACTCCTACAAAGGTAAAGAAAAATGATAGACACTATATTCTATAAAATCCTGAATATGGGGATTACGGCAGGATGGCTGGTATGCGCTCTTCTGCTGTTCCGTACCGCATTTCCAGGAGCCCCTAAATGGCTGAGGTGTTCATTGTGGTCTCTGGTAGCTGTCAGGCTTATGATCCCATTTTCAGTCAGATCATCACTGAGCAGGCTCCACAGTGTGCAGCCTGTCGCTCAGGGAACCGGGCCGACTGATGCTCCGTCTGTAGATACCGGCATATCAGTGATAGATCACACTGTGAACCCTGTGCTGATCCAGTATGCCCAGACCGCTGACACGGTAGCTGCAGCACCGGAAAAACAGCTGTCAGCAGCTACAGTCATATGGCTTGCAGGTCTGACTGTCATGCTCATCTATATGCTGGTCAGTTATATGAGGCTCAGGAGATCCGTTACCGGGTCTGTCCGTATGGATGATAACGTTTATTTATGTGACGGACCGCCCTCTCCTTTTATCCTTGGGATATTCAGACCCAGAATATATATTCCCTCCTCTCTTCAGAAGCAGCATCTGCAGAGCGTACTTGCGCACGAGAGAGCCCATCTTGCCAGAAAAGACCACTGGTGCAAACCGCTCGGATACCTACTGCTCTCCGTATATTGGTTCAACCCTCTTATATGGATAGCATACATCTGTCTTTGCAGAGATATAGAATATGCCTGCGATGAGAAAGTTGTCCGGAACCTGAAAGCAGAAGAAAGAGCATCATATTCCCAGGCTCTTCTGGACTGCAGCATCAGAAGGCCCGGGATAACATCCTGCCCGCTGGCATTTGGGGAAACGAGCGTAAAGAGCAGAGTCAAAGCTGTTCTCAACTACAAAAAACCTGCTTTCTGGATCCTTATATTATCCTGTTCTGCTGCAGTCTGCGTCGCAGTCAGCCTTATGACAGACCCCAAGATGACTGCTAGAACGATAATGATAGGCGAAAATGAGTATCAGATCCTAGCTTCAGGAAAGATAGAATCATCCGAGAATACTGTCACTTATTATGAAGGCGGCACTCCGCTTAAAGAACTTGCGCTGACCTGCAGCGATAAGAAAGATATCAGTCTTGATCTGAGCGGGCTTGCAGACTGTAAGGATTTTCAGGTCATCCGCGTTGAGACCGCAGGATACCTTAAAGAATTGATACTGCCCGAAAGCGATGGCTACGAATGCTTTATTTCTTCTCCTTCTATCGGAGAAATAACATGCCCTGTCAGGGTACAGACAGACTTTGTGCTGACCGCAAGCCCTAAGCATCTCACTTTCAATGACGGGGCAGTTATAAACGTATCTGTTGACGAACCGAAAGCTTTGGATTTCCTTAAGGAAGGAACATACAGTACCGTGGATATCAATTCCGCAGACGGACTCGTTCCCGATGCCGGCTGTTCAATAGAAAGTCTTACTCTTAAAGGGGCACTAAACTGGGATCTTTCCCCTCTTTCAGGCAACACAAGCATTGACTATCTATCGCTGATAGGCGAATCAGGAGATCTTTCTCCTCTGGCGACTACAGCTATAGAGCAGATCTATATAAACGGAGATTATGATCTCAGCGGACTGCGCAATATGCCCAGCCTGACAACGCTCAATATCATGCTGACAGAAGAATCAAAGATCAGTCTGTCACCTATTGCCAGCATGAGAGAGGCAGGACTGAAATACCTGAATCTTGGCCTGACATCTAACCCTTATATGGATACTGCAGTGATCAATAATGAGAAACAGATCGGGACACTGTGTGCCAGGGTTCCTTATCTGATCGATTACATCTCAGATCTGTATTCATTTATCCAGAAGGGCGGAGAAATCGGGACCTTCTATGTCCCCAGTTCTGAGCGTGATGATTCTTCATATTATGACCATACATCTGCTGATGACAGTCAAACAGGAAAACTGCAGTTTGCTAATATTCCTTTGTCAAAGATAGGGTTTATACCAAGAACATTTAATGAAACCAATCACCGCGGCATGGATCTTCTGATCGGCCCCGGAACGTTCAAGACTCCCATATATTCTGTTCTGAGCGGAACAGTCACACATGCATCGGATGACAATGACGGATATGGAAACTATGTGGTAATAGACCACCATAATGGCTATTCGACACTGTATGCACATTGTGATTCGCTTCTTGTGGAAACAGGACAGGAAGTGACAGCAGGTCAGCAGATAGCAACAGCAGGCATGACAGGAAACGCCACCGGTGCACATCTGCATTTTGAACTTATAGACAAAGACGGTACCAAAATAGACCCGTACCCGTATCTGCTGGAATGCGACTCGATAATAGCTGATTATACTAACAAAGCTACTATTCATGGAGGTTTCACCGCCACTATACTTGAGATCCTGCCGGATACAAGTAAGGATGATGTAATTCCCCGTATAGCTGTAGTTCAGGGATTTCAGGACAGTCCTTCCGAGATCTATCTCGGAGACGAGCTTGCCAAAAAAGTTGAAGAAGGAAAAACATATCGTTTTATTATAAACAAAAAAGATGTTGAGATAGAAAAAGTCCTGAAAAACGGATGGAATAAGGATGTTCCTATCATTCAAGGCTATATGTCGGATTACGGCTTAACTGTTGCATATGTAAGGGAAGCAAACGAAGATGAAATGGGATTGCAATTTAATGGTATTTCATGCACTATAACGCTGGTTAAAGTCTACGAAGG
>JAFRJM010000027.1 GCA_017432285.1 Oscillospiraceae bacterium | reverse complement strand
TCGCGTATTACAGGGAATCGGACTGGCATTGCTGGTCCTTTTCTTTGTATACGGACTGGCAAAGACCTGTACCAGTTTCCAGGAGATCCGCAAGCCCGAGCATGCGCTGAGGTACTTCATCCGTTTTGCTCTTGCAAAAGGCCTGATCACTTACGGGATGGATCTGATGATGGCACTGCTGTCAATCGCGCAGGGTGTGATCTCCTCGATCATGTCCTCTTCAGGAATCAGCATGTCGACCGACTTCACTTTGCCTGAAGACATTATCACGGCAATAGAAAGCGTCAGCTTTTTTGATGCCATTCCTTTGTGGGCGGTATCACTGATCGGAACGCTGTTCATCACAGTGATGTCCTTCATCATGATCCTTACCGTGTATGGAAGATTTTTCAAACTCTATATGTACACAGCACTGGCTCCTTTGCCGCTGTCGACCTTTGCCGGAGAGCAGACACAGAATGTCGGGAAGACGTTTCTTCGGAGCTACTGCGCTGTGCTGCTGGAAGGTGCAGTGATCGTATTGTCCTGCATCATCTTCTCGCTGTTTGCGACAGGTGCTCCTGCCTATGACTCAGGAACTGCCGCGGCAACACAGATCTGGTCCTATATCGGAGGACTGATCTTCAACATGCTGGTCCTGGTCGGATGCGTAAAGATGTCGGACCGGATCATACGTGAAATGATGGGCTTATAAACAACTAAACGCAGATTTTGATAAAGAATGGAGAATTCTATGACAGAAAAAGAGTTTTATGAGATGATCCGGGACCGGATCAGAGACTACCTGCCGGAAAGATATGAGAACTGCAGAGTGGAACTGAACGAGGTGGTAAAGAATAACGATCTGCACCTGACCGGGATCTCGGTGATCCCTGAGGGTGAGAATGCTGCGCCGCTGGTATATCTCAACAACTACTATCACCAGAATCGGGAAGGACGGGATGCGGATGACATCTGCAGAGAGATTGCGGACACTTTCCTTTCCTTCCGGGATATGAGCGAACAGGTCAACTGCCTGGATATGAACTATGAATCCATGAAAGACAAGCTCCGGGTGAAGGTGGTCAACACCAAGACGAACCGGGAACTGCTCCGCAACGTGATCAGTCAGCCGGTAGGATGCGGGTATGCTCTGGTTCCGTATATCGATCTTGAGAATAGCGGATTCCCCGGAGGATATGTACAGATCACTAAGGATCTGGCTTCCTCTTTTGAGAAGAGCAACAGCGAGATCATGGAGGAAGCAGTCAAAGGCTCCTGCCGCGAGGAAGGCGCCGGACTGTTCCGGATCGAGGATATGCTGTTCGGAACGGGTGAACCGGAAAATCTGCTTCAGGCGAATTTGAAGGAAGAAAGTACAGGACCGTTTGTCCTGACCAATACTTCAGGAGGCGTCCTGGGGGCGTCTGCGCTGTTCCTGCCCGATGTGCAGAAACAGATTGCTGATACACTGGGCAGCGGATACTACGTGATGCCCAGTTCCATTCATGAGATGCTGATCATGTCAGACAGAAGTAACATGTCGCCCAGAGACCTGGTGAACATGGTAAGGGAGGTCAACAGCACTATGGTTGCTCCGGAAGAGCAGCTGGGATCGAGAGTCCTGCACTACAACGCAATGCAGGGCCGGCTGAGCATCGCTGCCGATCTGGACAGAAGCAGGGGAACGGAGAGATAGGATGGAGATCAAGATCAACCGAGAGATCCGGGAATATACCGAGTCCATGTTCTTCGGGCTGAATCTCCGACAGTTCATCTGTTCCATCCTCGCCTGTGCTGCAGGAGTAGGGTTGTACTTCTGGCTTAAGCCGAAAGTGGGCACCGAGGTCGTGTCTTGGGCATGCATTCTCGGTGCTTTGCCTTTCGCCGTTTTGGGCTTTCTGAGATACAACGGACTGACGGCTGAGGAGTTTATATGGGCATGGGTAAAATCGGGGCTTATAAGTCAGAAAAAGCTCATTTTTCGCCCCGAAAACCTATGGTTTTCACTGACGAGACCTATTACGGAAAGACATATCAAGGAGAGCATGACGGAACATGACAAAAACCTTAAAGAGTGTGACTAAGCGAGAGAAGGAGAAGTACTCTCTCCCGAAAAGAGTGCAGGATGTGATCCCGATCCGCGCCGTGTATGCGGACGGGATCTTTCAGGTCGGTAAGGAAAGATACTCCAAGACCTGGATCTTCACGGATATCAACTACGCGGTGGCCAGCAAGGAAGATAAAACAGCGATGTTCCTGGATTATTCGGAACTGCTGAATTCTCTGGATCCTGCAGCTACCACAAAGATCACGATCAATAACCGGAGGCTGAACCGAATCGATTTCGAGAATTCCGTCCTCATCAAAGAAAGGGGCGACGGGCTGGATAACTTCAGGGAGGAATACAACGGGATCCTTCAGGAGAAAGCAAACAGCGTGAACGCTATGATCCAGGAGAAGTACATCACGGTCACGGCATTCAAGAAGACCTATGAGGATGCCAAGGCATACTTTGCCAGGATCGGCGCGGAACTGATCGCACATTTCTCCAAACTCGGCAGCAGATGCCATGAGCTGACTGCGGATGAAAGACTCAGGATCTTCCATGACTTCTACCGCAGCGGAGAGGAGACCATCTACTACAGTGATCTGTTCGGCAGGCTGAGAAAGGGGCATGATGTCCGGGACTATATCTCACCGGATTCCTTCGAGTTCCACAGCGACTATTTCAGGATGGGGGACCGTTACGGCAGGGTGATCTTTCTGAGGGATTATGCTTCCTACATCAAGGACAAGATGGTGTCGGAGATCATGGAGTTGAACCGAAACATGATGCTGTCCATCGATGTGATCCCTGTACCGACCGATGAAGCAGTGAAAGAAGCCGAATCCCGGCTGCTGGGTGTGGAAACCAACATCACCAACTGGCAGCGCAGGCAGAACGCGAACAACAACTTCTCGGCAGTGGTTCCCTACGATATGGAGCAGCAGCGTAATGAAATGAAGGACTTCCTGGACGACCTGACTACCAGAGATCAGCGAATGATGTATGCAGTGCTGACGCTGGTGCACACGGCAGATACTAAAGAACAGCTGGATGCCGATACGGAAGCACTGCTTACCACAGTCGGTCAGAACATGTGCCAATGCGCTGTCCTCAGGTATCAGCAGATGGATGGACTCAACACCGCGCTTCCCTTCGGGGTGCGGAAGATCAACACGCTGAGGACACTGACCACGGAATCGCTGTCGGTGTTCATGCCGTTCTGCGTTCAGGACATCCATCACGAGAACGGGATCTATTACGGGCAGAATGTCATCTCCAAGAACATGATCATCGCGGACCGCAGACAGCTGCTGAACGGCAATGAATTTATCCTGGGGATCTCCGGCGGCGGCAAGTCCTTCGCAGCCAAGAATGAGATCGTGAATGAGATGCTCTCCACTGATGCAGATATCATTATCATCGATCCGGAGCGTGAGTATTCGAGACTGGTGTCTGCCCTGGGCGGCGAAGTGATCCATATCTCCGCCACGTCACCGAATCATATCAATGCGATGGACATGAATAAAGATTACGGGGACGGAGCAAACCCTGTAATTCTGAAGTCGGAGTTCATCATGTCGCTGTGTGAGCAGCTGATCGGCGGGAAGACTCTCGGCGCGAAGCAGAAATCGATCATCGACCGGTGCACGGCTAATGTCTATCGGGACTTTCAGGCAAACGACTATCTCGGAGAGCCTCCAACGCTGCAGGATTTCCGGAATGAGCTTTTGAGACAGCCTGAATTCGACGCGCAGGAACTGGCATTGGCGATCGAACTGTTCACTCACGGATCGCTGAACACCTTTGCGAAGCAGACAAACGTGAATACCGGCAGCAGACTCATCTGCTATGACATCCTGGATCTCGGAAAGCAGTTGATGCCGATTGGGATGCTGGTGGTCCTGGACTCCATTCTGAACAGGATCACGCAGAACAGAAGCAAGGGGAAGCAGACCTTCATCTATATCGATGAGATCTATCTGCTGTTCCAGCACGAGTATTCCTCCAACTTCCTGTTCACGCTCTGGAAGAGAGTAAGAAAGTATGGTGCGTTTGCGTCGGGAATTACACAGAACGTGGAGGATCTGCTGCAGAGTCATGAGGCCAGGACGATGCTGGCCAACTCGGAGTTTATCATCATGCTGAATCAGGCTCCGACAGACGCGAGAGAACTCTCCAAGCTTCTGAATATCTCAGAAACTCAGATGTCCCACATCACGAATGTTGATGCAGGACACGGACTGATAAAGGTCGGCAGCTCACTGGTTCCCTTTGAGAATAGATTTCCTGCCGATACCAAACTATACAAACTGATGAGTACGAAACCCGGGGAGACAATGTGAGCCTCCCCTTTATGACGGGAGGTCAACATGCCGGAAATAAAGACAAGAGAATACGCTTCCAGGACCGTGCGGGCTATGAACCGTGTGAACAATCTGTCGGCGAGAATGAAAAACAGCCTGATCAGAAACAAGGAGGATCAGGCTGATGAAAAAGAATATGCAGTTGAAAAAGCTGAGAGCGGGGCGGCAGAGATGCTGCCCCCTGTTTCCAGGGTAGGGATTTACAGAAGGAAGAGAACCATTAAGGAAAACGACCCCGAGATTGTTGATATCGGATCTACAGAGGAACCGATCAGCGCAGGAACTGTAAAGAATCCGGGTATACGTTCGAGGACTGTATCTGAATCAAAGATTGTAAGAAATCAGGCCAACAGTTACCAGCCGGGAAGGAACAGGACATTTCAGGCAGCGAAACAAGATGTGGTAAGACAGAGCGTCGTTCAGAAGATGCGGGAGAATACGCTGACGCTGAAGAACCGGGTTGTTCAAGGTATCAGACAGGTCATTAGGAGAATACGTGATGCTCTGAAGAGCCTGATCATGGCAATTGCGTCCGGGGGCGCTGCTGCAGTCGCTGCTATTACGATGATCTGCTTTATCGGAATCATCGTCGCTTCACCGTACGGGATATTTCTTTCTAAGGACAGTAATGGAGAGACGATCCCTTCCGTGGTACAGGATCTGAGCAAGGAATACTACGAAGGCATTGAAACTATCAAGAGGTCTGTGGACTACGATGACATTGAAATAAGATCAAATGACGGTGTCTACTCTCTGAGGTGGGACGAGATCCTGTCGGTGTTCTCCGTCATGCTGACCACCGATGACAGTGACCCAAATGAAGTTGTCACGGTGGATCAGGATAAAAAGGATCTCCTGAAAGCGCTGCTTCAGGAGATGAACTCAGTAAGTTATTCGATTCAGACGGAAACATACGAGGAAACGGAAATCGTTGAAGACGAGGAAGGCAATGAGGTCGAAGAAGTCGTTGAGAAGACGAAGACGACGTTAATCCTGAAACTGACGCACAAGAGCGCAGAAGAGGAAGCTTTTAGGTACGACTTCTCTGATAAGCAGATGTCTTTTCTCAAGGATCTGCTTTCCGGGAAGTATGCGACGCTTTGGGCTGAGTTGCTGGGTGGTTATTCCCAGGGACTTGGTATTATTCCGACCGAGGCGACATGGATTGGGACTGGGAGATATTCATGGCCACTGCCTGTCAACGGAGAGATTACTTCGGGATTTGGCTGGAGAACAGATCCATTCAGTGGAGAGCAGAAGTTTCACGGCGGGATCGATATCGGTGTGGCTGCCGGGACGCCTATCATTGCCGCTGATGCCGGTACTGTCACTGTTGCAAATGGTGTTGATTCCTGGGGCGGCGGTTATGGGTTCTATGTGATGATTGATCATGGAGGTGGAGATGAGACTTTGTACGCGCACTGCTCTTCTATCTGTGTCAGATACGGACAGACGGTTCAAAAAGGAGAAGTGATTGCCTATGTCGGTTCCACCGGGAACAGTACAGGCAATCACTTGCATTTTGAGATAAGGGTAAATGGAATTAAAACGAATCCTAATGTCTATTTCATGTAAACACGATTATCTGTTTCATCAAAGAACTTAGGCTCTTATAAAATCACGGACTTCCATTAGAGTAAAACCAAGGATATTGGAACCGTCCCATTTGGAGATGTCTTTTCTTTCTTCATTGCTCATGCCTTTGCCACAAGCCCAAATCTTATCACTATTTGCTGCTTCCACTAAAATAGCGTCACCTGTATCAAGGAGTTTTGACAATAGATCGTTATTCTGAGAAAACTTAGCCATCAATCCTTTTCTTAGCACTAATTGACGGGTTCCTTCCCATACTTTTCCTACAAAGCCTTTTGCTGTTCTCCCTAGGGCTTGGTGCTTTTTAGGATCTTCTATAGAAAGGATCGCATTCGCAGTATTCATATCACCAAACATTTTGCATTTCTCAAACATTATGTACTGCTCACACGAGGTGAAAGATGTGTCATCAATTTCAAAGGTTGAAAGATACCAATTGCTCAGGAAGCCATATTTTTCATCGGGTAAATGAAAGAATATCGCATCGGCATAATGATCGCCACATAGAAGTTGCTCCTTGCCTGTAGACAATTCCTTCAATCTGCAAAGAGCAAGTATCATCCACTTTCGATTTTCATCATTAAATGAGCAACTATAACTCCAATGAGTTACATATCTCCAATATGAAAATATCCCAGATCCTAACAAATCAATATCATTAATATCATTAATAATACGTTGTAAATACGCTGCATCATTAAAGGCCCGGTTTGAGTATTTATCCATAAATGCTTCTCCGCAATCCATCTCAAAACCGATGCTAAAACAATAATCCGCAAAACCTTCTTCAGGGTTTGATTCTGGAGAAGCGTCAAGGAACACTCGTAAGTATTTATCAGAAAAGTTTGAAACAGTTTGATAATTGCCAGCAGATGATGGATTAGTCATTAAAAGGTTCTCCGTTGTTAAGATATAAACGCTTTTATGGTTGTCCCATTTATGATCTATCTAGACTAGTTGTTTATTTCTGTCTTGGAAGATACCAACTAGGTAGATAACTTGTAGCCTTCCCACCTTTCTCAGAAAAAAAGAAGCGGTACCCCTGCGCATCAAAATCGGCCATTATATCATCCAATTCATGACCACCAACTACCCAAAGTGCTCCTCCTTTTTCTCGGTTATCAATATAACGAATGTCCGCCTTTTCTAATACTTCAAAGAGATAATCGTCTAGAAACATTTGGCGTTCTTGCCTAGCCATAGAAGATTTTGTGTCAGGCTTTTTATCTGACTTTGTGGATGACTTTTCGAGGAATTTAATCATCAAAGTTGGATCTTTAAAAATTTCAGGATCAATACCATCGAACTCATATTCGTCGTGCTGATACCCATCAGAAGAATCATCTTCTATCTCTTCAAAGATCTCTTCCATTTCTGATTGATTATCATCCATTTCAAGAAGCATCATATCAAGTTCCGCACCAATTGTTGTATTTTGTACCTGTTTTGAAGAATCATATTCCAAATAATCATCTCCATATTGGTCAATATATTTTAGCAGTTCAGCCTTAACATATTGATTTAGCTCTTCACGATCTATTTCATCGCGTTGTCTTTCTGAAAAGAGATTAATAGGAATGAGTTCATAGATTGTTGGATCTTTAGGGGCAAAATAATACTCGCGAGCAAGCGAATAAATCATGTCATAAAAATAATCTCTTCCTCGGGTAATTGATGTGTTCGCAATATGTAACTTATCAAGCAATCGGTCATCGTAATCATTTATTGAATACCAATCTGACAACATACATTTAAGGCCGTAACCAACAAAAGAAAGCATCACTTCGTTGTCATACTTGAACAAGCAAACAGTTCCCAGGGCTCCTATTGACGGGTGAATTAAAGAATGAATATCGTGGGCGACTTGACTCCTGTTTTTCTTTTCTGTTTGTAGAACTATGGAAAAAAAAGAACAACCGTTATATGAGAAAAGGAAAGATATATTAGAAAAAAAAGATAGAAGTTCGCGTTGCAATTTCGAAAAAGATATTGCTTGCTTGCTGTCAAAAAAAACCAGTTGCGCTGAAGAATGATTCGAGAAAACAGGCGTTAAGGTGTCAGCATGTCCAGCGTCGTGAAAAAGCTCCATAGCAAATAAATAAAAGCTATTATCGTCGCAGCCCCAATACATGCTGTCACCTCCTTCCTGGTATGTCTACTAGAAACAATGGCTATCTAATCAATTGAGCAAGTTCATCCTCATAAGATATTCCATCAAGCTCTTTTTTAAATGTAGTCATGACATCATAAGTCTTGCTAAGATAATCGTCTTGTGTCTGGCAACCATCAGTAAACTGCTCATACATTACTTCAATACCACCGCGAACATAGTCATGGAACAGTTCCATGTTCTGCTTGAACTCATCAGCCTTTTCTGGCTGTGTATCAAAACGGAATGCTCGGTTAATGCGTTCTTCCGGCTCTAGTTCTGTTGTCTTATCGAGGAGCATTACCATACGATAAAGGAATATACAGTTTTCGCGCTCATTCGCAAATGCGTCGGCATACACACGTGCGCGGTCATCAGATGAGGTGTCACGTTTAGCGGTACGGTTATAGAGCAGTCCAAATATTGCAGCATTCATGTAAACATCAATATAACGCTCAAAAAGTCTTGCAGCAGTAGGATTGTCAGGCCCTTGATCATCTCTTGCGTTCTTTTTGGCAAGGAACTTGAGATATGTAGCATGCTTGCCATTTATTGTGTAGTCATTTTCAAACATGGTGCCATCTCCTTAACTAAGACGAGTATAGGTTTCACTAACCTTATTCAAATGATACCGTTTTCCCACTCGGTCATTCATAACCGGCTCTGCATAATTCCAGTCTTTCTGCATAACAAACATTATTACTTGCTCGGCAATCTCTGGAAGCACTTTAGATATATTGGCTGTATGGGTCTCATCAGCATTGGAAAATGGTGCGTCCATGACAAGAGGATAAGGCTCGGAAGAGAGGTTAATGCCATTTTCTGAATTATCTGTGATAATCTTCCCTTTGGCCAATGATACTAGACCAGCAATAAAAGCGAAGTTTTTGACACGGTTGGAACCTTCAGATTCGCCTGCGGCGATTTCCCGGTCTGAGACTGTGGTGAGAAGTTCTACATGGTATTTGGAATCAATAGCAACACGGCGGTGACCATGATACATTCGCTCGAAGATCTCGTTGACCTTTTCCTCCAAATCCTCTCGGATGGCAAGTTCCTTCTCCTTATAGGTTTCCTCAAGCCACTCCTTAATCTCCTCTGCATAGGCAATCAATTCCATTGCTTGACGGTTTTTGCCAGAAACGGCCGTAAGAGAATCGTAGATTTTTTTGTATCGCTCAATATCTCCTTTTTGAACACCGTCATCTCGATTCAACCTATCTTTTTTAGCATGAAGATCGCGAAGACGTAGCCGGATATCTGTTAATTCCTGTTCGTACTGACGCATATTCTCCTTGCCAGCTATCTGATTGCTTATAGCCTGCAACTCATCATCCCATTCTTGAATTCTGGTTTTAGAACGGAGGATGGCCTTGTAACGGTCGTCAAGGCTCTCATAAGTGCGTTCCGCAGGTCTTGAGAAACTCTCAAGTCTCTCTCGGTAATGACGTACAGTGTTACCAATAGACTCCGGCGGAACATAGGATAACTCTTCCATAAGGTGCTGATATGCTTCGTTGCCTTCATGAATTTCCTGACCGCAAATACAGCGTCCACGCTTGATTAACTCCATAATAGTTGGCTTCGTCAAATCTCGGATGCCCTTATCGTCTACTTTAACTTCCTTCAAAAATGCACCTGCAGTGCTTAGAAGTGGTTGCGAAAAGAAAGCGAGTGAACCGGAGCTGAATTCGCGGAAATACTGTGTCATAGTATCTGCTAAGGCTTTGCGCTCTGTAGCAATGCGCCTTTCTAAGTCTTCCTTCTTTTTCTGGAGGGTAGTCGTGGTTTGATTGTCGCGCAAAATGGCGTCGAGCTGTTCTTTGCGAGCGTCGTACTGGTTAATCTGCGACTCGCAATCTTCTAGCTGCTCTGCGATTACACCACGTTTGGTTTCAGCAGTTTGGATGCGATTTAAAGCTTCTTGAGCTTTTGCGTCGCCATCTAAATCCATACTGCCATAGAGCTTGCCAATCACAGTTGTTCTTTTGCCTCTATCACCAAGATGTTTGATGGCGCTGTCCATAATCGATAAGCCAAGAAGACCCTTTACAGCCTCAGCTACATCTTTCCTCGTACTTATACTGCTAACGCGCTCAGTATCGAAGAAGAAGTAAGTTGAGAGGTCTTCAGGTAAGATGTTGTTAATGACATTCTCAACCTGAACTGCTCTTACCGATTCTGTTTGGCCATCTTCTTGCTTGTAGGACACTTTGATAGTTGGAACGCTTTCTCCCCTAACAGTGTTGTTTGTGCAGGTGTATCTCTGTGTACGAGTAATTACATATTCAACGCCGTCGTGTATAACCGTGATTTCAACCTCGACAATTTGCTGCTCACCATTACGCATTTCCTCAGAGAGTTCATAGTTAAGCAGAAAGTCAGGTCGTTGGTCAAAGTTTACTTTTCCATAGAAACACCAATTAAACGCCTGCAAAAGCGTAGTCTTACCAAAAGTGTTATCGCCAAGAATAATAGTGACATTTTTCTCTGGATCACAAGAGAAATCAACTCTTGTGGTTCCGCGAAATTGCCGGAAGTTCTCCATCCGTAATGTTTTTATCAGCATGTTGTCTCCTCAGTAATTTTTCTTTGCCTCATCATTAATGATTCTACGAATAGTTTCGACCATCTGATCAGTGGTTTTTTCGCGGGTTTTAAGGTTTTCTTGTTCTGCTTTGAGTATTTTGTACTTCATAGCATTAAGGCGTTTTTCACGGACATCCTGTTCGTTAGACATATTCCTCTTCCTCCGTAAGTGTTATATCGTTTCTTATATCGTAGCTTCTTTGAATATCTGCAATTAGCGAATCCGAATCGAATGGGTTTTCTGCAATTGTTGCGAAGTCTTTCATTCTGATGATTTCTCGTTTGGCAAGTGATTGTACGCTGTCAATGATATCTGAATCGTAGTCGCAAACTTGATCTAGCGGTATAGGTAAGGTTATAAAATCAAAAATCACTGCGTGATGCTTGCCAGGAAACTTTCTGAGCACCCTACCTCGACGCTGGACATACTCCTTTGGATTGGTACTACTTGCCATGATAAAGGCTGTCTTAATACTCGGGATATTGACACCTTCATCGAGACAACGGATAGCGACCAATGCCTGAAGATGTATGCCCTCTGCAAAATCTGCTTTAATCCGCTCGCGTTCGTCTGCATTTTCTTCTGAAGTAAATTTTGTAACTCTCATGTCGAGTTCATTACCAAGCATCTCTGCCACAATGTCTATTTGCCTTGCTTCATCTATTGGTGGCTTACCTTCTTGGTAGTCGACATCGTGCATAGTGGTGGCT
Source organism: Oscillospiraceae bacterium (assembly GCA_017432285.1). Classification (GTDB taxonomy): domain Bacteria; phylum Bacillota; class Clostridia; order Oscillospirales; family Ruminococcaceae; genus RUG11783. The sequence continues at coordinate 14,867 of JAFRJM010000027.1, read as the reverse complement.
CCACAGTAGACGAGAATCTGATTGTCGTGTTTGAAGTCCTCCATGAGCCGCCTTAAAGTACTAATTTTCTCTGAAGCTCCTGCTACTATCCTCGCTCTTTTAATAAGCAACATCTTTGCGTACTCGCTGAGTCTGATATTGCCATCTTTATCCGCATGGACATTTTTTCTTATTTTTATTGAAAGATCATGGTATCTGCCAAGCTCCTCCTCGTTAAGTGAGACCGGAACCGGATGATAGTAATATGGTGTGAGCATATCGTTATCAATGGCATCTTTTAGGGTATACTCAATACACTTTTCGCCGAAGTAGTCATACAGTTTTTTAGTGCCTTCTGGATCTCCGTGGCGATCAATCGTAGCAGATAAGGCCAGACGATATGGAATGTGCGGGAGCAATGTCTTGCTGAGGTTTTCTGCTCCGAAGTTGTGTGCTTCATCGATGATCAAAAGAATATTGCCGTTCAGTTTCGACACCAAATCCTGCACATAGTCAATAGAAAATGTTGCGTTGGTTGAAACCATACAAAAATGATTCTGTATTCCGAGGTTAAAGCTTGTTACAGCGGTTTTAAGACGTTCTCTCCAGTTTTTCTGAGAAGATGCAGAATAGCACACGATTGGTTTCATGCCAAATGCTACGATGTCTTCTTTCCACTGTTCAACGAGATGTTGATATGGGCAGATGATTATTACCGCTAAGTTTTGGTTCTTGTCCTCATACAATCTCGTTGTAGCTGCTAGCGCGGTATATGTTTTACCTGTACCAGTAGCCATGTCAAAGATGCCTACATAATCTCTTTTTGCCCATTCGTTAATTGCTTCCATCTGATAATCACGCATGTGGACATGCACCGGAATCATCGGTCCTACCTGGGCAACTAGGTTATCCATAGTTGTAAGATCATTTACTGACGGTTCATCGTCCAGTTTAGTGTTTATTCGATCATCGATCCGGTAACGCCTGAGGATTTCTTCATTAATATCTGGGAACTCTAAAACCTTGATACTTGGTTCATAATCCTCCCACATGGCGTTAAACGCAGCTTGCTTCATATATACACGCTCTGCATCTTGAGTCCATGATGTAAATACGTCGATTGCTTCATAGTTTGAAGTAAAAGCGTTTAGACTTTCATTCATAGAGCCAGAAAAAGCGATAACATTACCATCGTTGTCACTCATAATCCCGAGTTTTTCATGGAACAAACCTATAGTGTTGTCATCATCTAAGAAGGCGATTTTAATCTCAAGTCTTCCAGCCGCAATTAAATTACTAAGTAGGTTTAGTCGAGCTTCTTCAAATCTACCTTTTGGCTCACGCAATTCACGTAAGAGGGCTTCCTTTATTACTTCATCACGGCGTCGTATTCCGTCATTAATAGCATCTATATCTTCCGGAGATAGTCTAGGTGAGGCAATCATTTGGATTGAACCTCCATTTTCAATCAAGCCACAAATACCTGCAGTAAGAGATAGTAGCGCGGATGAAGAGAAGAAACCAACAGCTCGTTTATAGGTATTAGCTTCTTTTAATACAGGGATATAGAAGTCACGAATCACGTTGTCTAAACGCGATCTATACTCTGGTTTAAGCTCAAGTGTCTGGAAACTCATTTCTCTTCCTCTATAGATTCATTTCAATATCTTCTAATGCATCTTGTAACTCTTCAAAATCTGAATCTGCAGTTAACGCGTTCACACTAAATCTAATTGTTCCTGCAGGAAAAGTGCCAAGGAATTGGTGCGCTCTTGGAGCACAATGCAGTCCCGTTCGTACAGAAATACCTCTTTCTGCGAAGATACTACCGGCGGTATCACTACTGATTCCGTCAATCAAACAGGAAACAATCCCGACATACTTTCGATTCTCAACATTACCTACTACAGTAAGAAATCCATACTTGGTTAACACTTTAAGCAATCGTTGACGCTGGGTTTCTTCCTCTTGGTATAATCTTTCAACAGTCTGCTGTGTGATCCACTTAAGTGCTGCATTCAATCCAGCTATTCCAGCAATGTTCAGAGTTCCCATCTCATACTTTTCTGGAATGCTGTCTGGCATGTTCTGATTTGCCGAATCGTACCCAGTTCCGCCAAACAAAACAGGAGTCAGGTTGGCGTTCGGTTTCATTACAAAGCCAGATATACCAGTCGGTCCTAGTAGAGTTTTGTGTCCAGCAAAAACAGCATAATCGATTGTTTCGAGGCCGACATTAAGATCAACAAGCCCTGCAGTCTGAGCCATATCGACAAGTGTTTTAGCTTCATATTCTTTTGCCAATTCAAAGATCTGTTCAACTGGGGCTACGAGTCCAATGACATTGCTAGCATGACTAACAATAACTAAATCAGGCCGAAGGGAGTCAAACTGATAACGTATTCTTTCCAAATCATATTCCAGTGATTTTGAGACAGTGAGTTCTGTCACTGTTATCTGTCCTGTTTGCTCAAAATGGTGAAGCACACGAGTGACTGCATTGTGTTCAAACGGACTAATATAGATGTTTTTTGCTTCTCCAACAATCAAACCCTGAATAATCATGTTAAGAGCAATCGTTGCCGTTGGTGTAAAAATCACTTGCTTTGCAGGACAATGCAGTAGTCTCTGAATAAGTGTTCTCGTTTCGTCAACAATGCCCCTAGCAGTATTGGCTAAATCATAGTTACCACGACCTGCGCTCCCACCATGAGTCCGGTAAAAACTGTCCATAAAGGAGTAGACCTCATCCGGTTTTGGATATGTTGTTGCAGCGTTATCAAAATAAGCCATATGATCGTCTCCTCAGCATAGTTTCTTCAGCACTTCCATTAAGATTTGTCTCTTTTCCTGTTCGGAAATTGAATGCCCCATGGCTTCCAAAGAAGCAGTGATTTGGTTAAACAGCAGTTTTCCTCTAGCTGACACTTCAACCTTTTCGAATCGTCTTGTTGTACTTGCGCCTTTGTCGTCGGCGAATGTGACCTGATAGCTTGATGTGTCATTAATGGTTTCGGCAACTATGCTACTATGGAAATCTTTTGCGGTTTTCATATAGTGAATAAGGGCTTCTGAATACTGTTCAACAGTTTTTCCATCCCAGTCTTCAAGGCGTAGACCTGTGGCAAGTTTAGCAAGACGAGAAATGAACAATTCTTCATCATTCGTCATTGATTGCAGGTGCTGTAAAAACCGATCCGTACCATCAGAAAACAGTTGCTCGAAACTCTTCGGGTCAAGACGATCACACCATTCTTTTACTGCATCTGTAAGAGTAATCTTTTTCCTTACAGACTCATCATTCTCTGGAAGAAAAGCATCTTTTGTTTTGTCTATAAGATCCTGCTTAAGCTCGGTCAGGAGCCCATCAAATATGCCTTTTGCATCAATAATATCTGTTGCTGCATCAGCATAATCCCCATGGCAATCCACAGCTTCAGGGAGCCTTTTGAAGAGCAAATCGAAACTACTAGTGTTTTGTCGGAGGATCTTCATTATCTCAATCTGCCGACGCACCAGTTTTTCACCTGAAGGTCGCCTTGTGCTTTCTTTAGAAAACTTAGGCAGTGCCATGTACCAGCGTCTCATCGCATTAGCAACATAGTCATAGGAATTACCTGTCTTTTCCGCATCTATAACATACTCACTAAATGCATCCGCTAGCCGTGAAATGTATCCTTCTTTTTCTGGATTCCAATCCAAATACTCTAAAGTAAAACTATTAGGATCGCTGTTTATTTGAACTAGCACATCTACAGTGGTTTGGACCGGCCCAAAGCGGTCATTAATCACAGTCTCCAGGCGGTAATTGTGCAGGACTGCTGCAATATAAATCGGGATAAGCCCAAAGCGCAAACCAATATGAAATTCCGGCGAGGTTAAGCGTTCATAGAGTACAGAAAAGCTAGTTCTCCCATTTTGACGTGCCTCAAGAATGAAATTCTCGATAGTTTCAATCATGTTACGCATTGCTACGTTTTCTGGGTGAAGATTAATCTGTGGGATACCTCCATCTTCCATCCAGATTCCAGTACGCAAAAGAGTACTACGCATGATTGAGACTTCTTGGCCTGTGCCCGAAAGGCCAAGATTAGGCTCTAGTTCGCCTCTAAGCAATGCACTCACTATTTTGTTACGACTATTCTGAGCAATGCTTGTAATATCGTTTTTGTTAACCGACTCATTATTGATGACTGGCGTCAGACTAAATACGGCATCGCAAATCTGAGACATTATCTCTGTAAGGCCGGATTTGCGATGAACCTGAAGTTCGACCCCGTTGTGAATATACGTCGAACGATAGCTCTCTGGACGTGTGTATGTTCCAATAAACCTTTTAATAATCTCCTGTAAATCTTCAAACACTACTTCGTATTCATCAAACAGAATAGGATCATCTCCAGCTTGGTCTCTGAGTTTAGCTACAGCGGCAAATTCTTGAGCTACTGCATCGACATCCATATAGTGCTTAGGAAGCGCAAAAATATATCTCTCACAGCCTACGCTAGTATCTTTAATAATGTCAGAGAGCTTCTTTAGTTGGGATTCGCTCTCTGGAATAATCCCATAGAATACCCCGTCTGCATCAATCGGTTCACTCTTGACATTCCAATCGATCTCTTCAGTAACCTCTGAGCCAGAAACAAACTGAAACGCGAAATATCTTGTCATTTCATGATCGTCATTGTAGCGGGACGGATACATATAATTATCAAAGTTTGAGGCATTGAGAATATCTTTTGTAGCAGTTTTTCCTGACTGAGCTTCGACCTGGTCATGAATCTTCTGTTGTATATCTACTCCTGAAGTCTGCTTCAGCCGGAGGTAGTCGTTGCTCCTTTTAACGTAAATGACATACTCTTTCTCAATCAGATCGGAAATAGCATGCTCGATTTCGCTGACATCGTACGCCCCTGAATAAATGCCAATGATTTGCTCTTTTGTTGGATTCAAACGCTCAAACTGCTCGAGGATATAAATCAATGAAATGGTTTTAACGATCTTGCTGCCCAGAGTATTCTCAGGAAGCTGGTTCAAAATCGCACTCGTTAGAACAAAAGTGTCATGGATGTCGCCAGCATATACTTCCTTTCTGAAAAGAGGCTCAAAATAGTCGTAAATCTGGTCGGGAGTAACTAGACTAAAGTCATTCGTATATTCGTCCAAGAACGCTGCTAGAGTTGCTGTTCCTTCCGCTGACAAAAATGTGAAAAGTGTTCGCTCATTTTGGGCAACCCGCTCAGACAATCTTGGCAAAATGAAGGTTGAAACAGGATGGAGGGGAAAGCATCCCTTAATTGCAGTTTCAATTTCACCCTGGGCGTCCGTAAACATCTGATGTTTTTGATAACGTGTAAACAGGGCATTGAAATCACGAGTGTGTTCATCACAGAATGCACTCCAAGCAGGTTCCTTGTGTTGGATGACTGAGGATATAATCTCATAGGTCTGTGAGAAGTTATTATTCATATGGATGTGCTTAAAGCGTTCTGACACGCCGCGCCATCCATCTGTCTTTTCCTTGGGGAGCTTATCTATATAGTTTGAAATCTCCTTATGAGAGATTAGCATCAGATGTAATTGAAGCGACCCGCTTCTACAGCATTTTTCTGCAAAATCTTGTAGCATTTTTGTGTCGCTGACTGAAGCGTCAACAATATTGGTTTCAAGAAACTTGCTAAACTCGTCGTATACAACATAGATGCCCGTATAACCCATAGGTTTAAGGCTCTTAGCTACACTTTCATAGAGTTCTACCACATCAAAGCCTAAAAATGGATTAAATACACTTCCTGATGTTAGAGCAGGATAAATCTGTTCAAAAGTACCATAGGCCGTAACATCATAGTTTTCCAACCGGTCAATGAATACCTCAACCGGATCGTCGATCTCATTAATAAATCTCCTATATGTTTCCGGGAAATCTATTTGCCAGCGTCTTATTACTCCGATTGCTGCTCTGTAGTTCGTTTCCGGCATGGCACCTAATATATCATGCTCCGAAAGTGTCCGCTGCAATGAAAGCAAGAATGCTTGGGTTAAACTTGTATTGCTCCCACTAATCACAACGGGGAGTATTTTATTGTCGCTTTCATAGTAGTTTTGGACAAGTTGATAAAGCCTAGGGCTTTCTATAATCTTAGGCATCAGCTTTTCAAATAGCGTCAAATCCCTCTTCATTAAAATAGAGAGAATTGTCAACACGATATGGGATTTCCCCTTACCATATGCTCCAATCAGAACTCTTGCTCGATCCGAAGAAGCCGGATTAACGCTAAGGAGGATTTCTTCGAGAAGACTCAGCGCCGATTTGGTTGGTATAAAGTTTTTGAGCTTATCGTCGCTCCCAAGATCGTACCCGATGTTTACAGAGTATTGAAACCCTGATGCGACTGAAATCATGTCTCTCATTTTGTGCTCTCCTGATCTTGCTCATCGATTGAAACATAAAACCGTTCCACGCAATCGTAGAAAGTGAGATCATCCTGTATAGTGATGACATCCAAACCTGCTGTGCGGTTGATTTTAATATAACCTAACTTCTCAATCTGATAGAGCACATCCAGCATTGTTATTGAGTCAAGATTATATACTTTTCCAATATTGCATGGGGCATTTAATAGCTCGTTCAGACTAACTTCTTTCCGGCCATCAGCGTTATCAACAATAACCGCAAGAATTACATAAGGATTGAGCATATCACTAGTAGGAGTACTCTTTTTGTAAGTCTTTTTCCGTTTGTTTAGAACATCTACCAGGCCAAGTTCACCGAATGGGCAATCAATATTATTTTCTGGCGCGACCTTAGTCGAATTTGATTTATAGCGGGGAAGGTACGTGTTTATGATGCATTGGAAATCATCATTCAATGAGCGAATAGCATATTCAGTCTCGTCGTCTCGCATCCTTATATACTTTTGTAGGGCGGAGACAAAGTCTTCTCTAGAAAACTCTGACATGGAAAACTCATTGAAAAAGAAATACCAAGCAGTAGCATCATCTTTCTGTGAAGCAAGGCAGTATTGAAGAAGGCAAAGCGTTCCAAGTTCCTCAATATAGGTATCATGTGCATATATTATCCGGCCCAAATCAGTGAAGCTCTGAGAGCGCTTTCCTTTACTCGGCTCAACAGTAAGTCCCACTACTTGAAGCCAGTATCGGAGAGCTTTTACCATATTAGCGCCGATCCCCAGTACATCCATTGGGTTTTCATCTCTGGAGACAAAAACATCCGGCTTGTTAGCAACGCATCGCATTCCCTTGCTGAGCCAGCCTTTTCTAATGAAGAATGTATCATGAGCTCTAAATTTCATCGGCATCGACGAAACCTCCAAACGTTTACTTTGTGCGTAAATACTTATCCATCATGCAACCGCCATCAAGATATTTTGCGGTCATACACATCTTACAGTGGACACACTTCTCTGGCTCAATATAATAATTGTCCCCAACAATTGAGATTGCGCCTTGCCGACAAATAGATTCGCACTTAAGACACTTTCTGCAAGCATTAAATTTCTTTATCTGATATCCAACCATTCGTTGCAAATCTTCGTGATTTGCAACATTCATCGTTCTTACCTTAACTGCATAATCAAACCCATCTTGGTTAAATGGCTGAATTGAAAGGATAGGCACATTTGCCCGAACATCAAGAATAATTGTCTCTCTCAGAAGTTTTTTCCCGAGCTCAGGGGCTACTCTTCCAAAAGGAACAAACATCCCTATCAGTTCGTCATCAAACGGTCGTGCAAGGCGATAGATTTTCGCATGGTCCTCAGTGGTGCAATTAGTAAAACGAATCTTAACATCACCTGCTGAAGCTAGACCATTACCACCTTGTCGAGCTTTCCATTTACCGCTATCAACGTAGACATCAGGATCGGGCTTGCCAATCTTTTTTGCAAAATCAATAAGAAATTCTCTCCATTTTTTAGATTGCTCTGGCATATATATCCTAGAGAGAAACTGAGCCCGCTGATTATTATTCGGACAACACCAACAACCTACACGATCATACCCTAGCCGATAAGCAGAATTAAAATCTATATCTTCTGCCAATAAATACAACCAGATATCTATATCCTTCCAGAAAAAGATTGGTGACGCGACTGTTTGCTGCTGGATTTTGACAGATTCAGCATTATCTTCTATCCGGTTATACTTACTGCGACTGACAGATTCAGACTTTCTAATTCCGTAAAAAGTTAGAATCTGCTGGTTGCGATACATGCTATTGATGACTCTGGTAATTGGTCCAGTCTTAAACATAGAACAGCACCAACGCATCATCCGAGCAGGAGGACCAATGTCTTCGCAAACATCATAGAATATTTGTTCATCATTTTTGGCTACCTGAAAGATCGCCAATGGATGAGAATCGCGATAACGAGCAGCATACTCAATGGTTGAGGGGAACTCTAAAGTTGTATTACCAAAAATATGTACGAGGTTAGGGTTGCTCAAGGCCTTAATTACAATATCCGCAGTTACTGTAGAATCCTTGCCACCAGAAAACGAAATAACAATATTCTCTTCTTTATACTTAGAAGCAGCCTTTCTAACAAAAACATATGCCTCATCTTTGAGGTAAGCCAACCTATGCTGGTTAGCCCGGATAAACAAATCCATATTGTTTAAAAAGAAAGAATAATCAATCTCGTGAGAATAGTCGTTTACTGTTTTCACAATAATGTCTGTGTCAGCAGTAGCAAACGTTTTCGCAGGAATTGAGAGGCTATTTCCGTCAATATAGTATCTGCTGTTAGCTGCCCAGACCGTTCTATTCATCAGGCTGCTAGGCTCTTTCTCTAGTAAAACGGCAAGGAGCAATCGTTCTTCTGGAAAAACAGGTCTCAGGTCGGTAGCTAAATAGCGTGTTTTATTGCCACATATCGGACAAACACCTCTGTCGGCTGCTGTAGAAAAATGAATCAGTGGGATCCTACAGCTTTCACACCAGTAAATCTCAACCGGTATATCGTCAACTGTTTCTGAACCACATACCGGACAATGTGTTTCGTTTGTTTCAAGATTACACTGCTTACACCACATGATCCCACCCCCTTTGTTTGTTATTATCTGTACGTAGGAATACGCGACACATTAATGAATTTAGTGTATTTCCATCAATTTTTCTTTATATAGTTTTTGAAGTTTATTAGGATGAACTACGTTTAGTTCATTTCCGAATTGAAACAGCCATCCAAAAAATGTCGGGCTGATTTGAACGGAAACGGTTGTTCGGCACTTCTTATCGGATAGCCTTTCAATATGAGTATTCTCTCCAAACTTATCAAAGATGACCCCGGTTAATGAATCAGAAAACTCGATAGTAATCTCCTCTGGCTCACCGCTAAACATTCGAAATGCTTGCTTTGTATACTCAGATAGATTATCTGCCAGAATTCCTGTTTCATGAGCTGCAAATTCTTCTTCTATGCGCACCACATCCATTCGATCGACTCTGTAATTAAGTTGTTTTCTATGCTTTGTCGAATAGCAAACAACATAATAGTTATCATCGTTGAATACGAGTGCTGCTGGAGACTCTTTATATCTTCTTTTGCTTTTCCTGTATACTCTTTCTTTATTCTCGTTCAAATCGAAATAATAGAACGAGATTTTTTTGTGCTCAGAAATAGCCTTATTTATAACACCGACGGTTAGGAGAACATCTCTATTGGTATGCTTGCGCGTATTGAAAGCAACCTGGTTTCCCTTCAATACTTCTTCACGGTGTGTGCCGCCGAGGGCGGACAGTTTCTCTATGATCTCAGCAGACATATCTTCTGGAATGAAGCTTGCTGCCTGTACTGCATCGATCAGGATCTTCAGTTCCGGAACGGAAAAAGCGTTGTCATCGACATAGTATGCCTTTTTATGACCGTCTCTTTTTACATGTACAGACAGCCCTACACTATTGAGGTCATCAATGTCGCTGCTGAGCGTTCTACGGTCACATACAATACCAAGCTTATCCATTCTTTCTATGAGATCATAGGTGGTCAAAGCATGGTCTGAGTCTGTCTCCGTGCGGAGAATCTCATACAATTTGATCAGTTTGATTTTGCTTTTCCTTCTGTCAGCCATGAAACAAACAAATCTCCTTTTTCGTTGTCTCTATTATACATCTAGACGGTCGTATTGAAAAGAACAATTGTCAGCGTAACGCGACAATAAGACTAACTTTTCAATCTGGGGCAGCAAAACTATTGATTCCTGAAAAACACATTGCTATGATACAAATACACTAGTGCGGGGGCAGTGCCCCAGATATCTTCAGGAGGCTTCCTATCAATGCAACGCAAGGATCAAGAGACTATCGACCGGGTAGCAGAATACTGCAGACAGTATCTGGATAAAAAAGGGGTTCTTCCTTCAACGAGACACATTGCGACAGCGATGAATCTGTCCAAAAGCAGCGGCCACAGATATCTTGTTGCTGTAAAGGAACAAGGTTTACTTAGGCCAGAAACAGATATTTCCTGGAAAGGTGACAGAGCGGAAAAACTGATTAATGACGTTCCCTGCGGCGCACCTACATATCAGGAAGCTAATATCGAGGAATATGTATTCCTTCCGGATTCACTGTTCGGAAGAGGACATAAGTACATCCTCACTGCCAAGGGTGATTCAATGATCGGCGCAGGTATCGAAGAAGGTGACCAGCTGATTGTACGCAAGCAGGTAACTGCCAATGATGGCGATATAGTAGTTGCTCTGCTGAATACTGAGAATACGTTAAAAAGGCTCCGTCATGATGCAGACGGACATCCTTATCTTCATGCGGAAAATCCGGTATATCCAGACATTCAGATTCGGGAAGGAGACAGTTTCTACATCCAGGGCGTTCTGACTTATGTGATCAAGGCAGTTTAATTACTGGAGGAAAAAGTGACTAACACAGAATATGATCGAGAGTGTCCATTGTGCGGGGCTATAAACCGCAGTTTGTATCTGCAGGAAACCAAAGGACTGTATGAGTGTGAAAAATGCGGATGCGTCATACAAACCACATATCCTGGTTTCAGGCGGAGCACCTCCTCCGTAAAGCTTCACGATAAAAGGAGTGTCCGCTATGACAGATAACGAATATAAAGAGTATTTCAAAAGAGCCAGAAAAGAGTACCGCAGCGGTTATGACCGGATGCCAATTGAAGAACTGGATCTGCCGATCTCTGCCTTTAACCAGCTGAAAAGAAACGGTATCAATGTTTACGGGGAGATCCGGAATCTGCCTGACTGGAAGATTGCCAAAATGCTTTTCTGGAACCGCAAATACCTGATGGAAGTGAAACGCCGGATGAGTCTATTTGAAGTAAAGAAAAAGCCGTTAAGGTGCGTGACTCCAATTGAGACTCTGGGGCTGAATGCGTATACCACAACGCTCCTAAAGGAGTTCTGCGTGGATTCGGTCGAGGATCTGGTCACGATATCGGCTGAAGAACTGTACGATGAGTTTCTGGGAATCAGAAAAACTCGGCTGCAGCACATCAGACAGAAATTGGCTGAAAAAGGATTGTCACTGCGAGATGATCCAAAGCCCGGCAACATTACCGCAGCGTAAAGGAGGGTAGCGATGATATATGGAATGACGAGCAGGATCGATGTAATAGTGAAACGCGACAGAAATGGCATGCTCGTTCCTTATATAGTCGAAAAAGACGGCAAGTTCTATAAGGTCGAGGACGTCAAACAGATCCGTGTGACTACCGGCAGACAGCGTACTGTCAAGGAAAAGTATCTCGTCAACATCAACGGACACGACAAGTATGTTTTCCGTGAAAACAACTGGTGGTACATATTTGATGAAGACGAGGATCAGAGGACTTTTGCCAAACCAGCTGCATCGCCTTCAGAGGCGATTGCAATATGAGTATTGAGCGGGGGCGTTCATCCCGGAGTGGCGATATCCCCATAAAGCGATACGTAGTAATGAGGTTTTACTGTGAGAACTGCAGCTTTTTGATCTCTTCCTATGCAAACGACAAAGGCGAACAGAATATCACGTGTCCAAGATGCGGAGCGGAATACCACCGCAGAAGAGTCTCAAGACGCCGCATGGATATCGTAATGAAGGCTCCAAAAGGCGAATCATTCGACTTGGATGACGCCATATAGACAATTTAAAGAAGACAAGTAGAGAATGGTTGAGATGAAACAGGCTGCGTAATTCCACCTCCGGCTGGCTTCTGAACACACCCGAGAGTTAAACCACATATGTGAGAGGCCTCGGTGAGAGTACAAGGGATCACTATACGTGATCTCAGGTGCTCTTGCCGGGGCCTTTTTATTTACTGAAACACAAATGAATGGAGGACAAAAAGTGAAAAAAGATTATGTGATTCTGAACATTGAACAGGAGTATCCCGGATTCACCGGGACGGAAAAGTGGATGATCATTACCGATCTGTCTGAAGAAGAATTTGCTTCCGTACATCCGGAGCAGTACCCATGCTGGAAGGAGGCTGTAATCATAAGCACAACTATGGGTGTTGAGATTGCCAGATATCGTTGCAATGAGAGAAAGCACGGCTGGAGATCCCGGATGAAGGAAACTCCGATTGAAGATGAAACTTTGTTCATTGAGGATGAGAAGGTCAGCGAAGAGTTTTCCAATCTTTGGCTGAGGAGTGCTCTGGATACCTTGACTCCGCAGCAGAGAGCCAGAGTCACTGAACACTATGTGCTGGGATTTTCCGAAAAAGCTATTGCCAAGCATGAAGGAGTAAATCAGTCCACAATACACAGAAGCATAAAGAAGGCTGTCAGAAATCTGCAGAAGTATTGTGACGTCCACAGAGAGGAAATGCCAAATGCTTGAATTGAAGTTCGGTGACATCTGTATCGTGGACCTGTCACGAAGCATAAACTCACCCAAAACAAACATAGCGCCGGTGATATACATGTCTGAATATCAGGAGAACAACGGAACAATGGCCTACAGATTCTGCAGAGTGGGTAAAAGGCCTGCGGTACTGGCTTCAAAGCCACATGTGATAGTGAATAGGCATCCATATCTTCGAAATGGGTCTGCAATTTATCCCACGCAAACTGTTCTGTTTACCGACGAGTCAGCGGTTTTATCAAAGGTCGGTATGGTCGGCGACGAAAGAATCGAACAGGAGATTTTGAATATTTATGAAAATACAAACCGGGCCGAAAGGCAGGCAATCGTGATGTGCCTGTGCCCGAGATGCAGGAGAGAGTTTCTGCTGAACCCTCAAACGGTTATGAAAAGACTAGATCCTTATTCACCGATAGAACAGCAATGCGATTTTTGCCAGGTCAGAAGTGGCCACATGTATGTCATTTATAAGAGAAGACTTTACGGGGGTGATTACAAGTGAAAACAACATATACCGTTGATGAGATCTGCCAGATCCTGAGGATCAGCAAGCCCACTGCATATGCGTTGATAAAGAGCGGAGCGTTCAGTTATATCAAATTCAAAAACACGCTGCGGATTTCGAAGGACAGTTTCGATAAGTGGTTTGAGGCAGATTTGTCAAGCATGCAATCTGAAGAATCGCATAGTAGTCCTGTCTGTTCTGATTGAGGTAAACCTTTAGTTACAAAGGAGGTCTCAAAAATGGAACGATCAAAAAAGGGATCTTTTACGATCCCGGAGATTAAGAAGATGCTGCATATAAGCCAGGTCACTGCCTATGCCATATCGAAAAAACCAGAGCTGAAAAGAATGAAAGTTAATGATCAGTACCGAATCAAGAAAGCGGATTTCTGGGAATGGTATGACAACCAGTCAAAGTATGTTGTTTACGAAGAAGACTTTGACCCGGATGAGTATTTCACTACCAGAGACATTGCTGAAATGCTTCACATGAAAGTTCACAGTGCAGGGCTCTTTATTGAACGCAACGGAATGAGGGCAGATGTCTCTACTCGGATTGCTTATGTGTCTAAAAAGAAGTTCATCGATTGGTATATCCGGCAGAGAAAATACCGTTCTAATGATCCGAGATTGCCGCAGCAATGGTATGAACCAACGTACTGCACCGATGACATACGAAAGATCCTCGGAATACAGTCCCGGGACGACATCTATCGCCTGTACAAAAAGAAATACTTTGACATCGTGAAAATGGATGGCCTGCTGTATGTCGACAAGGAGTCGTTTGACCAGTGGCTTTCATACCAGACCGAATACCCGGTCATAGACAGAAAGGAGGAGGGCTATGGCATCAATTATTGAGAGAAATGGCAAGTACTGCGTCGTCATAAACTATACCGATGACAACGGAAAACGCCGGCAAAAGTGGGAGACGTTCAAAACGAGAGCAGAGGCCGAGATTTTTAAATCAAAGGTTCAGCATTCAGGAGCCAGAGGCTTGCCGAAATCAATACCCAGCGCATCAACAATTGAAGAATTGCTGGATGAGTTCGTTAATTCCTACGGGAAAGAACGCTGGTCATATAGCAATTACGCATCCAATAAGGGTGTGATCAAAAACTATATTGTCCCTTATGTCGGTAAGATGAAAGTAAAGGATGTTTCTCCCCGCTGGATCGAAAACTATTACCAGACGCTTCTAAAATCGAAAAAGGTGCATCAATCCCAAAAATCCAAAGAGGAACAGTTGATCACACCCTATATGGTTAAGACAATTCATAAACTGCTGCACTGCGCTTTTAGTCAGGCAGTCCGGTGGGAAATGATCCAGACCAATCCGTTTGACCACGTCTTGCTCCCCAAATGCAAGGAAAAACCCAGGGACATATGGGAACTGGACGATTTGAAGAAAGCTCTTGACGCATGTGAAGATCCTATACTGGAACTCTGCATCAATTTGGCTTTTTCCTGTTCCCTTCGTTTGGGAGAAGTTCTGGGACTGACATGGAAATGTGTGCATATCAGTGATGATCTG
>JAFRJM010000003.1 GCA_017432285.1 Oscillospiraceae bacterium | reverse complement strand
TAAGGATGTTCCTATCATTCAAGGCTATATGTCGGATTACGGCTTAACTGTTGCATATGTAAGGGAAGCAAACGAAGATGAAATGGGATTGCAATTTAATGGTATTTCATGCACTATAACGCTGGTTAAAGTCTACGAAGGTCCGTTAGATACAGTGCCTCTCGAGATCACCGGAAAAGATACAGATGAACTAGAAGGATTTAACAGCGTACTTCATCTTGAACGAGTAGATTACGACGGGACCGTAACAGATCAACAGATACTAACATGTATTTATAAGGGAGAAATTCAGCCATAAACCATAAGCATTATTAAGGTAAAATCACCACTCGGAATCGGGTGGTGATTTGCTTTAATATAACTGTTTTGCATATAGACTATCGACCATTATGAATATGTATCATTGTCATTTTCAGATACTGTAGCCTCAAATCTGTGTCCATATTTCTCTAACCATAAGAGGCACTCCAACTTATTACTTCCTTCCTTGATTACCAAGAAATAAGGTGACTCATTTCATAATGAATCACCTGGAACAGTAGATGTCTGCCTGTCAAACAAAATAGTCCTTTTTTCAAACTCGCACCACTAAAAAAACGCCTGAACAAGGGTTCTCCCGAGTTTAGGCGCTTTTCTTTTTGTTTCTTTTTAGCGACATCTATCTTTTACCAACCTAAAACTCATACGTTTTTTCACAAAGTCATAATATAATCTATGTTCCTTTATGCTAGTATGGTCTTAACTTCGAGCTTTCTCCCTCGATAAGCTCGAAAATGAAGGAGTCTTAGCATTATGAAAAGAAAAAGACCATTCCTTGTCATAGTCATGATATTATTTATTGCTTTTCTTGTTGCTTGCGAAAAAAACACTATGCCCACTTCGCCGGAAAAAGATTCTTCTGAACAAGATAATCCAATTAATTCCGTTATTGAGACTGATAAACATGAACTAGAGATGGTTTCGTCCCAATGGGGGTTTGGCACGACCAACAACTGGGTCCTATCTGCAGATACAGGATTCTTTTGTATTACAAGAGATGACAGGGGTATCTATCCGACATGGTACGATCCGGAAAACATGACAAGAAAAAGTCTGGGAACAGAACAACTCCTGCCTTACATGGAACAGTACATGCTGTTCTCTGCCGGTGACAGACTTGTCGCGTGCACTGAAGAAAACAGCCGAATCAACATCATCTCACCGCCTTATGAGGAGGTCACCGAGACCTATCAAATTAAAGACCAAACCGGAAAGATATGGCATATCTATTACCAGAGCGCCATCGTTTACGACCGGCAGGATGATGTAATTTATTGTTCTCTCAATGAGGAAGACCCTCTAAGAGAGAAACCGATTTGGCTTGCCTGCGTCAATCTGAAATCAGGCTCAGCAGAGCTGATCATGAAGACGGAAGAAAAACACTTAACATTGTTCGGCAGTTGCTCCAAAGAAATGCTCATCCTTATGAGTGGAAGAAACAACAATGAAAAACAGGATGGCGAGGCACTTACGCTTCTGTTTGATCTCAGCCGACATGAAAACGAATCGACTTATTTCGGCGAGGAACTGAAAATCGAGGACCGAGAGCCTATATCCGGGTATGTTTTCGGTGAAAACGAAATATACTATTCCGGCGACTATGCTGGCGTTAGATACCTCAAATCATATGAATACAAGACTGGAAAGAAAAATGTAATCTGCCCCATTCCTGATGGACGGCGCACGAGTTCACAGTTTATCCATGATGGAAAATTCTATGTTCCGGGGCATACCTCCGTTGACGGAGAGTTCGGGACCATCTGGTTTGATACGACTTCAGGCGAGTGGATCGATACTCCAATCCCCGAAGCCTCTTCCCTAAGCGAAGGCAAAACATTAAACATGCTTTTAAGAGGATTTTCCGGATCTGTAGGTGAATGGTACTGTCTGGCTGAAAACGGCAGCACCTCAGATATAAGAGACAGAGAATACGTATTTGTGAAAAGAGATGATTACTGGAATGGGTCATATAACGTTGTACGAATCGACGAACAGTCGTCTAAAACGCCTCTTTTCCAATGGACAAATGTATATGATGATGCGGTCTTAGGCTATTCTAAGATTGAAAAGAATGGGAAAAAAGGTATTGTTGTCCGTTATTTCGATTTTAAAAGCAGGAAAGAACGTTCCTTTGAACTCGTTCCATTTGAATACACTGGTCTTCCGATTCTGATTCGATCAGATGAGAAGATCTATGCTGTATCAACAAACGTTTCCGGACCAGGATTATACGCCGAACGCTTTGATTATGAGCATCTCGTCTATACAATTGACATATCCTTAGGAGAGATAAGTCAGAGAAAGTACAGTACTGCTGTTGACCTGTCTTTCTCTTCCGATATGATGATCTCACTGGACGGAACAAAATTGATGGTAAAAGGGGTTCCAAGTGAATCGGAAGAATTGAATGATCATTTCGAGTACTGGATCCTGAATCTGAACACCCTAGAAATCGATCCCCTGACATCTGTTCAAGATGAATATGAGTTATGCTATACCGATCCGGTCTTCAAACTCAGTGTGTCTGAGAATGCACAATATGTTGGAACAAACTCATATGGAGACTACTATAGGATTCACGGTGAAGAAAAAGCAGAAAAACATCATTATGTGTGGTCTCTTTGGTGCAGAGACCACGACGGAAACGAATCTCTTGTTGTAGAGGACCTTTACCCAATAGCGTACAGCGGGCCCGTGCTCAACCAGATTAAATACACCTATATCGCAGATGATTATGCTTATTACGCAGGGATGGTCACTAATCAGGATGATGAATGGTCTCTTTTGGGAAGTAGTTATTATGTTGCCGATCTAAAGACCGGTGTGGTCAGGGAGATATATTTCTTAACAAGTGAAAATCCTTCCGACAAGTCTGCATATGATCGCATGATCGGTGAATATGGAGACTATCTGGTATTTGCGCGACCACTTGTCACTCATGGTCTGGTTATTGATGAAGACGGCATCGCTATGGTCAAAAAAGAAGATTTCCTGAGTGGTGAGTTCTTTTGGGAACATTTTTCCGCATAGGAAAATAATAGTATAACAGAGCATTTTGAACTGCATTGACTTGCAAGAAAAAACAACATTACAAACGGTTAGGACCTGGACTGAACTAATATATTGGAATTCTTTTTTTTCTATGCATCTTCTCATCTGCCGTATCGTTTTTTGTTCACTTCTGCTTAGAGATAGCGTATGATAGAAGTAGTGAATCAAGAAATTCAAATGCGTCAAAATTTTTGGAGGAAAAGATATATGAAATTCGACCCTAAAGAAATAGAAAACGCTAAGCTTATTCAAGGAAGGCGTGTCATGATTGATTTTGCCTCCCCTATAACCCCAAGGGAAAATTTCAAAAGAGCGCTTAAGCGTGAACAGTTGTGGATGCCTATGGCTGGAGACAAGTTCAATTTCACTCCCGAGTTCGTTCCGGACAACAGAGCCAGGGCGTTGATCACACAGGCAAAGCCTTATGAAGGTCCAAAAGGCGGACCTGACATGTTCGGAATAGATTGGGAATACGTTCCATCTGCTGCCGGCTCCATCGTACGTCCCGGAAACCCGACACTCAAAGATGTTACACAATGGAAAGAGATCATCAAATTCCCCGATGTCGACAGCTGGGATTGGGAAAACGGCACCAAACCGGACAGAGAGTATCTCGCCAACAACAACAGATCCCCTCTTTTCTGCCTCTATACCGGTTTCTTTGAGAGACTGATATCTTTCATGGATTTCGGCCCTGCAGCATATGCCCTCATGAACCGTAAAACAAAAGACACTGTAAAAGAGCTGATGGACAAGATCGCAGATCTTTGGATCGACGTTGCTGACCATGTCTTTAAATATTACGGTGATCTCGTAGACGGCATCACTATCCATGATGACTGGGGTGCGCAGGATGGGCCTTTCTTTAACGACAGAATAGTCAGGGAAATGCTTGTCCCTTACATGAGGAAAGTCACAGATCATATCCACAGCCTAGGTTATATCACCAACCTGCACTCCTGCGGAAAAGTCGAAAAGCTCATTCCCTGCATGATAGAGGCAGGCTGGGACTGCTGGGACGGAATGGCCATTAACGACTTCCACCTGATATATGACCTGTACGGCGATAAACTTCTCATGAATGTTCCTGCCAACGACTGTCCTGCAGATGCGGATGATGACACAAAGAGAAAGTGTGCAGCCGAATACGCTGATGAGTTTGCAATCAAAGACAAACCTGCAACCTTATCTAACTACAATGATCCTGGTTTTGTGTTTGATGTTGAACTGTACCGTCTCACAAGACTGAAATTTGGCAACGAAGACTAATTTCTAAGGAATAATGGACACGGTTGCTTCAACTTCGTTCGGCAAACCGATGAAATAAAAGAATAGATAGATTGAGAGCAGATAACATTATGTTATCTGCTCTTTTTATCTGGTTTTGACAGATTTGAAATATTCGGTGGTATTAGATGTTCACAACTGCCTTATGTTGTCGTATCATATTATCATATTCATAAGATGAGGAACCAAAAGGAGACTTTTTACTATGAAATTTGATCCCAAAGAGATAGAAAACGCTAAATATATCCAAGGCAGACGTCTGATGATAGAATATGCCTCCCCTATTACAGCAAGAGAGAATTTCCGAAGAGCCATGGAGCATAAACAGCTTTGGATGCCCAAGGCTGACGACAAGATGAATTTCCTTCCGGAGCTCCTTCCTGACAACCCCGCAAGAGCCATGGTCATGCAAGGAAAGAAGTATGAAGGACCTGTAGGCGGGCTCGATATGTTTGGCATAGACTGGGAATTCGTTCCATCTGCCAACGGTTCTATAGTCAGACCCGGAAACCCAACATTAAAAGACGTTACACAATGGAGAGAGATCATTAAATTCCCCGATGTCGACAGTTGGGACTGGGAAGGCAGTGCAGAATCTGACAGAAACTATCTTGCCGAAAGTACCAGGCCTCAATTTTTCTGTATCCTCACTGGTTTCTTTGAGAGACTGATCTCTTTCATGGATTTCGGTCCTGCAGCATATGCTCTTATGAATCGCAAAACAAAAGACGACGTAAAGGAACTGATGGACAAGATCGCAGATCTTTGGATAGATGTAGTCGACCACGTTTACAAATATTATGGCGACCTCGTTGACGGCATCACTATCCATGATGACTGGGGTGCACAGGATGGGCCTTTCTTCAACGAGAGAATAGTCAGGGAGATGCTTGTTCCCTATATGAGAAAGGTCACAGACCATATCCACAGTCTGGGATATTTCACCAACCTGCATTCCTGCGGTAAAGTCGAAAGACTCATTCCATGCATGATAGAGGCAGGCTGGGACTGCTGGGACGGTATGGCTATCAACGACTATCACCTGATATATGAGCAGTACGGCGATAAACTACTCATGAATGTTCCAGCCAATGATTGTCCGCCCGATGCAGATGATGACACACAGAGAGAGTGGGCAGCCAAATTCGTGGAAGAATTTGCTATCAAAGACAAACCGGCAGCCTTGTCACACTACAATGATCCTGGTCTTCCGTTCGATTTCGAAGTATATAAACTCACAAGAGAGAAATTCGACGAAGATTGATCCGCATCAAACTTAAGCTCAACGCTTTACGAAAAGCGTTGAGCTTTTTCTATTCCTGACTCTTTTCCCCAGGATACATTAGCGCAGTATTCCGTCTTATATATTCACGTGATCACTGCTCAACCTACTGGCAGCTGCACTTACATAAGAACGGTTTTTCAGTTTAGCAAAACACCTATTATACGAAGTCATACGCATAATAGGTGTTTAGTTATATAGAATTTTTGTTCCCTTAAATATTTTCAATCGATATTTTAATATCTCCGGTGTTTGCTGTGGCATTGCATATACCGCCGCTCACTGAGTTAGGAACTCTTACATCGCCCAGACTGCTCTTGGCGATGACTCTCTTTTCCGTGAGCAAAGAAGCAGAGATATCACCTACACCGGAATTAAGAATCAGTTCTGCAGCGTCACATTTCCTTAGTCTCAGGTCACCGAAACTGCTTTTGGCAGTGATTTTTTCTTCCGCCCTTACATCTGTCAGAATAATATCACCTGTCGCTCCGTTTATCGTTACACACTTGCATGCGGTTTTTTCTATCCCCGTATCTCCTGTGAATACATCGATATTGATGTTCCCGGTACAGTTTATTGAGCATGCACTAATATCTCCGGTTGATGTCTGCAGACCGATTTCTTCACTGGAAATGTCTTTTACCGATATATCGCCTGTTGTAGATTTCACGTTAAGTGAACCGGAAGCGCAAGCGCAGCAGCTTACATCTCCTGTAACAACAGATACATTTATATTCGCAAAGGATATCCCCTCTTTTACATCAACATCACCGACATTGGTGTTGATTAAAAGCGATGAGTAATCTGAACGAGGCAAAAACAGGTCGATCTTAGGAGCTCTGACAGAAAAGAATGCGATATGTTCATACCACTTCCCAGTATTTGTCGTCTTTATATAAAGAGTATTGTCCTGTACTTCAACACTATGTTTCTGTTTGGAACAATTACTGAAGGTAACCTTGCAATTGTTATCATCAGAACAATGAACAGCTACATCTGCTGTATCTGATCTGATCTCAATGTTTCTGAAATCCTCAATTATATCTATCGTCTCGTTTTTTAAATCCGAATAGCTGTTTTCCCTTTTTTCTTTTTCATCCACATTTACAGTTTTGGAGACCGGTACCTCTTCAAGGATCTGAGCTGCGATCTCATCCACTGAGCCCACCTCAGCTACTGCATCTTCCTCTGCCAATCCTTCTTCTATTCGGTCATCGATCATCTCACCATAGAACATCAAACGGTCTGCAACCTCTTCCTGTGGCAATCCGGATAACATTTCACGCAATTTAATCAGGAAATCCGTTTTACTCATTATCTTGATCCTCCCTTGAAACGAAACGGTATATAGTCATGATTTCTTTCCAGTCGTCCCTGAACTCATCGATCCTTTTTAATCCCGTTTCCGTAATACTGTAGTATTTTCTCAGTCTTCCGTTGTGCTCTGCGCTTCTAATATTTACCATCTGCGCTGCTTCAAGCCTTTTAAGAATGGTATATAAAGTAGATTCCGACATCTCAATATATGGCTTCATGTCCTTAATGATCTTATAGCCATATGTTTCTTCATCCTTGATAGCAGCCAGAACGCAGACATCCAAAAGGCCACGTTTAAGTTGAATATCCATGGCATACCTCCTTTTATGATATACATCGTATCACGAAGTATTTATGATGTCAACTCTTCAAATAAAAAACGCTTGCCATCGATAAAACACTAGGCAAGCGTATTTAAAAGCTAAAATTGTATTAGTTGACCGTTCTAAATTACTTCCTTCTTGTCAACAAAAAGCTCAGGATGTTTTTCCTCATATTGCTTTACAACTCTGTTCCATCCGCCGCAGAAGTAGTACAAGGTTATTGCCGCATTGCGCAAAAATGCTGCGATAAGCATAGCCCAGAAAATACCGTGCCAGTCACCTGTCTTGACTCCTAAATAGTACGACAATGGTATTCTTGAAAAAGCGCCAAACTGCGCCGTGATCATAGGAACCACGGATTTCCCTGCCCCACGCATCGCATTTACCAGACAACGGTCAATGGAGTAGAAAAGGCACTGGAACGCCATGATAAATAATCCGTCCGCTGCGATATCCAAAACATCAATATCCTTTGTAAAAAGCGTCGGGAGGATGTGCCTGAAAGCTATCTGTGTACCGCATAGCCCGACTCCGATCACTGACAGTGTGGCTATCGATAAGTTGATGCCTTTTCTGATCCTGTCCAGCTGAAACCTTCCCATGTTCTGCCCTACAAACGTGCAGAGAGCAGTGCTGAGAGCATCGACAGGTATATACAGCATCATATCAACACGGTTCACAATACTGTTGGCAGCTATAAATGTTGAACCGAATGTGTTTACAGAAGACTGAACGAACATGCTGGCGAGAGTATTGCCGATATTCTGGATAGCAGCAGGCAATCCGATCCTGACGATCTCGCCAAGCTCGTATCTGTCCGGTTTCAACTCGGAGAGACCGACCTTTATCCCATAGTAGCCTTTGTTTATCCTGTATATTATTCCAGCCCCGGATATAAGCTGCGATATCGCCGTAGCTGCAGCAACACCTTCGACACCGAGATTAAAAACTAGAACGGCAATGAGGTCGAACACTATGTTCAGAACGCTGCATATAACCAGGAAAAACAGCGGCCAGTTTACGTCACCCATTCCTCTCAGGGCACCTGTTCCCATCTGATATATAAGGTTCCCTGTAGTTCCAAGAAAAACGATAACCAGATAGAGCGTAGAGGCGTCCATTATCTCTTCCGGCGTTTTCAGGACAGCAAGCATAGGACGGCTGATAACAAGTCCCAGCACTGTAATGAAAACAGAACAGCTTAATGTCAGGAAAGAAACAGTCGAAACTGCCTTCTGCAGAGCGTCATGGTTACCTGATCCGACTCTCTGAGCTATGACAACATTGGATCCGGAAGAAAGACCTATAGCGAACAAATTGATGATACTGACTATCGGAGCGCTTGCGGAAACTGCTGCAAGTGCTTCTGAACTTATAAACCTCCCTACGATCATAGAGTCGGCTACATTGTAAAACTGTGTTACGATGCTTCCGAATAATATAGGGATAGCAAACCGGATAAGATTGGAGAATATCGGTCCGCTGACTAAGTCTATAGTATTATTGTTGTTTGTTCTGGCCATTCAATCCCTCATGCTTGTATTGTGTGTTCTGAGCACGTATTTTAGTGTATCACAGACTGAAAGTTTCCTGTATCAGTTTTGCTGTATCTTCAGCAGAAAGATTGCTGTTGTCGATCCGCAGATAATTGTCGAACGGTATCTCTCCTTCGTAACTTACTAGTCTATAGGAATCCTCCTGCATAAGACGCTCATTGGATTTTTCTATATCGGCTTTGGAAGGCTTGTTAAGTATCCTGTTTTCCGTAGCATTTCTGGCAAGACGGATCTCTCTTGGCGCAATCAGCTCGACGTAGTAGAACTCTGTCCCGTAAGGAGCAAAGATCTCTTTCACATGCTCTATGTAATCCCAATCGGATTGATGATCGAATGCCCACATGTATGTGAAGATCATTCCCTTTTGGCCTGAGGCTGCAAATTCCCTGAAAATGGTCTCTCTGATCTCTTCAACGACTTTTCCGTTGAATGTTCCGAAAACTGCCAGGACAGGCTCTATTGCCATATGATTATGAAACAGCCTGAGCCCTGTCAATTTCATCAGCTCCTGACCCACAGTCATCTTGCCGACGGCTCCGCTGCCGATGATAAATACCAGTTTCATTTTTCTTCTCCTATCTGGCTATAAATAATTGCTTATTCTGCCCAATACAGCCTGCATCCAATCTCATGATCCAGTCTACTGGGATGGCCCTTTACGTGAGGGGGCATCTTCAACAGATCGTGATACTCGTTGCAGCAAAGTGTTTTTCCGTTCTGCATCACTGATAAAACACATGTATCTGCATTCGGAAAACTCTCTTCAAATCTGTATACGGTTATATTGCAGTCCTCAGGAACATCTATGGTCTTTTCGCCTGAACAAAGTATAGTTCCATTTTCATCGCTTACACACCATGCCACGGTCACTTCCCCAAGTG
The DNA here is from genome assembly GCA_017432285.1 of Oscillospiraceae bacterium. Lineage (GTDB taxonomy): Bacteria > Bacillota > Clostridia > Oscillospirales > Ruminococcaceae > RUG11783. Next base: position 98,522 of record JAFRJM010000003.1, on the reverse strand, counting down.
CTGAAGGCAGATCGTTCACAAGATGTATCTCATCCAGATCTTTGAAATACTTCAGGAAGATCCCGACAGGTTTGTTGCTTTCCTCCATCGCCTTCAAGCCCTTCTTGGGATTTCCGAGATGATCGTAAATGCCATAGAAGCTCTGAAGGCAAAGATCGCTGAAGAGGAACTGGATGTATCCGTTGTTGGGTGAGTGCTTCTGCATACGGTAATGTTCCGTGTAGTATTTGAGCAGCTTGTATTGATATTCCTGTATCTCGTCAATATTGGGGATCAGTTGTTCCAGCCTCTTGTACAAACGGGGATCTGTAGCCAGCACATCAGCTTCAGGAGGAGCATCGAAGCCGTATTCTGTGTTGAACTTTTCTACCGTCCCGTAGATATCACTGTAATGGGTATCCTCTGCAACCAGAGAACCCAGATAGTTATGCGAATCTCCGCTTAACAGATCCTCTTCCCAGCATGAACCCTTTATAACGCTTCTGCTCGGATCGATCCTCCTTGCGTTCTCATAAAGAGCAGGTCCCGGAGAGACATCCATCAGATCACAGTGCATTCCTGCTGGAGTCATGAATCCAGGTTCATTCAGGCATACCCAGAAGAAGATAGCAGTGTGATGCTTAAGCATACGTATCGTTTTTGAATAAATATCTACGAACCTGTCCTCATATGATCTTTCTGTGGGATGAGCCCAGTTGAACTCACTGTCCTGCATAACTCCGATACCAAGCTCTGTACAGATCTCGTAGAAAGCAGGCTGCTCTACGTGTACATGTACACGAATCAGATTAAATCCCGCTTCCCTGATGCGCAGAAGATCTCTGCGGTACTTCTCCTCCGTCATGTTCGAGATATATACATCCGGAAAATACGATGTGCCGCGGATATAGAAAGGTCTTCCATTAAGTACCGCCTGCGTCTTTTCCCTGTCGCGCACCAGCTCTATAGTACGGAATCCAAGAACGATCGAGTACTCATCACAGACCCTTTGTCCATTGCTAACCTTCAGACTGGCCTTATAAAGATTAGGCTTTCCCTGATCCCACACAGACCAGAGATCAAGCGGCAGTGTTTGTCCTGACATCATCAGCTGATCGCCTGAAAGAGGCTGTTCCAAGCGTAGAATTTCATTTCCATCTTCAAGGTCCGAGATCACTATAGAAGCAGTATATTCGCCATCAAGCACCATATCGATGCCTGACTCCGCCGTTACTATTGCTGTTTTTGATGAAAGATCCAGGTCATATCGTATATCGGGATCACAAAGGCGCACCTCATCGTACATCTCGAGATATACTTCTCCGTAGATCCCTATCGGATTGACATCTCGCTGGATAAATCCGTCCGCATGCTCGTAAGTCCCCTTCACCATCCGCCTTTCGATACGGAATGTCCGGGAACCAAAATTGTCGTTTTCTACTTCAGAATCCCATGGGGACCACACTTTGACGACAAGAAGGTTCTCCTTACCTAACTTTATATAAGGTGTCACATCCAGATCGAAAGCCAGCATATACCCTTCATGCTCGGAAACGAACTGTCCGTTGAACCACACTTTGCAGTACTGGTCAACGTTCGAGAAATGAAGGATATACCGCCCGTACCTAGTATCCGGAACAGTTATGAACTTTCTGTACCACCATGGCGCCTGATTGAAATACCGAAGCTGCCTTCCGTAATAAGGGTGCTCATCGAAAATCAGTTGGAGTTGCTTGAGTTCCTTCAAAGGTTCCCAATCTGAGAGTGCTTCCCCTATATCCGTATTTGCCCCTGTTCTTTCCTGTAATCTGCAGTTCTCACCGTTGTCATGAACATCCTGCAGAACCTGCCATCCGTTTCTCAAATCAATTCTCATAGCCTATTCCTCCGGGCATTTCTTCTCGGCAAATACTGTATTTTCAAAGCAGTAATATAATCACATTTTAACACACCCGGAAAGTCCGGCACTCCATTTCTTTGTCCCGTTATGGTACAATTATTTGAGTGCAGCAAAACAGTATATCCCAGTCTGCTGCTATTATATAGAATCGAGAGACTTATATGGATCTAAGCAAAAACGAGTCCAGTATATGGACAAGAAACTTCATACTTTTATTTGTCTCCCATATGCTCTCATCTGCGGGAGTTTATATGGTAAATACCCTTCTTCCGCTGTATAGCCGTTCTATGGGTGCTACTGATACGCTGATCGGATTTGTGTCCAGTGCTTTTTATTTGGTAGCACTTGCTGCAAGACCGGTTTCCGGACCTGCTATAGATGCATTTAACAAGAAGATTCTGTTCATCTTTCTGACTTTTGGCAATGCGCTCTGCATGTTTGGTTATGGCTCCGCGACGAGCATAGGCTGGGTCATCTTTTTCAGGATGCTGCACGGAATAACATACGGCAGCCAGGCCGCTCTCTGTCTTGCTATGGCTTCCGGATCCATTCCAAAAGAAAAGCTCTCCAGCGGTGTTGCAACATACACTTTAAGCAATGTTCTGCCTCAGGCTCTGGCCCCAGGAATAGGGTTGAGCCTCTCAGAGCAGTTTGGATATAGATTTGTCTACTTCGTTTCCGGATTCCTTATTGTTCTTGCTGCCAGCATGGGATTCCTAATGGATTACAGCGAGCATGAGAGAAAGCCTTTCCGCATCAATCTGCATTCCATCTTTGCTGTTGAAGCGACAGTTCCTGTATGTCTTCTGTTCCTGTTAGCCATATCCTCATCTGCGGTATCCAGTTTCCTTGTTCTACACGCAACTGACAGAGGTATTGAAGGCGTAAGTTTCTATTACACTATCAGTGCTATATGTCTTGTCTTGTTCAGACCTCTTACCGGAACTCTTTCAGATAAATACGGAATGCCCAAAGTCATTATCCCCTGTTTCATGATCTATATTGTGTATTTTCTGCTGATATCCAATGTCTCCTCAAAATGGGAGCTTTGGTTCTGCGCCGTGCTAAGCGCTGCAGGATTCTCATCTGCCCACACTTTGCTTCAGGCATTGGTCATGAAACTCACACCGGCCAGCAGAAGAGGCGCTGCAAGTTCATCCTGTTATATAGGTTATGACGGAGGAACTACTTTAGGCGGTATGATAAACGGACGGATAGCTGAAGCTGTCGGCTACTCCAAACTGTTCTTGTATAGCACTCTCCCCATGGCGGCCTCAATCTTGATCATGATTATCTGGGTTGCAAAGAATAAGGGAATTCACTATCCCGAAGAATAATTTCTAATGTAGAAACAGCACCTGGATACAGTTCGTACTGTATTCCAGGTGCTTTTGTTTTGTGTTTCTTTAAAACAGATTGCTACCTTATAGTTTGAAGATCACTTTCAGATAGTTCCACATATAATACGGGATCAGATAGTCAGTGTGATAATAATCAGAAAGAGACAGGAAGATATTGTTCTTCGAAGGATCTGATCCGTATGAGAACTGCGGCAATGTAGTCAGAAGCTTGATCTGATTGCGCATCCAGGGGCCACCGTCCATCTTGCCGCCGCACGCTGCATAGATAAAGAACGGAAGATCAGGATACTCTTTGAGCGGAGCTGTGATGTAATCTATGACCTCCTCATCAGAGATGACCGGCATCGGACCACTTCCCGGAGGCATCGGAACAGGTTTATCGCATACAACGAATCCGCTCGTCGGGCACCACCATCTGAAGTAAGGGAATCCATAGTGGAACATTCTCCATGTCCATACAGTTCCTCTGGAATACCCTACAAGTGCGCGGTGGTCTCTCGATGCTATGACACCCTCTTCTGACGGGTCAGTAAGATAAGTGTTATATTTCATCTCTACGCCAGGAATGATGTCCTGCGCGATCTCTTTGTAATAATTCCCCGGGATTCCTTCTGTCCAGCCGTCGCCTGCAGTAATTCCACCTGTCTGCGTCCTCTCATCTGCCTCGCCCATCGGATCCATATAGTATGTTATGAAAACGATGATACAGGGATCAAGCTCACCGGAATCAAACAGCATATCGAACATATACTTGTTTCCGCCTACCGCGAACATCGCAGGCTCGCAGTAGTTGCCGTGCTGATAATACATGACATTGTACTTTCTGTCCTTGTCATCTTTGTCATAGCAGTATGGCAGATATACATATGCTGTCTTTTTATAGGTTACGCCATTCTCATAGACGGATGTCGTGTAGTCAAATCTCTCTACTGTCCCCATCTTCTCCGGCACACCGGTACGCAGATAGGGGTTCTCTTCGAATACGACCTCGTAAGGTAAAACCTCATCGGGCTTTGTTATTACTTTTCTGTATTCTTTCATATTATTCACCTCTCAAACAGCAAAAAGCGGTCAATAGACTCTCATATACCTTTGAACAGAACATTAAATGAGTTCCAATAATAATACGGTACCAGGAAGTCTGTGTGATAGAAGTCAGACACTGAGAAGTAGATATTGTTCTTTTCAGGATCTGTTCCGTATGAGAAACAATCCTCTCTGGTAAGCAGTTTCATCTGCTCGTTCATTTCCACAACATCTTCCTTGCCGCCGTTGGTTGCATAGATGAAGAACGGAAGTTCAGGATGAGCTTTGATAGGAGTGGTGATGTACTCTACCGCTTCTTCTCTGGTGATAGGATCACCGATAACATGCTCACCGCGTGTCACACAGCTCATTGGAAGGAACCATCTGAAATACTCGAATGCATAGTAGAGCATTCTCCATGTCATGACGCATCCTCTTGAATATCCGGAGAATGCACGGTGATCTCTCGTTGCCTTGATCCCTTCAGCTGAAGAATCCGTGAGATAGGTGTTGTACTTCATCTCGACTGCAGGAATGATATCCTCGAGAACTTCCCTGTGATAGTTCGGTTTCATGTGCGGCCAGCCGCCGTCTCCTGCAGGAACCATGCCGGTGATGAGTCTTTCTGCTGAATCACCCATAGCATCCATATAATATGTGATGCTTACCATGATACAGGGTTCATATTTGCCTGACTCGAACAGCATGTCGATCATGGGTTTGTTGCCGCCGATGGCGAAAATCGAAGGCTCGCATGTGTTGCCGTGCTGGAAATACAGGACATTGTACTTCTTACTCTTATCTTCCGGATCATATCCATACGGAAGGTAAACATAGCAGTACTTCTCATAAGTCTTTCCGTCCTCGTAAACAGAAGTGGTATAATCCACTCTTTCTACGGTTCCTTTTTTCGTCGGGACACCGGTCCTGATATAAGGGTTTTCTTCAAACACTGTCTCAAAATCGATGATCTCACCCGGTTTGCTGATCACTTTTCTGAATTCGCCCATTTTAAATCTCCTTGTATATTTCAATAATACTATGCGTTTTTGTAGATCATCTTATATTTTGAAAATGACCTTCAGATAGTTCCAGAAATAGTACGGGATCAGATAGTCTGTGTGATAGTAGTCAGACAGAGAATACAGAAGATTGTTCTTCGAAGGATCTGATCCATATGAGAATTCCGGCTGCTCCGAAAGAAGCTTGATCTGCTTGCGCATTCCCGGGCCATCTCTCATACCGCCGCTCGCAGCATAGATGAAGAACGGCAGACCGGGGTTTGCCTTTATAGGCTCAGTCATATACTTGATAACTTCTTCATCAGGAACCACTGGTAACGGACGGGTTCCAGGGCGGAAGTTAGGATCAAACGGTTTGGGTTCACCGCCTGGGATACCGCCGCTGGTCGGACAGAACCATCTGAAATACGGGAATGCATAATGGAACATTCTCCAGGTCCACATCGAACCTCTGGAGTATCCGGAGAAAGCACGATGATCCCTTGTGGCTATGAGGCCTTCATCTGAAGGATCTGTGAGATACGTGTTGTATTTCATCTCCACAGCAGGAACGATATCTTTAAGAATCTCCTTGTAATAGAACGGAGGAATGCCTGCATACAGTCCGTCTCCTGCTTCAGCGAAACCGGTCTGGATACGGGAATCAGCATCACGCATCGGATCCATGTAGTATGTGATGAATACTATGATGCACGGATCCAGCTCGCCGGAATCAAACAGCATGTCGAACATGTACTTGTTTCCGCCTATCGCAAACATTGCCGGCTCGCAGGTGTTGCCGTGCTGGAAGTACAGGACATTGTACTTTCTGTCCTTGTCATCCTTGTCGTAGCAATACGGCAGATATACATAAGCCGTTTTGTTATAGGTCACTCCGTTTTCATAGACAGATGTTGAATAGTCAAATCTCTCTACAGTTCCCATCTTCTCCGGCACGCCGGTCCTAAGATAAGGATTCTCTTCGAAAACGGTCTCATAAGCCAAAACCTCACCGGGTTTTGTGATCACTTTTCTGAATTCGCCCATTTTTTGCCTCCTTTTCAATTTGTCATATGTTTTGAATATTTTATTACGCTTTAAAAATGATCTTCAGATAGTTCCACATATAATACGGGATCAGATAGTCTGTGTGATAATAATCAGACAAAGCATAAAGGATGTTGTTCTTTGTCGGATCTGATCCGTATGAGAACTCCGGCAGCTCGGTAATCAACTTCATCTGCTTGCGCATGTCACTCGCGTCTATTTTGCCGCCGCTTGCAGCATAAATGAAAAACGGCAGATCCGGATTATTCTTAATAGGAGTAGTGATAAATTCTATCGCCTCATCATCCGGGGCTGTGAAATTAGGACGCTCACCAACATGAATAGGTGTTGGATTGATAAACGGAATCATGCCGCTGGTCGGGCAGAACCATCTGAAATATTCAAAGGCATAGTAGAACATGCGCCATGTCCACATACAGCCTCTGGAATAACCGGAGAACGCTCTGTGATCTCTGGTGGCCTTGATGCCTTCGGCAGAAGGATCTGTTAGATATGTGTTGTATTTCATCTCAATGCCCGGAACGATGTCTTGAAGGATCTCCTTGTAATAGAACGGAGGGATCCCTTCCCAGATACCGTCTCCCGCTTCTGCCATACCCGTCTGGATACGGGCGTCTGCATCACGCATCGGATCCATGTAGTATGTGATGAATACTATGATGCACGGATCCAGCTCGCCGGAATCGAACAGCATGTCGAACATGTACTTGTTTCCGCCTATCGCAAACATTGCCGGCTCGCAGGTGTTGCCGTGCTGGAAGTACAGGACATTGTACTTTCTGTCCTTGTCATCCTTGTCATAGCAATACGGCAGATATACATAAGCCGTCTTGTTATAGGTCACTCCGTTTTCATAGACAGATGTTGAATAGTCAAATCTCTCTACAGTTCCCATCTTCTCCGGCACGCCGGTACGCAGATAGGGGTTCTCTTCGAAAACGGTCTCATAAGCCAGGACTTCACCTGGTTTTGTTATAACTTTTCTGAACTCACCCATTGCTCCCTCTCCTTTTATAATTAATTATTTCAATTTAAGAAAAAGTACGCTCAAGAAATGCCAGAGACATTTCAGGCCATTCCTCCACGCCAGGGATCCGATGCGGTTCCGATCTCATGCTGTCGCAGTTGCCGTCGCCAAGACCGAATCCATGATGCTGATCAGAGAAAATATGAAGTTCCGCGTTTATTCCCGCTTCCTTCATCTCCATATATCTTGTTACCGAGTCGACGTCTGCATGGTATTCATCCATTTCACCGGTAACCATGAACGCTGGGGGTATGTTGCAGTTATCCGTTCCCTTTATACTTCTTCCTGTGCCGTAGATGAACAAAGCAGCCTGCAGGTCAGAATCGATACTGTCGACATCGTCCGGACAATAAGATGGATCAAACTGATCAGGCAGAATATGTCCATAATGGCTCATCATAGTTCCATAGATCGTGGCTCCTCCGCCGGAAAAACCGACAGCAGCAATATGATCCGTGTTGCCGATTCCATATTTCTCCGAATTTGCTCTCACGAACCTTATTGCACGCTGCAGATCCAGGTGCGCATTTACAGGGTGATACGGAGTTATACGTCTCTGAAGAACATATGCGTTGTACCCATGATCTCTGTAGTATTCTGCGATGTTGAACCCTTCATATGCGTTGCAGCGCATGACATACCCGCCACCTGCAATAGCGATAATGTTTCCTTTTACTTCATCCTGGTTCTCACAAAGATACGGCACCAGCAGAGGACGGAAATCCGGGTTTGTATATGTCAGTTCGAAACTACCTACTTCACCGTATGTAGGAACTTTTTCTCCCCATATATCCCATGCCTTGATACCGTCTTCATCAGGAACCAGTTTCTTTCTCAGCTCTTCCAACTCATCAAGCTGCTTCTGCACTACATCACCTTCTCTTGGAAAGTCATAAAACTCGACCTCAAGAGTGATGAGAGTCACAAGGCTGTTGTACGGATCGAAAGTCTCTTTTGTGAATCGGCCCGGATCCAGAACATATTCGTTTGCGGATCTGAATTCCTCAGTAAATCTGCTCAGTCTCTGATCTTCCATCGATCAAACCCCTTTCACCGGAAATATGAAGATTGAGATGAAAAGATCACATTAAACCTTGAAAAGGACCTTCAGATAGTTCCAGAAATAGTAAGGAATCAGATAGTCAGTATGATAGTAATCTGACAAAGCATACAGAATGTTGTTCTTCTTCGGATCTGATCCGTATGAGAACTCCGGCAGCTCGGTCAGTGTCTTGATCTGGTCACGCATCCAAAAAGCGTCCGTCTTTCCGCCGCTTGCAGCATAAATGAAGAACGGAAGATCAGGATTTGCTTTAATAGGAGCTGTAATATAATCAATGTATTCCTCTTTGGGGATCTCCATACGCAGACGTTGACCAGGTACCGGCAACTGAGGCGCTTTTCCGGGAATTCCTGCGCTGGTCGGGCAGAACCATCTGAAATACGGGAAAGCGTAGTGGAACATGCGCCATGTCCATGCGGAACCTCTAGAATAGCCTGAGAATGCACGGTGATCTCTTGTGGATATGATCCCCTCTTCTGACGGATCTACCAGATAAGTGTTGTACTTCATCTCCACGGCAGGAACGATGTCTGTTAAGATCTCTTTGTAATAAAGCATAGGGATACCTGGCGTGCGTCCGTCTCCTGCCTCTGCAAGGCCGGTCTGAATACGGACATCTGCATCACGCATTGGATCCATATAGTATGTAACAAAAACTATGATGCAGGGATCAAGCTCACCGGAATCAAACAGCATATCGAACATATACTTATTTCCGCCTATTGCGAACATCGCAGGTTCGCAGGTGTTGCCGTGCTGGAAGTACAGGACGTTGTACTTTCTGTCCTTGTCGTCTTTGTCATAGCAATACGGCAGATATACATAAGCCGTCTTGTTATAGGTCACTCCGTTTTCGTAGACAGATGTCGAATAATCGAATCTTTCAACAGTTCCCATCTTCTCCGGCACGCCGGTACGCAGATAAGGGTTCTCTTCGAAAACGGTCTCATATGCCAAAACCTCACCAGGTTTTGTTATAACTTTTCTGAATTCGCCCATGTTTGCCTCCTTTTTTCTGTTCAATATCAACAAAAATATTCCATACACTATCACTATTTCACTTTTGTTTTGTAAAGTCAATTAAACAAACCGCTTTATATTTACAGTTTTCTATTTTGCCCAAAAACCAATATTGTTATTAGTGAAAACCGCCTAAACGATAAAAGATCGTTTAGGCGGTTTAATGCTATAACGAATTACACAGAGATCATATCTTGAAGATGACTTTCAGATAGTTCCAGAAGTAATACGGGATAAGATAGTCTGTATGGTAGTAGTCCGACAAAGTATACAGAAGATTATTCTTTGCAGGATCAGGGCCATAAGAGAACTCCGGCTGCTCTGTCAGCACCTTGATCTGATGGCGCATCCAGAAAGCATCCGTCTTTCCCCCGCTTCCCGTATAGATAAAGAACGGAAGATCCGGATTTGCCTTTATCGGAGCTGTAACATAAGCTGCGATCTCCTCATCTGTATTCGACGGACCGGGACGGCTGTCAGGCGGCATAGGTATTGGCTGATCGCAATCGATGCCTCCGCTTGTAGGACACCACCATCTGAAATATTTGAAACCGTAGTGGAAGAATCTCCAGGTCCATGCGCATCCTCTTGAGTAGCCTGCAAACGCACGATGATCCCTTGAAGCAATGATACCCTCTTCTGACGGATCGGTCAGATATGTATTGTATCTCATCTCCACACCAGGGATGATATCCTTTACTATCTCTTTATCATAATTTGCCGGAATGCCGGGTGTCACACCGTCGCCTGCTTCAGCACCACCGGTCTGCGTGCGGACATCTGCATCGCGCATTGGATCCATATAGTACGTCACAAACACTATGATGCAGGGATCAAGTTCACCGGAGTCGAACAGCATGTCGAACATGTACTTGTTTCCGCCTATTGCGAACATCGCCGGCTCACAGGTGTTGCCGTGCTGGAAGTACAGGACATTGTACTTCCTGTCCTTGTCATCCTTGTCATAGCAATACGGCAGATATACATATGCTGTTTTGTTGTAAGTGACGCCGTTTTCATAGACAGATGTTGAATAGTCGTATCTCTCTACAGTACCCATCTTCTCCGGCACACCGGTACGCAGATAGGGATTCTCTTCGAAAACGGTCTCATAGCCTATGACTTCGCCTGGTTTTGTTATAACTTTTCTGAATTCGCCCATTTCCTCTCCCTCTCTTAAAATATTATGAATGCCATATCGAGATATAGCAGTGCTATTTAAACAGATAATCAGAAGCCGCCTAAACAGTATCTTCCGTTTAGGCGGTCAAACGTTCACCTTATAATTTGAACAAGATCTTCAGATAGTTCCAGAAATAATACGGGATCAGATAGTCTGTGTGATAGTAATCAGACAGAGAATACAGCAGATTGTTTTTTGTAGGATCTGATCCATATGAGAATTCCGGCTGCTCAGAGAGAAGTTTTACCTGCTTGCGCACCCAAATACCGTCTCTCACACCTCCGTTCGCAACATAGAGGAAGAACGGCAGATCGGGGTGTGCTTTGATCGGAGCAGTGATATACTCTACAACTTCCTCATCAGGCACGTTGAACAGCTTGGGGTCTCCCTCGACGTGCGGTTCCGGAACGCTGTTCGGAACACCACCGCTGGTCGGGCAGAACCATCTGAAATACTCAAACGCGTAATTGAACATCCTCCAGGTCCAGATGGCACCTCTGGAATATCCGGAGAATGCGCGGTGATCTCTTGTAGCCTTGATGCCTTCGGCAGAAGGATCCGTGAGATATGTGTTGTACTTCATCTCTACGCCGGGGATGATATCCTGAAGGATCTCTTTGTAATAGAACGGCGGAATACCTTCATACAGTCCGTCCCCTGCCTCTGCCCATCCGGTCTGGATACGGACATCTGCATCGCGCATAGGATCCATGTAGTATGTGATAAACACGATGATGCACGGATCCAGTTCACCAGAATCAAACAGCATGTCGAACATGTACTTGTTTCCGCCTATTGCGAACATCGCAGGCTCGCAGGTGTTGCCGTGCTGGAAGTACAGGACATTGTACTTTCTGTCTTTGTCATCCTTGTCATAGCAATACGGCAGATATACATAAGCCGTCTTGTTATAGGTCACACCGTTTTCATAGACAGATGTTGAATAGTCAAATCTCTCAACTGTACCCATCTTCTCCGGCACGCCGGTCCTCAGACGTGTGTTTTCTTCAAACTCAAGTTCGTAGTCCAGTACTTCGCCGGCTTTTGTAATTATTTTTCTGAATTCACCCATGTTTGCCTCCTTTATAAAATACACATAATTTTCCGAACAATACCAATGCTTAATATAATTATTATACTTTTATATGCTAAAGTGAATCACGCTGAAGGTCTGGAAATAAAGTTCTCTGTTCTGAACAAAAAACATCTGTATATTAGTGAAAACCGCCCAAACGAGCATGCTTGCTTAGGCGGTCAATAAATGTATAAATGTTGTTAAGAAATGCTACTAAATATCTGTAGCGAAGCTGAATCCCTGTCCGTTCCCAAGCTTTTCTGCATATTTGTTCAGTAACGGCAACAACTCTGTATCATAATTGACTCCAAGACGAGGGCCACTTTCCTCCATGATCATCGTTGGCACACTGTCTGCAGTTACAGGATCCCATCCGCACAGATCCTTTGTGTTCGGATCGCCGTTATGGCAGAATGCACCAAGGGATGTCGTGATCATTTCCTGTGCTGCTTCTGTGTAGTTTTTGTTCCAGACAGCAGGAGCAGAATCTGCATTGTTGAACATAAGCGGGATATCTATGCTGTGCCACGGCACACGGCCTCCATCAATGGAAGAGTCAAGAGCATACATGTATGTCCATACTTTTCCTCCGTCCATAGCGCGCTGCTTTGCGTATCTTGTAGAAGGTGCGCGGAAACAGTTATCTACGAAAAGAAGATCTACAGGGTTCCTGTCTGGATATGCCTTCTTGAACGCGGTTATCAGCTCGTCCGCATCTGCTTCTCCGAGCATATCTACTATGATCCGTCTGCCCTCCTCTTCGGACACCTCATCACGTTTGATGCCTCTGTTAACAAATGCCAAGCCTTCTCCAAGCGCTGTACCGATCACGAGAGGAACATTGATGGTCTCTTTTCTGAATCCGACATGGAATGGGTTTCCTGTGAACTCGCCGTTTCTGTAAGGCATGCATCCTGTGCTCTTGCCCATCTTTCTGATCTCCGGTGATACCTGTCTGAATGCATATGCCAGATCAAAGAATGGGACTTTTTCCAGTTCTTTGATCGTCTCACATCCCAGGAACTTCATCATCGCTTCGACAAGCTCCTTTGGCTCTTCAAGCACCTCTGCGTCATGAAGAGTAGTTATACCGCTCATGATGACCGCTTTGTGATACAGGCCGTCTGCTGCAGGCATAGAGAGCAAAGTAGATACTTTTCCACCGCCACCGGACTGTCCCATTATAGTTACATTATTTGGATCTCCGCCGAACTTGCTGATATTATCCCTGACCCATTTTAGAGCTTCGACCAGATCCATCATTCCGCTGTTTCCGGAGTTGTAGTATTCCTCGCCGTATGAAGAGACATCCATATACCCGAAGATATTCAGTCTGTGGTTGACAGATACAAATACGCAGTCGTTGTGTCTGGCAAAGTTGAACCCGTTATAGAACGGAGCCTCTATAGAAGAACCGTCGCTGAATCCGCCGCCGTGGATCCAGACAAGTACAGGCTTTTTGACATCACTGTTGATAGACTCTGTCCACAGGTTGAGGTTCTGGCAATTCTCACCCTGTACCCAGTACTGACGCGGGATCAGGAGGTGATCCCCTGTCGGCGGGTTAAAATGAAGCAGCGGGCTTACGCAGCCATATATAGAGCAGTCCAGTACTTTGTCCCATTTTTTAGGTGCATGCGGAACATGGAACCTCTCTGCCTCAGCATAAGGGATGCCCTTGAAAACATACATCCCGTCAAACTGATAGCCGCGAACTTTTCCAAACCCAGTCTCAACGACATTTTCGTCTCTGTCGAATTTGAATTCTTTTAACACAGTTAATGCCCTCCATCATAATTATTTATCTATGTTATACTTATAGTATTATACTGTTATACTTTTTGTATTGCCATCTCAATGTTATCCAGTCCCCGGATTTGTTTCCATATATGGGAACAGTACCATGACCCTGTCCGCTTTGCTGAAGAACTGCTCTAGACTCTCCCTGGCAATAGTATCGAAGACCCATTCTTCCACTTCGTCCATCGATGAGATCTTATATGGCGGCTGTGTATACTCCCCGTCGTTGTCTCCCCAGTTCCAATCATCATAGGGGACAGAATAATAATACAACACTTTTAATGATTTCATCTGAGACATCTGTAAAAAAGCGTACTGGTTAAGCACATCTTTGCAACTGTACCTGATCTGCTCCACATTATCCATCTGGCCAACAACATCCCATGGAATATCTGTGCAATATCCAAAACCCAGCACTCTTGCATCCAACACTGGCAATGTTGAGACATCACACCCGTTTGTAAATGAGATCTCATCAAACCCTGTGTGAGATCTCAATACAGAGAAATCAGCGTTTGGACAATATGCAAATCCTATACTTCCCGCATCAGGCAGGTTTTCGAGAATGTCTGCTGTAACGTCTGCAGGGACATCATCGCCCAGCTGTATGTGCAGCGTTTCAAGACCTTCTATCCTGGAGAACACTTTGTAATCCTTACTGTCAAACGGAGATACCTCTGTTTCTTCAATTAGATCTTTTCCTGTTTCAGAGTAAGCGATATACCATGTGACATTTGGAGACTCAGATCTTGTAAGGATGAGTTCCAGTTCTTTCAGGTTTTTGCCGTCGATGTAATCTCTCAGATGCAGACCATCGTCGCCGCATGAAACCATGGCTATACAGATACATAGCATAGCCAGAATCACAGATACTTTTCGGAATATCTTCTTTTTGCTAAACATCATGTAATCATTATATCCGATTAGGACAAAAACGGACGGATTCTTAATTGGAACCCATCCGTTTTTTCGTTATTTCAATCTTGTCTCGTATAAAGGATAATAAGCCACATGGCCGTCTATTTCTGTGACCTGATAAAGAATGACCCTGTCGAAGCAGTCCGATACCGGAGGTGTAGCCGGTGCTGCATTTTCATAACCTTCTTCCGGGAAATATTGCATGTACAGGGTGGAATGCAGCAAATAATCTCTGCTGTAGTTCTTAAGGTATCCGGCTTTGGTAAGCGAATCTACCATATCCTGATACAGTGCCTCTACTTCGTCTGTCTTCTTCCATATATACAGCAGTCCCCATGCACCATAGATGCTGGTATCCTGACTGACTACGACTTTATCTCCTTCAACGGGAAGCTTACTATGACGTTCGGAGACTTCGCCGACGATCTTACGCAGTTCAGGCAGCTTATCTTCGTCCACCTCTCCGAGATAGACCAACGTGGAGTGCAGGGTTTCATAGCGGTGAATCGTACCTCTTGCATGCGCACTGGCTTCTTCAGCTGCTTTCAGTAACACTTCTCTGGTGGCATTTGACGGTGCAAAAGACAAAAACAGTTCCATATTTTCTCTCCTGTTCTAAAACATTAAGAGCTGGTATCTGCCAGCTCTCTTTGTATATGCTCTTAGATCAATAGCCCAGAATGAAACGTCTGATAACGGAGAATACCAGTCCAATGAGGGACCATTTCAGAACGCCCTTGGCCATGACCGGTTTATTTCCGCGGTTGATGAACCAGATGATAAATCCGGCGATCGGGATGAAGAAAGCAAGAATGTTCATCCACAGGACTTCTGCGTCATCAGCATCGGGTGTAACATCCGGAGGGCTCACGATCTGGTTGTTCACAAAATTCTCGACCTTGTCGGTAGCAGAATCAAACTTATCATCTATCTTTCCGAAAACATCGCCGACTTTGTCCTTGAACTCGCTCAGATCAGGAGGATTCATTCCGGCTTCATTTTGAACCTGCGGAGCGCTTCCTGTAGGAGCTCCGCAGTTCGGGCAGAAAGCCTCGTTATTCTTTAATTCAGTTCCACAATTTCCACAAAAAGGCATTTTCTTACACCTCACAATTCCATATTATTTGATCTGTTCTAACATGTTGAACAACATAGTTTTTTAGATTCCTGAGTAATTATAGCATGCAAAATGTTAAAAAAAATAACACAGCCCCAAATTACTACTAAGGTATATCTTCTACACCAATTCTGCACTAAATATAGAGATTATCGCAATCAATTGCGGGTGGATAGGTATTGTGATAAACTCAAGATACAAACAATAAGGCGGGAAAAAGCAATGAAAGTACTAAGCTTGGGCTCTTTAAATTTGGATTATGTATATGCAGTAGATCACTTCGTTCAGGCCGGAGAAACACTAGCGGCTTCAGAAAGAAGCATCCATCGCGGCGGAAAGGGTCTGAATCAGTCCGTAGCTCTTGCACAAGCAGGCGCAGAGACATACCATGCCGGCAGGATCGGTACAGACGGTGAAATGCTTAAAGACTGGCTGGTAGCAAAAGGCGCAGATGTTTCTTTCCTCGAAACAGATCCTGTGATGCCTACCGGTCACGCGATCATTCAAGTCGTGCCCAGCGGGCAAAACTCAATCATCATTCTCGCAGGAACCAATGGATGCATAACCGAAGAATATGTGGATAAGGTTCTTGCTCATTTTGAGCCAGGCGACCTCATGCTCATGCAGAATGAGACATCATGCAGGGATTACGCAATTGTAAAAGCTGCCCAGAAAGGTCTTAAGGTAGCTATCAATCCATCCCCTATGACAGATGAACTGGCAAATTCTCCTGCCCTGAAATATGTATCTTATTTCATCCTCAACGAGATCGAAGGAAAAGCAGTTACAGGCGAAACTGATCCAGATGCCATCTGCAAAGTCATGAAGGAAAGATATCCGGACGGTATCGTGGTCCTCACTTTAGGCGGAGACGGCGCTGTCTATTATGACGGTGAAAAAAGGATCTCCCACGGGATCTATCCGGTAAAAGCCGTAGATACTACTGCTGCAGGTGACACTTTCGCGGGATTCTTCCTTGCTACCCTGGCAGCAGGTGAATCACCTGAAGTAGCGCTCCAGCGCGCCAGTAAAGCAGCTGCCATAGCAGTAACAAGGCCCGGTGCTTCGGATTCTATTCCTACACTTGATGAGGTCTTCAATTTGGATCTCGGAACACCTCTCGCCGGGAAATAATCTCAACAAGATAAAGCGGTTCGCATCCTATAGTGCGGACCGCTTTTATAATGCTATTTGATTAATCCATAAGGTCTGTCACGACATCCACGATGTCTTTTGCAGCATCCTTGCCTTCTGAATGCTCATATGCTCCAGCTTCTTCATCAAGAGCAGCCTGGATGCTTTCCACATCACTGACAAGACCTGCTACTCCGCTTACTGTGCCAAAGCCAAGCACTCCTGCGATATCTGCAATGATAGTAGATACATCGCTCAATCCAAGTTCCTGATTCTCCGCAGCGCTTTGCATCACTGCCTTTACATCTCGCCCAGCGACATACGTATCAAGGATCGTGGAGATCCACGGAATACCCAACAGGTCTGCAACAGCTCCAATATTACCAAGAGAATCATCTGAATCCGCTTTAGGCTCCATTGCAGGAAGAACAAGTCTTGTGAGGACTACATTCGGGTTCGTTCCCGGTTTAACATGTCCCGTTATGACTTTGTCCATTTTATATGTTCGGATCAGCTCTGTTTCTGCTTCAGCAAGTTCCTCATCCAGTATAAGACCAAATTTGCAGGCTGCAGGCTCTGTCTCTTCTTCTGCAGAACCATCATCACCTTGCCCAGCAGTTTCTACTTTATTTTCTTCCGCTGATTCTGTTTCTGCTTCTTCGCTGTCTGCTGCAGCTTTTCCTGCTTCCTCTCTAATCTCCGGCAGTCTCTTCAGCAGATCTTCATCACATGGATCAAGAATGACAAGATCAGGTTCATTTTCTGCTATTGAATCTATGAGAGCATCTGGTTCACACGTTTTAACTTCCAGCAGTTTTTTGCCTTTCAGACAATCCACAAGTCTTTCATCTTCAGAAATGACCAGTACTGTTTTTCTTTCTATACTTGGCTTAAACCAGTGTCTGTCGACCTTATCTGTGACTTTCTTCCTGAAACGTTTTCTCAAGAAGTAGATCAGACCTCCAGCTACCACCAGCCCGCCACCAGCACCAACAAGGATAGGCATGATGTCTTTTTTAGGTATAGTCTCCTCAATACGGTCGCCACATCTGATGCACAATTTGAATCTGAGTCCTTCTGTGAAATAAGTCGGCTCCTTCTCCACAGTCCAATCTTCCGGATATTCATGCCCAAGTTTGGTGAGAACTACAGTATCCTTTTCTCCACAGCGATTGCACTCTGCTTCTGATAAACCATCTTCTGTACAGGTTGCTTCTTTGATAACTACGAAACTACCCCAATCATGGCCTAATGCCGGATATATAGTCTCTTCTATCTCTTCGCACCTGTTACAGGTTTTTCTTTTGTATCCATCATCCAAACAAGTGGCTTCTAATTCTTCCTCTTCTCCCCAATCGTGTCCTAAAGCATCCAACTTTTTCGTATATGAATTCTTGCATCGTGAACAAGTATATTTCTCTTCACCATCTTCAGTGCATGTTGCGTCTAGAGTATCCGTTAACTTGTAGTTGTGTCCTAGCGCTGAGATGGCTTCTGTATAAGTGCTGTCTCCTCTTGTGCAAGTATAAGTCCTTACACCTGTTGCAGTACAAGTAGGTTCTTTTGTAACAGTTGAATAGTAATTATGGCCTAAAGCTGGAATCCCTTCCTCTTTAGATTCTCCACATCGTGAGCATGAATAAGTTCTTTTTCCTGAAACAGTGCAAGCCGCGGGTACTTCTGAAACTAAAATTGAAAAATTATGGCCTAATTTTGGAAATATCGTTCGTTGCTCTTTCCGACAACGAGAACAGTATTTTATATCAAATCCATCTTCTGTACATGTAGCAGCGCTAGAATCTCCTTGAGTAGTAAAACTATGTCCTAATTTAGGTATGACAACATCTTCCCAGACTTCACCGCATTCACTACACGTACCATAACCATACCCGTCATTTTCACATGAAGCTGGTTCAAATACGTCCAACACAGAAACCGTTCCAACATGACATACAGGACATACATCACCATTAGTAACAGCATGCACGTGATACGGGCTAATCCATATTATTGAGAAAGACATTCCTACAAACATTATTAGTATCAGAAGAAACTTATAATGTTTTCTCATTCTACTACCTCCAAACGTCCATCAACGCCGAACCCAAGGTGTTTATTGTTTTTGAAATACTCAAGTAATGTTGTTACATCGCTTGTAGTTAAAACAATGGGGTCACCATTGGCAATCACTTCATCATAACTAAGGTTAAAGAAATCAGGCAAATTGTTATAGTGGAACTCCTGAATTCCCACCATATAAAGCTGATCGTCTCTGACTTCTTCACCGTTAAGTTCACACTTTAGAAGTTCATGTCTGGATTTCGAATATATGACATGCATACCGCTTGACAACTGATAGAACTCTGTGTGATCCCCAAGCCAGGCTTCATCTCTGTAGATGTGGAGCAAGGCTTTTTTCAGTTGTGCTCCTGTCAGTTTCACACCATATGATTTCCCATCGTACGGATAGCACTCAGTGAAATCCTGAAGTGTAACGATAGGTCCCATATGCTGCTTACGAACAGAGCCCGATCCCATGAAGAAGAGATCCACACCAAGGCTGTCCTTCATCGCGTCAGCGAACACACCGCCAAGCTCAGTCTGTATCCAGCGGCTGTGGTGATCAAGCTCATAGTCAAAGTTCGCGACTACCTTTGCATATTTAAGGTCAGTCTTAGCCTTAATAGAACCGATCAGTTCTTCCATACGTTCATCTCTCGGGCAGCTATCTTCATTTATCGGAACCGGTGTCCAGTTATAGGCTTCGATACAGTCGTTCCATGTATCAACGATCAGATCAAATCTTCCTATTTGGTCTGTTCCTGTTCCCGCCTGGACGATCATGATATCATTTACGACTGCTGGTTCTGTAATAAATGTATGTGAGTGCCCGCCGATTATGATATCGATACCAAGAGTAGGATCAAGAAGAGCTGCCAGTTTTTTATCCTCTTCAAATCCTATATGTGTCAGAAGGACTGTGAGATCTATATCAAGACCATTGTAAGAGTTGCAGATCTTCTCGATCTCCTTTGCAGCATCTTCAATGCCGATGAAAGAACCAATGACGTTCTCTCCTTTGGTCTGCGAGATCACTTCTTCTGTTATGATACCGATGAACAATATCTTCATGTCATCGATCTCCATGATATAGCATGGATTGAAGAGCCTTGTATCGTTCTGCTTGATATACAGGTTCGCATTGATTATCGGGAAAGTGGCCATTTTTTCAAGAAATAGCAGGTGAGCCACACCGTAGTCGGTCTCATGGTTTCCAAGCGTAACGACGTCCGGTGCCAGAAGATTCATGATCTGGATAGTGGACAGTCCAAGGAACTCACTGTCAATGACAGATCCGCGGAACATGTCCCCGGCAATTGCATAGATGACGTTAGGATCTTCATTTCTGCACTTTGTCAGGTATCCTGAAAGCATCGAAACACCGCCCGTCAGTTTCTGGTCCACCTTGTCCACCAGAAAATCTCCGTGCATGTCATTGGAATGGAGCAAAGTTACTTTTTTATACCTTTCTTTACTCTTCTCGTTCAGTTTCTTGTATTCCATGTTATCCCCTTTCTGCAGTTGGATCTTATTATAATGAATAAATTCTATCATATTTCTGCATCTAGTTGTGGGACTTTCAGATGAATCCACCGCTATAAATAAAACAACAGGCGCGCAACAATGCTGCGTGCCTGCTTTTTCACCATTCTTTTGTGTCCAGCATAATTGTTACCGGTCCGTCATTGCAGAACTCAACCTGCATCTCCGCACCGAACTCCCCGGTTTTAACTTCCTTGAAGGGATAGGTCCTCAGGATCGACACATACTTTTCATATGCGTCCACAGACAGAGGTGGTTTTGCTGCTGCTATAAAACTTGGTCTGTTTCCTTTTTTAGTGTCCGCAAGAAGTGTGAACTGGCTCACCACCATGGCAGACAGTCCAAGATCCAAGGCAGATAAGTTCAGTTTTCCGTCTGCGTCATCAAATATGCGGAGCATCGCAGTTTTCTGCGCGAGTTTGTCACAAAGATCGATCGAATCGTCCTCTGCACAGCCAAAAAGAATGAGAAGTCCGGGACCTGTTTCCCTTGTTTCCTTCCCATTTATAGTTACTCTGGCATATTTGACTCTCTGAACAAGTGCTTTCATCAGTTGACCTTCTGGATATCCAATACGGACTTTACCTTTTTCAGTTTCTCGACGACAGAATCAAGATGCTCTCTTCTGCTTACGCCTATAGTAGTCGTGATCGTAGTCCTTTTATCAGTGGAAACATCGGTATTAAGTGCGTAGATCGGGATATGCATTGAAGACAACTTTCCGCTTATATCCGCAAGCAATCCTGTACGGTCCAGACAATGGATGATAATAGTCGAGCGGAACTGCTCATTTGCACTGTCATCCCATTCTGTCCTCACGAGACGGGCACGCCCTTCTTCGGATTCCATGGCAATAGCAACGTTGCGGCAGTCCTTGCGGTGAATTGATACCCCGTGTCCTCTCGTCACGAACCCAACTATCTCATCTCCGGGCAGCGGGTTACAGCAGCGCGAGAATTTTACCAGACAGCTGTCAAGGCCTTCGATGATGACTCCGTCCACAGCCTTGGCCCTGCTGATCTTGACCTCCTGAAACACCGGAGCAGCTGGTTTCTTCAGTTTATCGTACATCTCACGGATCTTAGGCATTATCCTGGACATAGGAAGTCCGCCGTAGCCTATCTCCGCATATAGTTCATCTATATTGTTTACCTTCTGACGGCGCACCAGTTCATTCATGAATGACTCCATCTGATCCGGAGGTATCTGGATCTGCTCTCTCCGGAGCTCTCTCTCAAACTGCTGCTTTCCTTCAGCTATATTTTCTTCCTTTCGCTCTTTCTTGAACCAGGAGCGGATCTTGTTTTTTGCTTCAGAAGTCTGTGCAATGTTCAGCCAGTCTCTTGACGGTCCCTTGTCTTTGCTGTTGGTGGTCAGGACTTCAATGACTTCGCTGGAGTTTACCTGATAGTTTATCGGTACTATGCGTCCGTTGACTTTGGCGCCAACCATCCTGTTGCCTACCGCACTGTGTATGGCGTAGGCAAAATCTATGACTGTAGCTCCGGCAGGAAGATCTATGACATCTCCCTTGGGCGTGAACACAAACACTTCCTCCGGAACCAGATCGCTCTTTATGGAACTGAGGATATCCAGAGCGTCGCCTGATTCCTTCTGGCTTTCAAGAAGCTGCCGTACCCATTCAAGGCGCTCGTCCATGCTGTCCTTGCCGGACAGGCCTGCCTTGTACTTCCAGTGAGCCGCGATTCCGTATTCAGCTGCGTGATGCATCTCAAAAGTACGGATCTGGATCTCAAAAGGAGTAGCATTCTTTGCAATTACAGTAGTGTGGAGAGACTGGTACATATTGGACTTCGGCGTCGAGATATAGTCCTTGAATCTCTTCGGTATCGGGTGGTACAGATCATGTACCGCTCCGAGCACGTTGTAGCACTCAGCAATGGTATCCACCAGAATGCGGATAGCGTATATGTCGTAGATCTCCTCGATAGATCTGTCCTGCATATATATCTTTCTGTATATGCCGTAAATGGACTTTACACGAGACTGTATCTCAGCTTTTTCAATTCCGTTCTGCTCCAGTTTTTCACGGATCTCTGCAGTTACGGTTTGAATGAAATCCCCGTTCTTCTTCTCCATATCTACAAGAAGCCTGCTTATCTCATTGTAAGCATCAGGGTCAAGATATTTCAGAGCGAGGTCCTCAAGTTCCTCACGAATAGCTTCCATTCCAAGCCTGTGAGCTATCGGTGCGTACACTTCCATAGTCTCAAGGGATTTATCCCTCTGCCGCTGCGGCGGCATTGAGTCCATCGTACGCATGTTGTGCATCCTGTCACACAGTTTGATGAGCATGACACGGATATCCTTGCTCATGGCAAGAAGCATCTTGCGAAGGTTCTCGGCCTGCTCCTCCTCCAAACTGGAAAAGTGGATCTTACCGAGTTTTGTAACTCCGTCCACGAGTTCTGACACTTCAGAACCAAACTGACTTCTTACTTCATCAAGAGATGTTTCTGTATCTTCAACAACATCGTGTAGGAGAGCAGCGCATATGCAGTCATCATCCAACCCTAATTCAAGAAGCATGAGCGCTACATGGATCGGATGCTCAATATAGGGCTCCCCGCTGCGACGGAATTGGCCATCATGACGTTCTTCTGCAAACTTGTACGCACGGGTAATACGCGCCAGATCATACGGTCTGCCGCTTTTTTCGATTGCAGTTTTTAAAACCTCGTACGTCATGAATTATATTCCCTCAGACACATATCTCCCTGAATGTAGGAGATTCGTTAAGATCTCTCTTAGGAGCATCATGAATAACTTTAAGTATCGGTGTCCGATCTCCCGGACACACCTTAACAAATCCAAGTTCAACCATTACACGTATCAGAGCCATTATCTGTCCCAGTGACAGATCACCGAAAGTACCTGCAAGGGCTCCTTCCCAGAACAGCTGCGTGTCGTTTTGTCTCAGTTTACGGTACACAACTGCAGCATCTTCCCTGGATACATGAATTCCGCAGGGAACCGTTGCCTTTCCGGCAAATGAGATCCTTCTGTATTCCTCGTAGGAATCAATATCCTCTTTGGTGACATTGGTCCTTACAAGCGTGCATACTTTCAGCGATACAAAATCCCTGCTCTGAGCATGGTATATGCTGAGATTGACGATGACATTCAGCTCATCACCGACCTTGAATGGGAAAGACTGCGGGCATACGCCGAAATATGCAGCATAGACCTGCTTGTCCCCCTGACGGATGCTGATCCTTGTATGTCTGTCACCTAACGGATAGATCCCCGTCAGGATGACATTCTTGATAATGAAATTGGGCTCTTTATTGCCGCCTCCAAAAGGAGCAAGGCAGCTGAGCGCCTCCACCTCCGGGACTTCGAGCTCTGACAGCGTCACTTCGTCATCGATGTGGATCTCAGGCAGTTTGAACTCATGTGCGTGTTCTTCACAATAATCGAACAGCCGTTGTTTCAGCTCCGGCAGTTTGGATGCATTCAATGTGAATCCTGCTGCCATATCATGGCCGCCATATTTTTCCATGAGGTCCGAACACGAACTGATCATGTCGAACAGAGAGAAACCAGCTATGCTTCTGCCTGAACCTCTTGCGGTATCTCCGTCTATAGAGACGATAATAGACGGCTTATCGAATAGATCCACCAGTCTGGAGCACACTATCCCCATAATCCCTGAGTGAAAATTGTCGCCTGCCACTAGGATAAGCGGATTCCCTATCTCTTCTGGATTCCGGCACAGATACTGCTGGATAACCCGTTCAGCCTCAGCCTCGACTTCCTGACGCTGCTTGTTCATCTCGTCAAGTTTTGCCGCCAGCTGATCCGCCTCTTCCTCATCCTCAGTCAGAAGCAGAGAAAGAGCAACTTCAGCGCTCCCCATCCTTCCAGCAGCATTGAGCCTCGGCGCTATAGTGTATGCGACGCTCATCTCATCAATATTCTCTATCTTCATTCCGACAGCGTTGCAGAGAGCACGTATCCCGATGATATCGCATCTGTCAAATAACTTTATTCCCTTAGAAACGATGAACCTGTTCTCGTTCTGAAGAGGCATTATATCCCCGATCGTCCCGATCGTAGCAAGGACGCCATATTCTTCGAGGGCTTCCTCTATGGATATCTCTTCCAGAGCAGCAGCAAGCTCCAATGCTACCCCCACTCCGGCGATATCCTTAAATTCCGATGTGTCATCCAATCTGTGAGGATTGACCACCGCTACCGCTACGGGTATCTCTTCTCTTGCCACATGGTGATCGGTGATGATCATGTCGATCCCATGCTTTGCAGCATGCTCAGTCTCTTCGAAAGACGAAATGCCGTTGTCAACTGTTACGACAAGTGATACTCCGATATCTGCAAAGTGGTCTATCACGTCTGTAGACAGCCCGTAGCCTGTTCCTTCTCTGGAAGGCAGCGAGCATAATACATTACCGCCCAGTCCGCTGAGACACCGATACATCAGGGTCGTTGCAGTCAGCCCGTCTGCATCATAATCTCCGTATACTGCAATCGTTTCCTCATTAGCAATGGCTTCCCTGATCCGTGCTACAGCCTTGTCCATATCCATGCGTGAATACGGATCCAGATTCATCCCTTTGCAGTTAAGGAATGCTCCGGCATCGTCTGCACTCTGAAACCCTCTCGCGGCAAGCACTCTCGCTGGGAGGATCCCGATATTCAGCCCTTCGGCGATCTGCTTAGATACCTCGGGCGAAGCATGATGTTCGATCCATCGTCTAATAGCCATGTTTCCTTATTCTGGTCTGTATTTTTCTATTATAGCTGCAGCAGTGCGAAGACCATCCACAGCAGCGCTCATTATTCCACCGGCATATCCGGCACCTTCTCCGCAAGGATATAAACCCTGAAGACCGATCGCTTCTCTCTCTTCAGTCCTGCTTATTCTGAGCGGGGACGATGTCCTCGTCTCTACACCGGTCAGTATTGCTTCAGTATCACCGAAGCATTTCATTTTCTTTCCAAAAGCAAGTATTCCGTCTCTTATCGCCCCAGAATACTCGTCTCCGAGTATTCTCCAGAGGTCATAAGCTACGACTCCTCTTGCATATGTAGGCTCAACATGCCCGATCTTCAGGCCTTTCTTTCCCTCAAAGAATGACCCTACATCTGAAGCAGGAGCGCGATACTCTCCGCCTGCTGCAGCAAATGCTGCTCTCTCCAGATTGCGCTGGAATTCCATCCCTCTGAAAGGGTTGAAACCGAAGTCTTTTTCCAAAATGGATACGCATACAGCGCTGTTCGCATTCTTTCCGTCTCTGGCATGGTTGCTCATGCCGTTGGTGACCGTGCCCCCCATCTCGGAAGCAGCAGGGACGACCTCACCTCCCGGGCACATGCAGAACGTATACACGCCTCTTCCGCCGGCTCTGGCTGAAAGATTGTATTCACCTACCGGCAGTCTTGGATCACCGGCATATTTGCCGTACAGTGATCTGTCTACATCTTCCTGCAGATGCTCTATCCTTAACCCGACTGAGAAAGGCTTAGAAGTGATCGTCAGACCTTTTCCCGCAAGCATCTCGAATGTGTCTCTTGCACTGTGTCCAACTGCAAGTACCACTGCCTGAGCCGGGATATCACCCATCGATGAACGCACACCTACGACTCTGCCGCGGTCTGTTAAAATATCGTCCATCCTGCACAGAAATCTGACTTCTCCTCCGTTGGTCTCTATGGCCTGTCTCATCCTCTTGATGACAAGCCTGAGCTCATCTGTCCCGATATGCGGCTTTGATTTTACCAGAATGTCTTCAGGAGCGCCGTACCGATAAAAAGTGTGAAGGACGTAGTCACAGAGATCATCATGGATCCGGGAGACAAGCTTTCCGTCAGAGAAAGTACCTGCGCCTCCCTCACCGAACTGTATATTAGTATCTTTGTTAAGTGAACCTGTCTCAAAGAAAGAAGAAACGGCGTTCACTCTGGAATCAACATCTGCCCCTCTCTCCAGAAGGATGGGACGATATCCATACTGTGCCAGCAGATATGCAGCAAACAATCCTGCAGGACCGCTGCCGACTACCACCGGTCTCGCAGCGAGCGGTTCAAGGCCGATCTTTGGTGCGAAACGTTTCCGTTCGACAAAGGACACGTTCTTTTTTCCTTCAGCGAGTTCCTTCTCAAAGTCCTCATCGCTGAAGCGCGCGACTACTGAGCATATCTGGGACGGGTTGCCTCTCCTGAGGTCATATGACATTTTTCTTACGTGATATTCCCCGTTTCCCGGGTTGCCAAGTCTGGCTTTGGCTGCTTCAGCAGCTTCAGCCTCTCCGCTCCCCAACGGCAGACGAATATCAGATACAATGATCATCCCTGTCCGACCTCGATTGTCACCATATATGTTCCTGCTACCCAGACGTCGCCTCTTGACGGTATCTGGAAACTGACAGGCACAGAGTAACTACCCTGCTTGATATTGATAGTTGAGGCATCAACTTCAGCTACAACACCGGACGGAAGCAGTGACTCCACATCCCGTCCTATGACAGTAACTCCGTTGATAGCTGTTGTTGCTACGTTTACCTCTACGCCTTCCGGAACGTTATTCAGCCTTATATCCTCGACCGTGATCTTCTTCGACGACAGATTGCTCTCATCAAAAGCCACAGTAACAGTCTCTATGGAATCTACATTAATATATCCGGTTGACAGAACTATATCGAACTGATAAGTGTCTCCGAGCTGATAGTTCGCAAGATCTATATATCCGACCGTCCTCTTTCCTAAGGAATCAATATTCTCCTCAGTAGATGCAACGCGGATCGTCGCCGGTGAAAGCGAGTAATTCAGGAATGATGTGTCAAATCCCTCCGGGATATTGATGAATCCAACTTCGAGAGGAAGATCTCCTTCCTTATATACCGGTATCAGCAATTCTATCTGAGATGCATCCATACGGAAATTGCTCGCAGGAATAAGGTTCCCGGCCTCATCCAGTAGATGAATGTTTCCGTATGCAGTGGTCGATTCGGATAATTCCTTGTCCACAGCAGCAACTGCCACTACTTTGCTTATTCTCTCTATTGAGGACTCTGCTCCGCTGATCTGTATCGTTCCCGGTGTACAGGTCACAGGCTGAAGCACATACCCTTCTGCTACAGATATCCCTGTGACTTCGGGAATGACATTGAAGTTTTCTGTTACCACTTCAGCAAAAGTAAGACTCAATTCAGCAGGATTCACAGAACGGATAGTGAAGTTCTGCATCTGATTGGTCTTTGTAGCCTGCAGCTGCAAAGTGTATGTACCAGGCTGAGTGACAGACGTAAATACAGGTGTGACTGTAAAACTGTCCTCATTGAGGGCCCCGATGACCGCACGATCTCCGGACACGGTGACGCTGGCAGTATACGTTGTCTGTCCGTCATCTATGATCTCCAGTCCAAGAGCGTGGAAAGAGGCTCCGGTAGAAGGAATGCGTACGACAACACCGTCGATCGTCCTGGTTCCGGTGCTGTTGACCGAAAGGACGACGACTGCCCAAAGAACAAATGCCAGCAAGAAAGATACCACCATGACATGGGGCTTGCTGGTTAGCCATTTACTGCTTTGAAACTTTTGCATTGTCTAAGATCCTCTTATACCAAGGAAGCTGTTCGCCCCCATTCTGATTCTCCGGACATAGCTCATCTGTGAGCATCTGATATGCTCTGTTCTTGTCCAGCTGGCGGACGATCGATCCGTTCTGAGCTATTGAAATAAATCCGTTCTCTTCTGACACGACAAGAACGATGGCATCAGAGTTCTCACTGATACCAAGCGCTGCACGGTGACGCGTGCCCATGTCTCTGCTTATCTCAAGGTTGTGAGATACAGGAAGCAGGCACGCTGCCGCAACGATACGGTCCTTTCTGATGACGACAGCTCCGTCATGCAGAGGGGCACCTTTATAGAATATGTTGCCGATGAGTTCCTCACTCACCTCAGCATCTATAGTAGTTCCGGTAGATATGATATCCGCCAGAGGTGTTTCTTTCTCAAACACGATAAGTGCACCGGTGTTAGTGCTGGACAGGCGCTCGGCAGCAGTAGTTATGATATCTATCGCCTGCCTCTGGCTGTCCTGCTGTGAAGTCCCAAATCTCGAGACAAACAGTGAACGTCCCAGCTCGGTCCTTCCTATCTTTTCAAGAACCGTTCTGAGCTCAGGCTGGAATATTACAACTAGAACAACAAGTCCATATCTGAACAAATAATCGATAAGGAACTTTATCGTTCTGAGCTGAAGGTTTGTGGCCAAGAAATAAGCAGCGAGAAGAACTACGGCGCCTTTTATCAAAAGACCCGTTCTGGTATGGATCAGCAGATTGATGACCGTGTAGATCAGATATGCAACAACAATGATATCAACAGCGTCTCTCCAGGAAAACGTGTTGAAAATCGATAATATGTCTCTGATCGTTGAACTCAAGATCCCTGTCTCTCCTTTCTTTATTCTTCTCTTATCAGCACAACAGCGTGGCTGGCAATTCCCTTGCCTTCACCTGTAAATCCAAGGCCTTCTTCAGTAGTAGCTTTGACGCTCACAGCATCCTCGGATATCTTCATATCTTCAGCTATGTTTGAACGCATCTTATCTATATACGGCGCCAGTTTCGGCCTCTGGCAAAGAATGGTCGCATCAACATTCGCAACCCTGTAACCTTTTTCATTTACCAACCGTACACATTCACGAAGCAGCATCCTGCTGTCCGCTCCTTCCCATTTGGGATCGGTGTCCGGGAAATGATACCCGATATCGCGCAGTGACGCTGCGCCAAGAACGGCGTCAGATATAGCATGAAGCAGCACATCAGCATCCGAATGACCAAGAAGCCCTTTATCAAACGGGATATCAACTCCGCCGATAATGAGTTTCCTATCTTCAACAAGACGATGAACATCATATCCGTGTCCTATACGGAATTCAGAGATCCCCATCTGCTGTTTCGCCCTCGCAATATCATCTCGTGTCGTGATCTTAAAATTCTTTGCATCACCGGGAACCAGTCTCACAGGATATCCCGCTTTTTCAAACAGCTGACAATCATCAAATGAGTCGACCTCATCAGCGATGACCTCTTTATATAGATCGGCTCGGAATATCT
Source organism: Oscillospiraceae bacterium (assembly GCA_017432285.1). Lineage (GTDB taxonomy): Bacteria > Bacillota > Clostridia > Oscillospirales > Ruminococcaceae > RUG11783. The sequence goes on along the minus strand of JAFRJM010000003.1, from coordinate 69,140 downwards.
GCGGTGTGGCTATAGCCCTGAGCTTGGAGCGGTCCAGTGTACAGGTTATATACCCATCGCCGTCCGCTTCTTTTATAGTGTCAACAACAGGTACCGCCGGTGCGGATGCTCCGCATTCCCTCGCACATCTTAGCACTTCAGAGATCAGTTCAGCCGTAATAAACGGTCTTGCTCCGTCATGAATAGCTACCCATTCGGTATCTTCAGGCATGACACGTAGCCCCTCTTTAACAGAAAGGCAACGAGTACTGCCACCCGGCACTACAGCATATAGTTTCGGGTATCTGCTTTTCCAGGATTCAACCAGAGGTATCAGGTCAGGTCTGGTAACTACAACAACAGCATCCATTTCTGGATGCTGTGCAAAATTCCTGACGGAACGTTCTAAAACTGTACAACCATCCAATACCAGTTGGGCTTTGTCGACCCCTTGCATCCGTGAGGATGATCCCCCGGCTACAATCACCGCGGTGACACTCATGCAAACAATACCCCAATTTAAGTAATATTGTAACAATTATAGTTTTTTTCAGCGTCCTTTACAAGGAATTGGATAGTTAATAATAGTGACAAAATGGCAACATGTAGCACACGTCCGACTCAGACAAATGACCGGATAAGTCCCATGATTCCATCTTCTTTGATTATCTGTTTAAAGTACTCAAGCTCTGATCCGATCATGCTGTCCATGACATTCATTCCCAGCAATTCTACAGGTGCTTTGTCGTCTGTAAAGATCAGAGATCCTCCTTCATATCGCTTCATGGAATCCCTGACTGTAAATACCTGATATCTGAGTGAGATATCATCAGCGATGAATCCGTTGAGCCTGTCTATCTGTGTATCATCACTAAATGCAAACAGTTCACGGTTCTCGCTTCTGGGAACATCCACCGTATAGACATTCGGAAAAACAGATGCAATGGTATCACACAGATATTCGTTTATGTTTCCGGGTTCGTCAGAACGCATGTTGAGATTGACGACCATTGCCCCGTCGTCTGTGAGATGCTCCGAGACCTGTCTGAAAAACTCAACGGAAGACATCTGAAACGGGATCGTTATGTCCTGATATGCATCGACCATGATAAGATCATATTTCTTATCTGTAGCCTGAAGGAACGCGCGTCCGTCATAAGTGGTCACACGCACATCGTCCGGAAGAGAAAAATAATTTCTGGACAGATCGGCTATCTTCTGGTCTATCTCCACCCCTTCAGTTTCTGCCACCGGATAAAAATATTTGCACTGTGTTGCATATGTGCCGCATCCCATGCCCAAAATCAGGATATCGAAATGTTCTTTCTCGTTATATCCCGCGATGATCGGCGCAGCAAGAGCATAGTCATAATACATCCCAGTAAGCCCAGGTTCTTTCATATAAACAGACTGCACGCCAACCAGCACATTTGTTGACAGCGAGACACTGTATTCGTTCTCCGTTACCTGGAGGTAGTTATATATGGATTCGCCTTCATAAATGATATCGTCCCTCCAGAAGGCGAAACTGCCTGAATTCCCAAATACAGAGCAGAATATAAATACAACTACCGCAATGATGCAAAGTGTTTTTTTCTTGCCTGAAACTGCAAAATATATAAGGCTCAGCGCTAAAAGGACCCCGGAGAAAATCAGGAATGTCGCTGCTGTGCCGACAGCAGGTATGGTCATGAACGTAGGCATAAACGTCCCTATAATGCTTCCCACGGTGTTGCAGGCGCCAAGCACACCTACCGTCTTCCCGCTCTCTTCTACGTTATCCATCGCATATCTTGCCAGTGATGGAGTAACTGTACCAAGTAAAAACAGCGGGAAAACAAATATGATCATACATGCCAGAAAAGCTGCGATAATCAGGAAGTTCTCATTAACGGCAACGATCAGCAGCGCAGTGATACCTAGAATGATGTACTTCCCCAAAAGCGGGATAGCAGCGATCCACAGCGAAGCGATAAGAATCCTTTTATACAGCCCGTCTGGATTTACGCTCTTATCCGCCTGTTTGCCGCCCCACATATTGCCGATTGCCATAGCTATCATGATGGTTCCTATTATGATAGTCCACACGATCTGAGAAGAACTGAAATACGGTGCTAGAAGCCTGCTGGCTCCAAGTTCCACAGCCATGACTCCCATGCCGGAAAAGAATTCCGTCATATATAAAAACCATTTTTTCTGAAGCATTTTGCGTTTTTCCATAATTACACAGCCTTTGCCAACAAAAATACCCCGGCATCAAAGCCGGGGTAAGCACATCTAATCTCTTGCGGAAATCTTTATGTTGAGGAAATCTCAAATCCTCGGCATCTTCTGATTCACAAACATCACATTCTATCGATTATTGGTGGTCCTGATCTTTCAGAACTGTTCCGCAGCCAGCGATCTCGCTTGCAAATCGTTATTTCAGCATCTCCTTGATATAGGCATCCAACTCGCCAGCAGTATGGATCGTTTCCACTGCTTCGTCAGATACTTCGATATTAAAAGTATCCTCCACGTCAGTTACCAGCTCAAGAAGGTCAATGCTCTTAAGGCCAAGATCCATCGCAAGATTGGTATCGGGCGTGATCTCAACGTTTCCGCCGCTTGCATTCTTGATAAGTTCTACTAATTGCTCGTTCATATATATTTACCTCTTATAATCTACAGTCGTTTGCACAGAAATATGCTTAACACATTATAATACAGCCTCTGGAAATTGGCAATAATGCACTATTTCCCGACACAATTTTTGGTTCATTTAACAACGAAGTCCGCATTTTATATCTGCTGTTTGTTTGATACTACAATTCTTGAATATAAAATATAGAAAACAAATAACTGCCAGTATGCTACAATGTGTGTACGTTGGGAGAGGTAATAATATGCAACTGCAGTTTGACATTTCAAAACAATATGCACTGGCGCTTGCCGGAGGTGGCGCAAGAGGCGCTTATGAAGTAGGTGTCTGGAACGCACTGGCCCAGGCCGGCCTCCGTTTCAATGCGGTCTCTGGCACGTCAATAGGTGCCATGAACGCGGCTTTTGTCACTACCAATGAGCTGGAAAAAGCCAGGAAGATATGGCTTAATCTAACTTATTCAGAAGTCATGGAGGGTGATCCTGTAATAATCAATAAGCTCTCCAAGAAGGATTTTTCTAACCTTGATCTGAAAAAGACACTGGATTTTGTTATCCAGACCATAAAAAGCAAAGGTCTCGACATAACACCGATGCGGGAGACCATGCGCAAAGTGATAGATGAGAAAGCAGTAAAGGCCTCCCCAATTGATTACTATATCGTGACGTGCTCTATTGATGATCTTAAAGAGATCGAGGTCCGGGCAAAAGACCTCGAGGACGGTGAGCTTTATGACATGCTGCTGGCATCTGCCTATCTGCCTGTTTTCCGGAATGAGCCTCTCAGAGGAAAACGGTATCTTGATGGAGGATTCATGGATGTCCTTCCCGTTCATGTCCTGGTTGAAAACGGATATAAGGATATTATCGGTGTGAGCTGCAACGCTATCGGTTATAAAAGACCCGTCAACCTTCCGAACGATGTGAATGTCTGGGAAGTTTCCCCAAGAGTGAGTGTAGGCGCAACTCTGGAATTTGACCCGAAGCAGTCTGCGGAAAACTTGAAAGCAGGATACTTCGACGGAATGAGGCTTCTATATGGTCTCCAAGGCAACAGATACTACATTGACAGGACTTATACTGAAGAAACAGCTTATGCCCTGATGATCACATATATAAGGGAATATCTCAAAGCAACCGGCGGAAATGCATCCCTGAGAGAGATAAACGAAAAGATACTGCCAAAGATAGCATTCCGTGCAAATGCGTTGGGGAAAGACTATTATGACATCTTCATCTCCGCAGTTGAGATCGCTGCTGCAGAAGCAGGGATAGATCTGTACAGGATCTATACTGAAGATGAGCTGATACCTGAAGTGCTTTCACACTACCCTGCATCTGAAGGAGCACTTCCAAAAGGTCTGCAGTTCAGGCTTCAGGCTCTGCTAGGTTTGTAAAGGAGCGAATGATGGCCATTAACCTCCCCTCTTTTCTGACAGACAAACTGTCCCGGCAATACTCACCTGAAGACTGTTCCAAAATCATGAAAGGCTATCAGTCGTCCAGGAGAACATCTTTCCGCAGGAATTCCATGAACATCGGGCAGAAAGAGTTTGAACAGGAACTGTCAGCAGCAGATATACCTTTCTGCCAGCTTCCGTGGTTCAGTCTCGGTTATGTTTCCGGAAATTCCGCAGAATCCGCTGTGCAGAAAACCAGTCTCTTTGAAAACGGCCAGATATATCTCCAGAATCCGTCTTCTATGCTGCCTCCGGTAATGCTTTCGCCAGTTCCCGGTCAGGAGATACTGGATATGTGTGCTGCACCGGGAAGCAAGACCACTGAGCTGTATGATCTGAGTCAGGCCAAAGCCCATATCACCGCATGTGAAAAAGACAAGATTCGCGGAGACCGTCTCAGATTCAATCTGAAACGGCAAGGTGCGTCTAGAGTCAATGTCCTTATACAGGACGCCAAGAAACTTGACGACCTTTTCCGTTTTGACAGGATACTTCTTGATGCCCCGTGCAGCGGAACAGGGACCATTCTCATGGATCAGCCTAAGACATATCAATCCCTTTCGGAGCTGCTGATAAAAAACTCTTCAAAGCTTCAGGCTTCTCTTATAAGCAAGGCTTATCGCTTGCTGCCCGTTGGAGGAGAACTGGTATATTCCACATGTTCGCTCTTAAAAGAGGAGAACGAATATGTCGTATCTCCTCTGATAGAAAAAGGTATGTTTGAAGTTGTTCCGCATACCGAATTATCTGTTTCACTGCCGCTTCTCCCCTGCGATATCGCAGGTGGAATACTGGTATGTCCGACAGATATTTATGAAGGCTTTTTCGCTGTTCATTTGCGGAAAATCTGATTTGACGCAAACCGATAAAAAGGATATCATAATTTGGGCGTTTTGATATTAAAACCGCCTATTTAATTGAAAAAACAAATATATGATTTGGAGATAATTATGGAAGAAGTTCTGACTCAAGTTAAGACTCCTTGGAAAAAGAATCTCGGAGATGTTCCGTTTCATCTTGAGTATCCGGAAGGATCATTGTTTGAAGCAGTGAAGCGCGCTGCGGACCAGTATCCGGATTACACCGCGTTCATGTTCATGGGAAAGAAGACATCCTATAAGGAGATGATCCGCAATATAGAGAATTGCGCCAAGTCTCTCCGTACAATAGGTATCCGCGAGGGAGACAAAGTCACTATCGCTCTCCCGAACTGCCCGCAGGGCATTTACATGTTCTACGCCGTCAACCTTGTTGGCGCTATCGCTAACATGATCCATCCTCTTTCTGCAGAGAAAGAGATAGAACATTACCTGAATTTCTCCAAGAGCGTGACTGTTATCACGCTGGATCAGTTCTATCACAAGTTCGAGGCCATACGCCAGAACACACCTTCCGTCGTGAATGTCATCATCGCCAGCATCAAGGACGAGCTTTCCCGCCCTGTCCGCGCAGGATACATGCTCACAGAAGGAAGAAAAATAAAGAAAATCCCAGATGATGCACCAGTTATCCGTTGGAACGAATTCATCCGTCTCGGCAAAAAATGTTTCTGGAACTATAAAGTCGATCGCAAATCCACTGATCCTGCAGTCGTACTGTATTCAGGCGGAACAACCGGAACCACAAAAGGAATACTCCTCAGCAACAGAAACTTCACAGCACTCGGATGCCAGATCATTGCTACTAACCCAATGTACCGCCCTGGTGACAAGATGTTAGCTGCTATGCCGATTTTCCACGGATTCGGTCTGGGTGTCTGCATCCACACTATGCTTCAGGGCGGCGGATGCTGCATTCTCGTTCCAAGATTTACAGCAAAATCCTATGCCAGAGATATCGTAAAGTACCGCTGCAACTTCATCGCCGGCGTGCCTACCCTTTATGAAGCTCTTCTGCGTCTCCCCTCATTGGACAAAGCAGATCTCAGCAGCCTCAAAGGCGTTTTCTCAGGCGGTGACTCGCTCTCCATCGAACTTAAGAAGAAATTCGACAAATTCCTCTATGATCATCACGCGACCGTACAGATCCGTGAAGGATACGGTACCACAGAGACAGTTACAGCATGCTGCCTGACTCCTACCAACATCACTAAGGAAGGAAGCATAGGTCTTCCGTTCCCGGACACATACATCAAGATTGTCAAGCCAAACACCGATGAGGAACTCCCGTACGGTGAAGAGGGTGAGATTCTGCTTGCAGGTCCTACAGTGATGATGGAGTATATGGACAACCCAGAGGAAACTGCACAGACTCTCCGCAAACACTCCGACGGACTTACATGGGTATATACAGGTGACCTCGGATATATGGACGATGACGGATTCGTGTTCTTCAGAGGAAGAGCAAAGAGGATGATCGTCACATCCGGATACAACGTATATCCCGCACAGATCGAGAACATCCTCGATGCCCACGAAAAAGTCCAGATGAGCTGCGTAGTTGGTATCCCGGATGATTACCGCATGCACGCTGTCAAAGCGTTCATCATGCTTAAACCGGGCTATTCTCCTTCTCAGGAGATCCGCGAGGAACTGCTCGCATACTGCAGGAAGAATATAGCAAAATATGCTGTGCCGCGTGAGATCGAGTTCCGTGAGGAACTTCCGAAGACATTGGTCGGCAAAGTGGCATACAGAGTCCTTGAAGAAGAGGAAGAAGCAAAATATCAGGCAAGAAAAGATGCGACTTCCCTCCTTCCGAACAATGATCCAAAGAAGAAATAATAATCCGAACTGCACTTTAAAGGGAGACACTTCCAAAAGAAGATGTCTCCCTGTTTTTTATAGATAATCTATGTTTGAAGCCCAGGCTGATCATCCAGTTCGCGCATTGGCGGCTCTGATCCCGGTATCCCGAAGTAGCGTTCCAAAACATTCCGCAAGTCATCCAGATCTTTCAGCTCGCGTTCGATGTTCCCCTCGGAGGAATGAAGATTGAACACCTTGCCTCTAATCCAGGTGTTTCCGTCTTCCAAACGCAGGTTAACATTCAGGATGTTCCGGAAATTGCTTCCGGGACGCCCGGAAACGAAATAGTTCAGCGGGATAAGATCTACCGGCAGTGCAGCAATATCGCTATAAAGCATGACTCTGTTCGCTTCACCATCATCATTTATTTTTTCGAGGCAATGATAATCTCCATCGCGGACGACACGGTAACCATGGTGAACCAGCCCGTCATACTTTACACATCCGTCCGGAACGGGTCCGCCGTATCCGACATCACAGAAGTATTTTTCATCGTCGATCACACAGACCACAGCACAGTGAGCCGGAGGCGGAGTAAAACCGTGAAGAAGGTGCACAACGACGATATAAGCCTTATAGCCCAATGCCCGCAGGAAAGCGCAGAACAGACTGTTTAATTCAAAGCAGTAACCGCCGCGGCGGTGCCTGATTATTTTATCAAACAAGTCTTCTATAGTCAGAGAAGGGGTATCGCCTCTCCCCCAGCAGTCCATTGCGTCAAATGGAATATGTATCAGCTGTGCATGTGTGATCCTGTCCAGCCATTCTGCAGTAGGCTCGGGATCCGCACCTGCCAACCCTATTCTCTCAAGATAAGCTCCGGCATCAGGAAGCGGTGCATAGAGTTCTTCGTACATTAATCAATATCCTTTCCCTATAAGAAAGCAGTGCAACGCACAGCCGCACTGCCTTCACACAATAACTATCAGTCTTCCTGCAGTGCTTCTTTCATCTTTTCTACGGCAGTTTTAAAGTCTCCGTCAAATATCTTAAAAGATGCTCCGAACATCAGGTTGATGGGGGCATTGTTGTTCTCCACACTGTAGCCGTTGGCATCGAGCATCCTGCCCTGATTGTTCTCATGGCTCGGTATGCGGTCCACCATGTTTCTTCCGTCTTCCATCCATGCAAACAGTTTCTTACCAAGCTGATCTGCCATACCGCATTCAAATGCAACATCGCTGGAAGGCTCGAACCCTTCGTAATCTGTGAGATTTGCAAGAATGATATCACAGTTGCGGACATGCTGCTGATAGTGATCAAACTGGTTGTATACCATTTCATATGCATCCCCGGTGTCTTCAAGCACAGGCACTCCTGGAGCAGCGTCGGTCGGCACGATGGCGTCAAACCCCTGTTCATCAAGCACTTTCTTCATCACTTCATATTTTTCTGCTGCGTCTTCTTCGTAGCGGAAAATGTCGGACACATATACTATCGGTCTTGTTCCCCGAGGGACAGTCTGTTTCGGACTGTCCTGAGTCAGTGAATAGCCGCGCATCGCTTTTTTCTTGCTCTCTTCTTCTAGATCGCACATATAAGCATGCAATGCGTCTGAGAAAGTGCCTTCGATCACTTTGCAGGCACCAAGGACACAGACGCCAAACGGCAGATCGATATGAGGAAGTTTTCTTCCCTTGAAATCCAGAATTCCGCCGCCCACGTATGTGCCGGAGTTATATTTCACACCCATAGGCCTCTTGTCTCTTGTGAACGCGTAGCACTTGCAGTCATGGCCATATGCCATTCCTATCTCGTAGATAGTGCCGCCGTCAGGTTCAGACCCTCTGAAGTTCTCCAGATCAGCAATGATCCCTGTAGAAAGATTTATGCTGTCCCTGCAGTTCTTCAATGTCAGGTATGCGCCATGCTCCTTGCTCTGAGCAGGCGGTCTTTTATTGTCGTTAGGCAGTGTCACGGTAAATCCGTAGTATTGGGCTTCTCGCCTCCTTGACTGCCATATCTCTCCGCCTCTGGGGAAGAAACAGATCGGCCCCGCCACATAGATCTTTTCATCAGTAGTCATCTTATTCTTCTCCTTTCAGCAGTTCTGTCATCTGTTTTACAGCTTCTTCAAATTCCATTCCTCTGAACAGCTTTGTGCCGCCCCACATCATGTTTACCGGGAATCCGTTCTCTTCTGTGGACCACCCGTTGATATCTACAGGGCTTCCGTTTTCCGATGCTGTCGAATGGGTGCGGTCAGCCATTGACTCGGGTGACTCAATGTATCCGAACATCTCTTTGTCCCTGAACATGTATGCCATTCCGGACTCAAAAGCCACGTCGCTGTCAACTTCATAGCCCCTGTGATCATCAAGAACACCAAGGTATATATCGCAGTCTCGTACGTGCTGCTGATAATGGTCAAAGCGATTATAAGCTCTAGCGTACGGGTCATCCAGCTGCTGCAGCACAGGCACGTTCACGTTATAATCGCTTGGCGTGTATGCTTCATAACCATATTTCTCAAGGATGCGTTTCATTTCGGCATGCCTTTTCTCGGCCTGAGGTCCTCTCCTGCAGTCCCCTACGTAAACGACCTTTTTCCCGCTGCTGCCAGGAAAACGCTGAGGCGCATCAAATGTCTCGACTCGTCCTCTCACTGCTTTCATCCGGCTCTCTTCCTCGATGTCCTCACGGAAGACACGCAGGCAATCTGTAAATTTCCCTTCAACGATCTTGCATGCACCTACGATGCAATCCGAAAACGGAAGATCCATATCCATCAGGATCTCACCGTCTTTATCCAGGATACGGTCAAGTTCATATGTACCGCCAAAGTATTTTGCTCCTTGCGGACGTTTATCGCGTGTATACGCATAGCATTTCAGGCCAAGTCCGTATGCCATGCCGATCTCAAACACCGTTCCGGCATCGGGCATGAAACCCCTATGGTTCTCAAGGTTCGCAAGGATAGCTGTACATTTGCGCATTGATATGTCGCAGTTGTTGATTATCTTCTCTTCAATGCTGTCTCCTGGGACGCTGTCCCAGTTGTCATTGGGTAATTCCACTATTGCCCCATAGAATTCAGCTTCCTTCCTCTGGCTGTGCCACAAAGAACTGCCTCTCGGATAGAAGCACATCGGACCGGCAATATACAAATGCTCTTCATGAATCATAATAAATCCCTCTTTTGTTTCAAAAAGCAGAGACGCGGTGATGCGCCTCTGCCAATAAGTTCCTACGCTTTAAGATCTTCCGCCATTTTGCGGACCACTTCTTCCAGGGAGCCATCCAGGAATTTGAACGAAGACCCGAACATAAGGTTTACAGGAGCATCGAAATTCTCGACACCCATGTTATTTATATCCTTGCATCCGTTTTCCTCACCTTTGTTGGGGACACGATCGATCATCCTGCCGATGTCATCCATGAATGCATACATCTTCTTGTTGAGCTGGAAAGCCATGCCGCACTCAAAAGAGACATCCGCGTTAGGCTCATAGCCATAGAAATCGTTCAGATCGGCAAGGATGATATCGCAGTTGCGAACGTGCTGCTGATAGCGGTCAAACTCGTTGTAGACCTGAGCATAGCGGTCATCACCGCAGTCCACTTCCTCAACGCCCGGACAGGGATCTGTAGGCACATAAGCAGTGAATCCGTACTTCTCAAGCAGTGCTTTGACCTCAGCATATTTCTCTGCAACATTATCATTGTAACGGTCGAAATCACAGAAATAGACGATCGGTTTGTCGCTCTTGACAGTGGACTCGACGCTTACTTTCTCTGCAGCCTTTGCTCTCTTTGCCTTGTCCTTGGACTCTTCCTTGATATCTGCCATGACTAAGTTCAGGGCATCGAAGTAATTGCCTTCAATGATCTTGCATGAACCAAGAACGTCAACAGAAAACGGAAGATCGTGATTAGGTACTTTGTTACCTCTCTCATCGATAGCATAATCTGCAGTCCACTTGATTCCCGTATACTTTTCTCCGATAGGACGGATATCACGAGTATACGCATAGCATTTTGCCTCTTTGGCATAAGCCATTCCGATTTCAAAGATCGTTCCGCCATCAGGACTGAAGCCACGATAATTGTCAAGGTTAGCAATGATTATGGTCGTTGTTTCCATAGAATCGGCACAGTTTTTGAGTATGCCTGCTCCGCGTTCCTTTTTAGTCATCTCATCCCAAGGTTTGGCATTGGCTTTTTCCTCTGCGGGCTTGGGGTCTCCAGGAAGAGATACTTTGAACTCATGGAACAGTGAGTACTCCCTATATGACTGAAGTGTGTTCCCGCCTCTTGGCCAGAAACAGTTTGGGCCGGCAATATACAAACTCTCGTCTTTGTTCATGTTTTACCTCCAACAGCTTTATTGTTTCTTTATTAATTGTACTTTTTTGTTATTGGCTGTGTAAACTGCAAACTAGCACTAAAAATGTTTCATCCTTTTGCTGCTTTTGCTGCCAAAGTCAGTCCCGGACTTTTTTCGTGATACATAAACTGATAAATGAAATATGTTGCGAATCCGAAGAATACAGGGATGATCATCGCAACGAAAAATGAAATATTGTCCGCGATCATATTCATGATCGGAGTTGCAACGAGATAAGCTATGCCCGAAGCGAAACCGGTCGCTGCATTTGCGGAAGAAGAGTGATCAGGATACTCATCGCATGTAAGTACGATAGTCATGGTATACGCGCTTCCACTGATGACACCGCTTGCAAACATAAGGATCATCCACAATACCGGTTTATCCACAAGAAGACAAACTAGACTGCAGATCGTGCAAAACAAAGACTGGAATCTGAGATAACGTATAGGATTGAGTCTTGGAGCCAGCGGAATATACAGGAAACGGCTTACCATCTGGCCAACAGTGTAGCAGGTAAGGATGAAATTCCTAAGCGCGGTGGTATATACGTCCGGATTTGTAAAGCTGAAATAAGTCGGCAGCATTCCGGAAAAATATCCATAGAACGCCATAGTGATCCCTGAAAGGATCAGAGCCAACATGTTCCTGCTGCGGAGCATCTCGCTGATAGACAGCTTTCCGACCTCCTCCTCTTCCTTTTGATAACCTTCCTCTGCAGGCTGTTTAACCAGTATCAGAATGATGAAGTAACTTATTGCTGTCATCAGGAAGAAGAATCCCGATATCTTGTAGCTTCCGGACCAGTCCAGACCGAGGACCTCCAGAACGATGGTGTTGAAAGTCGGAGCAACTGCGCTTCCTACAGCGAACAGCGTGTACAGGATACCAATATATCTTCCCCTCTGTTCTCCGTACAGATCGCTCACATACGCTGTCGTGAGGTTGTCTATCCAGTATCCAACCATACCGTTTACACAGTTAGCTATCAGATACACTGCCATGGTCGGTGCCCGTCCTATCACGATAAGAGCTGCCGAAACAATAAAGCAGAGCACTGCCAGCAATCTTGCTTTGTTGTACTTGTCCGCCATGCGGATGATAAGCAGGTTAATGAGCAGATTGCCGATGCTTGAAGATATGGTAAACAGTGAGGACTCTGTCAGAGTTGCACCGTAATGAGTGATAATGAATGGTGCCAGGCTGCTGTACATTGAACTGGACAATGAAAAAGCAAACATCATGACGCAGCAATAGATCATGAAGATGCGTATCTTTGCCTGGTTTGTAATCGATTCGTTCATAAAAAAACCCTTCTTTGTGAATCTGTATTAATTCTAGCAAATCTGCTTGACACCATTATATGACACGTGTCATATTACAGACATAAGGAGGGCACTATTATGCACAAAACTTCTTTTCCCGAAGGCACCGATGAACTGCTGAAAAAATATAACCTCACACGGGAACAGGTGACTCCTGTGGTTTTCCAAAAAGGAGAGGCTGTTCTGGAGGAAGGTTATCCTATATCTTCGCTGTATTTTGTGGTATCCGGTTCCTGCCGCATACAGACATACAGTCCTGAAGGGAAAGTGCTTTCATTCGGCAACGCCGGTCCGGGTTCAGCTTTGGGCGAGATGGAGCTGCTGTTAGGTCAGGAAGACTCCTGCAACACCGTGCTGGTACTTACAAAGATGGTGTGCCTGTCCCTTCCCTTATCCGCTGCAAAACGCCTGATAAGAAGCAACGCGACTCTTACTTACCAACTCGGCCATGACGCGGCCATGATCTGGTGGTACAGAAATAACAACTATGTTTCTGCACTTTCGACTGATGCCATGACAAGATTGTGTTTTTACCTGCTTCAGAATGAGAATGAAGGGACCATCACTGCTCCATTGACAGACATCACATACGCTGTAAGCATCAGCTACCGTCATCTCCTCAGACTGATGTATTCTCTTGTGGATGACGGCATTCTCGAGAAAAACGGAAAAACATACATGATAAAGGACCGCAGCAGGTTGACCCGCATGGCACAGATCTGAATGCATACAAAAAAGATACCGGAGAAGATTGCTTCTGGAGCATCTTCTCCGGTTTTGCTTTGAATAAACAGATCAGAATTTCGGAACAACGATTCCGTCATAGTTCTCTTCGATGAATTTCCTAACTTTCTCTGTGCGGAGAGCATCTGCAAGCGCAAGGATGGCAGGATTCTTTTCATTTCCTTCTTTGACGACAAGAATGTTGCCGTAGAGATTTGCCGCCTCGGAATCTTTACCCTCTATTGCAAGAGCATCTGCTGCTTTTAGGCCAGCCTGAACAGCATAGTTTCCGTTGATGACTGCCAGATCGAGGTCTGCAAGGTGGGCTGTCAGCTGAGCTGCTTCGATCTCTTCGATCTTGATGTTTTTAGGATTGTCCTTGATATCCAAAACAGTTGCGTTTAGTCCTGCATTTGGATCAAGAGTGATTAGTCCGTTTGCTTCAAGCAGGAGCAATGCCCTGGCTTCATTCGTGGCATCGTTCGGAACACCGATTACAGCGCCGTTTGCTACATCCAGACTGCTGCTCTTGCCTTTATAAACACCAAGAGGTTCATAGTGGATAACTGCAACAGAAACTAGGTGTGTTCCTCTTGAAGCATTGAAGTCTTCAAGGTATGGGGTGTGCTGGAAATAGTTTGCATCCAGACTTCCGTCTTCTGTTCCAGTATTGGGAAGAACATAGTCATCAAACTCGATGACCTGCAGATCAATACCCTGCTTTGCCAGGTCATCTTTTACAAAATTAAGGATCTCAGCGTGAGGCGTCGGTGAAGCTCCGACTTTCAGGACAGTAGTTTCGGATTTTTTTCCGCAGCTTGCGAGAGAAAGAGCAAATACGAGTACGAGTAAAATAGCTGTTAGTTTTTTCATTGTTTTTTATCTCCTCAATTCTTTAATGTTCTGTATTGTTGTCTTCAGGGGCGGCACTGCCGCTTTCTCGGATCGTTTTATCTACCCTCACCGACATTCGGTCCCCGATCTTCTGTATGATCTGTACCATTAAGACAAGCAGTATCACCATGACATACATGATATCTGACTGTCCGCGGTAGTATCCGTAGTTGATAGCTATAGCTCCCAGGCCTCCTCCGCCAAAAGCTCCGGCCATTGCCGAAAACCCAAGAACAGTGATCGTTGCACTTGCGAGACCGGTTATTAGCGAAGGCAGTGCTTCCGGAAGCATGACTTTCTTTATGATCTGCCACGTTGTAGCTCCCATGCTTCTGGCTGCTTCTATTACTCCGCTGTCCACCCCCTTCACTGAGCTCTCGACCGAGCGTGCCACCAGCGGCGCCGCCGCAACTACCAGCGGAACTATTGCTGCTGTTGAACCTATCGACGTCCCTGTAACCAGTCTTGTCAGCGGAATTATAGCAACCGCCAAAATAATGAACGGAACCGATCTCAGGAAGTTAACCACCGCTCCAAGGCCAAAATTAATCTCTCTGCTAGGTTTGATTCCTTCAGGAGAGGTGATCGCAAGTATAAGCCCAATGGGAAGTCCGATGACATATGAGAAGAGCGTTGCGAAGAATGTCATATACAAGCTTTCAGCAAATCCGCTTCCCACCAGAGTAAGCAATTTAGTATCCATCATCACTCACCCTCCGTATAAGAAATGTTTTCCTGGTCCAGATATGCCAGCATTCGCTCTGCAGCTGACTCATTCTCCGGTAATTGCAGCACCATCTGTCCCACCGTCTTTCCCTCTATCAATTTTGTGTCTGCGGCCAGAATGCTTACCGCCTCTCCGCAGGAAAGGACCATGTTAGCTACGATAGGCTGATCTGTTGTAGTTCCGTCAAACGCCAGACGGAGCAACCTTTTCCCGCCCCTGAACGTTTCGATCTTTTCTCCCTGAGGGAAGATCAGCTGTTTTGCTGCTGAAGTCTTCGGATGTCGGAACACTTCACTGACTTCGCCGCTTTCCACGACTCTGCTCTCTGCAAGTATCGCTACTCTTGAACAGATCCTTTCAATGACCTTCATTTCGTGAGTAATCACTACGATCGTAACGCCGAATTCCTTATTGATCTTCTGCAAAAGCTCCAGGATCTGCAGCGTGGTCTTCGGATCAAGCGCTGAAGTAGCCTCATCACACAGAAGCACTTTCGGCTCATTCGCCAGCGCTCTTGCAATTGCAACGCGCTGCTGCATTCCTCCGGACAGCTGAGATGGATATGCGTCCAATCTGTCTCCGAGGCCTACTGTCTCAAGAAGACTTGCCGCGCGGACTTTAGCATCCTCCTTTTTGACCCCTGCGATCTCCAGCGGGAAGCACACGTTCTCAAGTGCTGATCTCTGCTGCAGCAGATTGAAGCCCTGGAATATCATACCGATCTTTCTTCTGGCTTCCAGAAGGTCGGCTTCGTTCAGAGAAGCCATATCTTTTCCGTCGACGATAACAGACCCCTCGGTAGGTGTCTCAAGAAGGTTTATACACCGTACCAGTGTGCTTTTCCCCGCACCGGATAATCCGATGATCCCGAATATCTCTCCCTGCCTGACTTCAAGAGATATTCCATCCAGTGCCGTCACCGTTTTGGTTCCGTCTGAGAAGACTTTTCTGAGTCCGCTTATCTGGATAATGTTGTTGATACTGTCTGCCATATTTCTCCTCAAAATAAAAAACTGCCGTCCCGACAAGGACGACAGTATAAGTCGTGATACCACCTTGATTCGCCTGTTCCTCACAGAACAGACCTCGTGAAGTGCAAACACACCCCGGCGCGATTACGGGCGCACCCGTCAAGACCTAAATATCGGCCTTGCAGCTCCGAGACCATGTTCAGCAGTTTCATCCGCATCCCTTTTCAGCTACCGGGACTCTCTGTGGCTTTTGTCTTCTGCCTACTCTTCTCTTCTCAGCCTTTGCTGTATTTCGATGTTGCGTACATTTTATTACTTTAAAGCGTTTGCGTCAAGCGATCTGACCGCCGTTTTTAGTTACAAATTGGTGTCAGTTGGAAGACGATCCCCTGACCAATTCCGCCAGCTGCCTGAACAGTTCCAGATCGCTTTCAGAAAGCCGGAAATTGGTCCTTATACTGTTGCCTTCCGGATCTGTGACTGTAAGATCAAAGACAGATCCCTCTTTTACATATCCGTTTCTTACTGCTTTTGCGAAAGCAACAAGTTTAGGATGCGCATCCCTGAACTGCTGCCACATCCCTTTCAGTTTCAGGATATCCATGGGATTGATCATAATAAAACTCCTTAACCGTTATCTTCGTCAGATTCCGGGGCCGGCTCCGGTGTCGGTTCAGGTTCAGGCTCCGGCTCAGGCGCCTCTGCTACAGTAAGTCTGAGCGTATTTGATGTCAGGAACTCTATTCCCGGTTCAGCGTTCTGCTTGAAAACAAGGTCATGCTGAACATCTGCATTTACTTCATATTTAAGTTCGACCTGAAGCCCCAGACTTTCAGCCAGAACTTTGGCATTCATATAATACAGTCCGGTAAAATCAGGAAGGATAACCGCTTTGGGTGTATCCCTGTTGACATACAGCAGGATAATGCGGTCATCAGGCAGCAGTCCCGTTCCCGGCTGAGGATCCTGTCCTACAACCATACCTGTCCTTTTTGACGGATCATAAGTCCCGATAAGAACATAGTCGAACTGTACTGTGTCATACTCCACATCCTCGATCATCTTTCCCAAATAATCCGGGGCAGGTACTGTGATCTCTCCTGTCTTTGAATTGCGTTCTTCTTCAGCCTGTTTCTCCCTGCGCCTCTGCTCTATCCCGCTGATGATCCCTCCGAAAATATAAACGAAGATCATTACGATAAACAGAGACACTGAAAGAATTGCAAGCATGCTCCAAAGAGATTTCTTTTTCTCCTCTTTTTCTTCTTCCAGTTCTATCTGCGCAGTCTCATAGGATGAATCAGCGTTTCTGTCTGCATAAGATTCGCCTTCAGGTCCGTCCAGATCGTTCAGTTCCCCTTTGAGAGCTGCAGAGAATTCGGCTATTGTCGGGATCCTTTTCTCCGGATCGACCAGCATAGCATGCCAGACAGCATTGGATACTTCCCAGGGGATCGTGTCGTTCAGTTCCCTGGGAGTAGCAAGCGTATCATAGTTCGCCCTCTGTTTAGCATCCTGCGGCACCGTTCCCACCATAGCGCGGTAGAAAACAGCTCCCATGCTGTACACATCACTGGCTAGCGTCAGTTTCCTGCCGTTCTCAGCTTCAGGAGACACATATCCGTTGGTACCGTTTGACGGTGCATAGGGATCCGTAGAAAAACCGGACAGACACACATCACCGTTTCTGTTTATGAGGATGTTGTCAGGTGAGATGCTTCCGTGAATGACTCCCTGACTCTGAAGGAATTCCAGGCCTCTCAGTACAGGAGCCAAAACTATCTGCGCCTGTTCGGCAGACAGGACTCCCCCGTTAAATTTCAGAAGCTCACGGAGCGTCATTCCCTCGAACTTTGAGAAAACGACATAACCGGTTCCGTTCTGAACGAATGAATCGATAAAGTGAGGCAATGCTCCATCTAACGGAGCATGGTCGAACTTGGCATAGAACTGGATGAATTTTGCCAGACCGTCTTTATATTTTTTGGTTGCATCAGTAGCTGCCTGCAGAAGAAGTTCGCCAGGAGCCCGCACAGCGCCGCCTGCAGGAAGATACTCCATAACGACACAGCGCTCCATGCCCTTCACGTCGTATCCGGCATATTCAACGCAGTCAGCCTGGACAGCTTCAATCCTACCGACCAGGAACCTGCCTTTGTTTAGCCGTGTTCCGATCGGCAGTGCGCCGTCTGCATTCTGCTGACTTCCGTTATATCCGCAATGCGGGCATGAAGCTGCGTCTTCCGGTACCGGTTCCATGCAGCACATGCATCTCTTCTTCTCAGACATTAATACTCCTCTGTAGAAAAAGGCGACGTCCAGTCGCCTCTTCCACTATTATTACGGAAGGTCTTCTTCGTTCTCAAGATTGTGCCAGACTCCCTGGACGTCATCGTCCTCGTCAAGAAGCTCTATCATGGTCCCGAAGTTCTTCAGCTGATCCTCATCGCTCAGCCTGTTGTATGTAGAAGGAATATAGGCAACTTCTGCAGATGAGAAGTGATAACCCATTTTCTCAAGTGCTTCAGTTACCTGAACAAGATCATTAGGTGCAGTAGTTACCTCTGCCTCCGTGATCTCATCACTGGATTCATCGATCTCGATATCGTCGACTCCGTCGATCTCCATGGCTTCCTCAAACAGTTTGTCGCCGTCGAGTCCGTCTTCGTCCTCAATGATGATGCGGCCTTTCTGTGTGAACATGTATGACACACAGCCGTTCGTGCCAAGGTTACCGCCGTATTTATCAAACAGGTGGCGAACCGTGGAAGCTGTCCTGTTGCGGTTGTCTGTCAGAGTCTCTACGATAACAGCTATACCGCCGGCACCATATCCTTCATAATTGATCTTTTCATATGCAGCGGTGTCGCTTGATGCCTTATCGATAACACGCTTGATGTTGTCATTCGGCACATTGTTCGCCTTTGCTTTGGAGATAGCGTCTCGGAGCCTGGAGTTAGTGTTAGGATCAGCACTTCCGCCTTCTTTGACCGCAACTGCGATCTCTCTGGCAAATCTGGTGAATACTTTCGCCTTAGCGCCGTCCGCTTTTTCCTTTTTTCTTTTTATGTTGTTCCATTTGGAGTGTCCGCTCATGATAATCTCTCCTTTCGCTCCGAAATTGGTCTACCCACATATTATATACGATATTATTTTTTTCTTTCAATATGCTGAAAAAAGCAGGAAGCTCATGCTTCCTGCTCCTCGAGGATCATATTGAACAGTTCCCGTATCCTGTCATTGCTGCCGGTGAGATACAGATATCCGAACATTGTTTCGACACCGGTGGCAATGCGGTATGCAGCTGGTTCAGCGTTTTTTGATGCTGTCACTTTGTTGGCATTGCGTCCTTTTCTGACAAAATCCAGCTCATCTTCAGTCAGAACATTCTGGATCTTCTCAAAGGCTTTTACCTGCGCTTCAGCACGTACATATTCAACGCACATTGAATGCAGTTTGCCCGCAGGCGCATCATGGTGAAGTGAGATATATTCTCTTACCATGAGCTCATAGACCGCATCTCCGACGAATGCCAGCTCCACAGGGCTTTTCTGCTTTATCTCATGCAGGCTTTTGTTCTGTTCCTCAGGTAACGTAATCAAATTGATAATCTCCTATCCGGATAGAGTCTCCTTCCTGTACTCCCATCTGTTCCAGTCGCTCCAGTATACCGGAGTCAGCCAGGGAATTCTGGAAGTACATAAGGGACTCATAATCGTCGATATTGCTCTGCATAAGGATGCGCTCGAGCCAGGGAGCGATGATCTCCCATTCACCGGAATCATCTCTCTCGATCTGGAATTCGCGACCGCTCTTCTTTTCGGGTTTCACGAAATCAGGTTCGTATTTCTTCACAGGCGGAAGTTTAGACAGTTCTTCCGCACAGGCAGCTACTACAGTTTGAACACCTTCAGTGGTGATCGCTGACATCGTGATACACTTGAACCCCTTATCTTCTATATAGCTGCGGAATCTTTCCACATCCTCATCAGATGCAAGGTCTGTCTTGTTCCCGACAACGATCTGTGTCCTTGCTGCCAGTTCGGGGTTAAAGGCCCTCAGTTCCTCATTTATCTGATTATAATCATCGATGGGATCCCGTCCCTCACTTCCGGAGATGTCAACGATATGAACCAGAAGCCTGCATCTCTCAATGTGCCTGAGGAAATCATATCCAAGGCCGATGCCCTTTGAGGCACCTTCAATAAGGCCCGGTATATCCGCTGCTACGAACGATGTATCCTTATACTTAACTACTCCAAGATTCGGACTGAGAGTAGTAAAATGATAGTTTGCTATCTTTGGTTTAGCATTCGATATAACAGACAGAAAAGTGGATTTCCCGACATTAGGAAACCCTATAAGCCCGACATCAGCGATGAGCTTCAGTTCCAGCGAGATGTCGTATGCCTCTCCCTGCGTTCCTGTCTTGGCAAATCTTGGGATCTGTCTTGTAGGAGTGGCGAACTTTGCATTTCCAAAGCCTCCCCGTCCTCCCTTGCAGATAAGCACAGGTTCATCACCGGAAACATCTGCCATGATCTGTCCGCTCTCATACTCGCGCACTATAGTGCCTCTCGGGACTTTAAGGATTAGGTTATCAGCGCTTTTGCCGTGGCAGCGGTTTCCTCTGCCGTTCTCACCGTCTTCAGCCTGATATTTCTTCCTGTATTTATAATCAGCAAGAGTGGAAAGATGATCATCTGCAACCAAATAGATGCTTCCGCCGTTCCCTCCGTCTCCTCCGTCAGGTCCGCCGGCAGCAACATATTTCTCGCGGTGAAAGCTTACAGCACCGTCTCCGCCTTTTCCGGCTACGAACCGGATCCTTGCTTTATCAATAAACATGTTGGTTATTCCTTTAGGATGAAAAAATCCCGCGTCAATGGCGCGGGATCTCTTTGCAGTTAGTTCAGTACGTTGACCTTCTTGCGGTCTTTCCCATAGCGGGTGAACTTTACCTTTCCGTCTGTGAGTGCGTACAGTGTATCATCTGATCCGATTCCTACATTGAGGCCGGGATGAATGTGTGTGCCGCGCTGACGAACAAGGATATTACCTGCGAGAACGAACTGTCCGTCCGCTCTCTTGACACCGAGGCGCTTGGACTCGGAGTCTCTGCCGTTCTTTGTAGATCCTACACCTTTTTTATGTGCCATAAGTAGATTCCCTCCGTTCCTTAAGCGTTGATTGCGGTAATTTCAACCTTTGTAAAACTCTGACGATGTCCGAGTTTGCGTTTTTCGTTCTTCTTGGGCTTGTATGTGAAGACTGTGATCTTCTTTGAACGTCCCTGTTTGAGAACTTTTCCGGTTACTGTGGCGCCTTTAACAGTAGGTGTGCCAATCTTAGCTTTCTTATCACCGCCGAGTGCGAGAACTTCTTCAAAAGTAACTTCTGCGCCTTCCTCGACATCGAGCTTCTCGACGAATACTACATCGCCCTGCTCGACTTTGTACTGTTTGCCGCCGGTTTTGATAACTGCGTACATTTTTTTACCTCTTGTCTTATATTTTCAGACTCGCTGACCCAGGCGGCACAATTTTGCGCACTTAAAAAGAGCCTGTTACATGCGGCCTAGATATTATATCTAAACCAAAGCCCCGTGTCAACATCATTTTTTCTAGTATTTACAGGGGTTTACGGCTATTACAGTGCTACTTTGATACTGTATATTGTACCAAAAAAGAAGAGTCCTTCCAACCGGAAAGACTCTCCCATTTTGTATAAATTACGACAATTCGAACATACCTGTATACAGCTGATAGTAGCGTCCTTTGTCAGCCAGAAGGCTGTCGTGGTCACCGCGCTCGATGATAGTACCATGCTCGAGGACCATTATTGCATTGGAGTTACGCACCGTGGAAAGCCTGTGTGCAATAACGAATACCGTTCTTCCATGCATCAGACTGTCCATACCTAACTCTATAAGACGCTCTGTTCTGGTGTCGATGGAGCTGGTCGCTTCATCAAGGATCAGTACAGGCGGGTCAGCAACTGCGGCACGCGCGATCGCAAGCAGCTGTCTCTGTCCCTGAGAGAGGTTGTCGCCGTCTCCGGTGATCATAGTCTGATATCCCTCAGGCAGGTGGCTGATGAAGAAGTGTGCGTTAGCAAGTTTTGCTGCCTCAATACACTCGTCATCCGTAGCATCAAGGCGTCCGTAACGGATATTATCCATTACCGTGCCGGTGAACAAGTGCGTATCCTGAAGTACCATGGATAAGGAGTGGCGCAGATCGTCCTTTTTGATATCCTTGACATCAAATCCATCATATGTGATCTTGCCTTCCTGTACATCATAGAACCTGTTGATAAGGTTCGTGATAGTCGTCTTGCCTGCTCCTGTTGAGCCGACAAATGCAATCTTTTGACCCGGTTTGGCATATAGGCTGATATCATTGAGTACCGGATGACCTTCTTCATACGAGAATGTGACATGATCGAAACGCACATCTCCCTTAAGAGGAATGATCTTGACTGTTCCGTCATCCAGATGCTCTTTCCATCCCCACATTTCTGTGCGCTCTTCGGTCTCTTCCGGCTCTCCCTTTTCGTTGTAGCAGACATTCACCAGCGTGACTGTTCCTTCGTCTATTTCCTCAGGTTCATCCAGAAGCGCGAAGATACGTTCAGCTCCGGCAAGTGCGTTCAGAATCGTACTCGCTTGCATGGTTATCATATTGAGAGGCTGACTGACTGAACGGGAATACTGGAGGAATGATCCGATGGTGCCTACGTCCATCGTTCCGTCGATGACCATTCCGGCACCTATCATAGCGATTATTGCGTACTGCAGGTATGCGATGTTTCCTGTGAAAGGCCACATGACGCCGCCCAGGATCTGAGCGCTTGCTGCAGAATGTGTGAGGTCTGCATTCAAATCGTCAAAGTCGTTGATTGCAGTCTTCTCGTGGTTGAACACCTTGATGACTTTCTGGCCGTCTATCATCTCCTGAATATATCCGTTGACATCACCTGTTATCCTTTGCTGCTTAATGAAGAAGCTGACAGAGTGCTTGGTGATTATCCTCAGAATGAAAGCGGTGAAGATAAGAAGAATGATGACGATTATCATGAGTTTCCATGACAGCATAATCATCGTAAAGAACACGCCGACAAATGTTATTACAGAACTCAGCAGCTGCGGCAAAGCCTGCGAGAGCATCTGGCGCAATGTGCCGATATCGTTGGTGTACCGGCTCATCATGTCGCCGATGGAATGTGTATCGTAGTACTTGAGCGGAAGGGTCTGCATGTGGTCAAAGACCTGAACGCGGATCTTTTCCTGAATGTTAGCAGCCATATCACCAAGCAATCTGCTCTGGAAATATGAAGCTATCGTACCTGCTGCATAGATGAACACCATCGTGATCAGTATGGATGCCAGTTTCGTCAGATCAGGATTCTGTTTCCCGATGAAAGGCATGATCGCTTCATTGATAATAGGTTTCAGGAAGTAGTTGCTGGCAACATTTGCCAGTGATGCAACTGCCACACAGATAAGGGAGATAATGATCGTCACATAATAGTCTTTAAAATACAGTATGAGCCTTTTGAAAGTTCCGACTGCATCTTTCGGCTTTTCAACACCGCGGCCTCTTGGTCCGCCGCCCGGACGAGGTTGATTTTTTCTTTCAGCCATTTTCTCTCGCTCCTTTCTGTTGTGATTCGTAGACCTCCTGATAAATCTTATTGGTCTTAAGCAGATTCTCCGGCGTATCAAAGCCATTGATCGTTCCGTTATCCAGAACAATGACGCGGTCTGCGTCATGCACTGAGGCGATACGCTGAGCGATAATAAAAGTCGTAGTATCTGCAATATGCTCCTTCAGCGCTTCTCGGATCGCATGGTCCGTCGCTGTATCTACAGCGCTCGTGCTGTCGTCCAGGATCAGTATCTTCGGGTTCTTAAGCAGCGCACGTGCAATGCACAGTCTCTGCTTCTGACCTCCGGAAACGTTTACACCGCCCTGCCCTAGCTCCGTGTCATATCCATGAGGGAAACTCATGATGAAGTTATGCGCGTCAGCGGCTTTGCATGCCTCGATGATCTCTTCATCAGTTGCATCCTCTTTGCCCCATTTAAGGTTGTCGCGGATCGTTCCGGAGAACAAAAGGTTTTTCTGAAGAACCATCGCGCATGAGTCACGCAGTGTCTCAAGCGGGTATTCACGGACATCATGGCCGCCTACTTCGACAGAGCCGGTATTGACGTCGTACAGTCTCGGAATAAGCTGCACCAGCGTAGATTTTGCTGAACCTGTTCCTCCGATAATGCCTATCGTCTCTCCGGATTTAATATCCAGATTGATATCGGACAAGATATAGTTGTCACTGTCTTTCTTATATGTAAAGTTGACATGGTTGAATCTGACTGACCCGTCATCCAGTGTAAGGTTCGGATCCGTTCCCTCATCAGAGATATCCGGGATCTCGTCCAGAACTTCTATGACACGGTCAACGGAGGCACCAGACATGACGATCATGATGAACACCATTGAAAGCATGTTAAGGTTGAACAGGATCTGTCTGATGTACTGAATGAAAGTAAGGAATTCACCGGTCATCATCGTGCCGGCGATCATCTGTTTTCCGCCAAACCAGCATATCGCCAAAGTTGTTCCGTAAATCACAGCACTCAACACCGGCCGTGTCAGAATGACGATATGCTCAGCCTTCAACTGAGCTTGTTTTATACCGGAAGCTGCAGCGACGAATTTCTCATTTTCCTTATCGCGCCGCACAAAAGCTTTTACCACACGGATAGCAGTGAGGTTCTCTTCGATTATCGAGTTCAGCGTATCGAACCTGTCCATCATCGCCATGAAAAACGGATGGGCTTTGGAAGATACTGCAAACACCGCGATTCCAAGGACAGGGATCGCAACAAGGAAAACTTTGCACAGATCTTTATTGATCCTGAATGCCATCACCGTGGCAAACAGTATCATGACTGGGTTGCGGAACACCTGGTGGATCAGCGTGCTGAACGCATTTTCTATCGATGTTATATCCGTCGTCAGACGTGTGATAAGCGATCCGGTTGAGAAATGGTCAACGTTCGCAAATGAGAACATCTGTACCTTGCGGAACAACGCTGCCCTTAGATTCTTGGAAAAACCGGTTCTCGCCCTCGCTGTAGACCACTGGCTCGCGATCCCGAGAACAAGCGAGATCATGGCGCACACGATCATCTGTATACCAAGCTGATATACAAGTCTTCTGTCGCCTAAAGTGATCCCTTCGTCTATGATTCGGCTCATTAAATAAGGGATATATACTTCCATGACCACTTCACCCATTGTGAGCAATGGAGCGAGGATCGTCGGAATCCAATATCCCTTTATGTATGGGATAAGTTTTTTAATCATATACTAATTTTATTCTCTCCTTTCCCCATTAACTTCTGAGGAGGCGCGCTCCTCTTTCAGCGGTTTAAGGTTAAGATACATCCTTTCGACGAAATCGCTCAGCTGTTCCAGCTCTTCATCAGAAAAACCGTCGAATGTGATATCGGCATATCTGTCTATCACGCTCATAAACGATTCTCCGTTCTTGATTCCTTTTTCAGTGACATAGAGATGGTACTGTCTGAGGTTCTGAGGATCAGTTTCTTTCGTAATTAGACCTATCTCCTGCAGCCGCTTGGTAGATAGAGTTATAGCTGCCGGTGTCTGCGACAACGCTGCAGCGATATCTCTCTGAGAGCATCCGGGATGTTCACCTATGAACCTTACTACTCTGTGCTGACCGAGATAGATCCCATTTTCATCCGCTTCCCTGTTGATAAGATGACGCCTCAATCCGATAAGACGATCCATGTTCCAACTGAGTCGGACTATGCTTTCTTTGTCCATTCTTCGATTGCCCCTCTCAATAGTTAATATATTTACTGTTTTGTACTTAACTATCCAATAGTTTACTACTTAACCACTATCATGTCAACAAAAAAGAAATGATTTTTTTCCCAATCATTTCTTTGCAATATTCTTTCGTTTGTTAATACTCAGATCGCTCTCACTGAGATCTCCCCGGATGAAAACTTTCTGCTTATCCCATCCTGAACGATGATGAGCAATCCGTCTTCATCCACATCGGATGCCAGACCATACTGCTCTTCCCCTTCATAAGTAAACCGTATCTTTTTACCCAATGTGATACAGTTCTCCCTGTACATAGGCAGTATACGATCTCTGTGCTCAATGAGATCCATGAAATGCGTGTATATGGATACTGCCAGACGGTTAACAGGGCGCGGGTCCGCTCCAAGCACTGACGCAGTATCCGCTATGTCCGATGGAAATCCTTCTTTAGGCATCATAATGTTTATCCCTATTCCAACAAGAACAGTGCCGTCAGACATCCTTTCACACAGTATCCCGCTGACTTTTCCGCCGTCGTAGATCAGATCGTTGATCCACTTGATCCATACTTTTCGGCAGTACACCTCATAAATAGCCTGAACTGAAGCAACACCTGCTGCCAGTGTCATCTGCACGGCAGGATCAGCTTCAGGGACAGAAAAAGTCATATAGAAACCTGTATCCCCAGGCGAAAAAAAGGTCCTTCCGTGGCTTCCTTTTCCCTTTGTCTGCTGATCAGCAACAACAATGACCGGAAAATTTGTCTTTTTAACGAGTGACCTCGCAATATCATTGGTTGAAGTAGTGCATGAAAAAGCGGCAACATCGGCAGTGTAGCCGGTCTCGCTAAGTAATGCGGATATTTCTTTGCTACTGAAGCTCATTCCGATCCGTCCTTGCTTTTGTGCATGCCTCTAATGTATAATTTTCCAGCGCATTATTATTGTATTACTTATAGCCACATATAATAAAGGAGATCTTATGAGATTTTTCACAAGTGAGCAGGTCGCATGCGGACATCCTGACAAAGTCTGTGACCGCATTGCAGATACGCTCCTGGATGCATACCGCAACGGGGATCCAAACAGCAGAGTAGCAATAGAAGTTTTGATGAAAAACGACCTCGTCGTTCTTGCCGGAGAAGTCACCAGCGCTGCATTGATAGATGTAGAAGCTACTGTCCGGAAAGCATTGGACTATGTCGGTCTGACTGATAAATATACTGTTCAAAACCATATATTCAAACAGAGTCCTGATATTGCCATGGGAGTGGATACTGGTGGCGCAGGTGACCAGGGCATCATGTTCGGTTTTGCGTGCGATGAGACACCTGAGTGCTTGCCGCTTGCATATATGCTGGCTACCTCCGCACTGAAAAAACTCAGAGCCCTTCACCATCCGCTTCTCGGAGCTGATGCAAAATCACAGGTCACCGTAAAATATGATGACAACGGCTCCGTATCAATAAATACGTTCCTTCTCTCAACACAGCATTCTGATTCACTGACCCTTGAAGATGTCAGGGAGATCGTAGAACCTGTTATGAAGGCTACAGCAAAAGAGTATGGCCTGAATGAAGATTTCAAAGTTTTAGTCAACCCGACCGGACGTTTCGTTATAGGCGGAAGCTTCGGAGATGCCGGTGTAACCGGCAGAAAGATCATTTGCGACACCTACGGCGGCGGAGGAAGACACGGCGGTGGCGCGTTCTCAGGTAAAGACGCAACAAAGGTGGACCGTACAGCTGCGTATATGGCACGTTATATGGCAAAGAGCCTCCTGAAGCAGCGCGGCTTCCATACAGTCGAGGTCCAGCTGGCCTATGTTATAGGGCTCGCAGATCCCTGCTCTGTTGCCGTCATGGCAGACGGTGAGTGGAGAAACGATATCGCAGAAGAACTGCGCAGCACTTACGATCTCACTCCGCGCGGCATCATCTCTTTCCTCCATCTGGATGAAGTGAGATTCAGCGATGTCTCATCTTATGGGCACTTCACCAATCAGAATATGCCCTGGGAAAAAGTTTGATAAATATCTGAATATAGAAAAGAGCAACCATGCGGTTGCTCTTTTATAGTATATGCTAGTTATTCTGTTTTAGAATAATCAAAGAATCCTTTACCGGCGTTTACCCCTGTCTCTCCTTTATCGATCTTCTCTTTAAGCAATTTTCCTATCTTGTATTCAGTCGTCCCTTCCTGATGCGCAGCAGGTTTCATCTGGTTGATGTTATATGCTGTTTCCAGACCTACGATATCAAGGATCGCAAAAGGACCGGCAGGAGCGGATGTGGCTAGTTTCCAAGTCAGGTCGATAGTTTCAGGATCTGCAACTCCGTTCGCCCACAATCCCTGAGCTGCAGAAAGGAACGGTACCAGCATGGAGTTGAGGATATAGCCAGGCTGCTCCTTGTGAAGCAAAAGCGGAACCATTCCGATACTGACAGCAAACGCCACTACTTTATCGTAATATTCACTGCTTGTCCCCGGATGTCCCATGATCTCTGCAGTATTGTTCTTCCAAATAGTATTGGCAAAGTGAAGTGACAGATATTTCTCCGGCCTTCCGGTGTACTCTGCAAACATGCTTGGAAGAAGCGTGGACGAGTTGGTTACCAGAATAGTCTCTTCATCAAGAAGATCGTTGAACTGTGTATATACATCTTTCTTAGCCTGAACATCTTCTGCCATCGACTCAATTACTATATATGCGTCCTTAACTGCAGCCGCTTTGTCTAACTCTATATGGACGTTTTCGGAAAGATTCTTTTTCCCCGATTCATACAATTCACTTAACGACTCAACAGTAGCACTGTTCCAGTCCTTGACCAAACCTCTGGGGTAATAATACGCACCCATTGGATTACCGACTAACGCTTTGGCTTTATCAAGATCCTCAAGCATCAATTCAGAATAACGGGTGATCTTTGGTTCAGTACGGCTGATGGAACTTTCTGATCTAAGCCAGAATGTGACATCATAACCGTGAAATGCTGCGATCAGTCCGATCTGTGTGCCAAGAACACCGCCTCCCAGCACAACGACTTTTTTCTCGTTCATAGTATTTCCTCCAAACAAAGCACCAAAGTCCAAAGCCGGTCATCACCCTAAACGGGTAATAATTTAAGTGTACACGCTGAGTCTATTGCATACTCTTTTCCCCGAACACCAGTTATCTGCTCTTCATACGGAACCGCCATCTGCGAAATGCGCTTATCATGTCGTCCCAGAAGAAAAGGATGAAAGGTACAAGTGCCAGGAGCATATTAAGCCTAAGCCCCGGATAATAGATAAACTCATACAGGTAAAACAAGCCGTCTATCAAAGCGATCCATTTTGCCTTAAGCGGTATGATGTAGAAAAACAGCAGCTGGAAATCAGGATAGAGCATTGAGAACGCAAAAAACAGTGTCAGGTTGAAATAGTAGATAGTACCATATTCGGTAAACACTGACGCTATAATGCTACAGATCATACCCAGCAGATAATAGCAGTCAAAATTGAAACTGCCCCACTCGTTTTCAAGTGTTCCGCCTATAAAATAGTAGAAATACAGGGTAATAATCAGTGACAGAAGAGAGCTGGTACTGGGGACGAATACAAATGTCAGCAGACGCCATATCTGTCCGTGTGTCACATCAGACCATGACAGCCACAGCAAATCACTTGCCCATCCCCTTGTCAGGAGATCGGCAAAAAAGACGATCATCTGGCCCGCGCAGATCACCAGCATCAGATTTTCAATTGTATAACGCCCGAATCTCAGTCTCAGGCGATTCAGCAAACGATTCATCTATTTATTACCTTTGCTTTACAGTTTATATTTATATTATATTATTTCATTAACAAATTAAATGGTTATGAACGGCAGCTGAAGCACACAGCTGCCGTTCTTCTGATCATCAGTTGCCGTACAGGATCTCGACAAGTTCACTGTCCTTATCAAGCACGAGCACTTTCCTGCCAGAACCTTTAAGGGAGCTCTTCAATGACTCCAGTCCGCGCATATACTCGTAGAACTCAGCCTTTTCAGGATTGTTGTATGCTTCCTGGAGGATCTTCAGGTATTCTTCTTCGCCTTCTGCTTCAAGGATTGCTGCTTCCTTCTCTGCTTCCGCTTTCAGAAGAGCTGCATCCTTATCTGTAGTATTGCGTATGACCTGTGCCTCTGCAGCACCGTCCGCTACATAAGACGCGGCGATATTCTGTCTTTCAGAGATCATTCTTTCATATACTGCGGCTTCGTTATCTGCAGGGATACCAAGCATCTTGATCTGGCTTGTGACTATCTCGATACCGTATTGCCCGATATCTTTATTAGCTGCATTTGTTATCTTCTCTGTAAGTTTTTCTCCTGTAGCCATGATGATATCATCCTGGTCCATTGAAGAGATCGTATTCTTGAGAGCATTGTATACAGCAGCGTCTATACGCTCCTCTGCTCTTCCCTGAATAGCGTTCAAAGTGCGGATATATG
This sequence comes from Oscillospiraceae bacterium, assembly GCA_017432285.1. Classification (GTDB taxonomy): domain Bacteria; phylum Bacillota; class Clostridia; order Oscillospirales; family Ruminococcaceae; genus RUG11783. The sequence continues at coordinate 39,005 of JAFRJM010000003.1, read as the reverse complement.
CCATCGGGTCAACTACTTTCCAGAGGACAAAGTTGTCTGCGATCATGGATTTCTTGTCTCTAGTGATAACGTCAGACTCTTCTATATCATAAATGATGATCTTTCCGCTTATCTTCTGCACTGTCTGGAGGAAAGGGATCTTAAATCTCAGACCGGCGGTATCATCTATGCGGACGATCTTTCCAAGCTGCCTTACTGCAGCATACTCGTTAGGCTCAAGAACATAGACAGAGGATGCGGCAATGACAAGGATGGCTACGATAACGATCAGTGTAAACACATTCTGAAATATCTTTTTCACAGTGATCATCCCCTTTCTATAGCATCGACAGGCATATATTGAGTGACATTGCCATCGGAGATTACGACTTCCAGATCTGGAAGAACTTCTTCCATGGTTTCATAGAACATCCTCTTTTTTGTTACCTGAGGATACTTCTGGTACTCTTCATAAACCTTGTTGAATTTTGCAACTTCGCCTTCTGCCTCAGCAATTCTTGCCGCCTTCTTCGCCTCTGCGGCCTGTACTATGCGGTCTGCGTCTGCCTGAGCAGCAGGGATCTGTTCGTTGCGGTACTTATTTGCATTATTGATAGCAGTTTCTTTTCCCTGCTTTGCTGTTTCGACTTCCTTGAATGCGAGCGCAACTTCTGCGGTCGGAGGCTCAGCGTCCTGTACAGTGATATTCACAACAGAGATACCAATCTCTTTATCTGCAAGTTCATCGGCCAGCATATCGCGGATCTCGCTCTGGATCTGACCTTTTCCGGTGGTCATAACATCGTCAACCGGGAAGTCACTAACAACAGCTCTGATGCATGATAATGCTTCGTTAGCCAGTATCATTTCCGGATCTTCAGTGTTGAAAAGATAGGCTACCGGATCACTTACACGGTACTCCATATAGAAGTCCACATTGATAAGGTTGAAATCCGAGGTGATCATCTTGGCATCTGTATCGATCGGGATATTCTGGCCTCCGCCATCTATCACATACCCGATACCGACACCGTGAGTGGTCATGTCTACTTTGTTCACTTTCTGAATGAACGGGATCTTAGCATGAAGCCCAGCTGATTCTGTTGCTGTGACTTTGCCAAGCGTCGTCACAACTGCCTGCTCATCTTCGCTCACACTGTAAAACACCTGTGTCGAAAGAGCCAGCAGAACAACAAGAATCAGGATGTATTTCACACCGCTTCTTGCTCCTGATTTGAGTTTTTCCAACAGATTCTTCTCTTCCATTGAATAAACCCTCCTTCTTAAAATTTATAGTGATTTTTATTCTTCAGTGCCTATAAAAAAAGACCTTTCCGAATACCGGAAAAAGTCTTGCCTCTCATTTGATCCGGGCTTTCAGCCGTGCTGACGGAAACAAACCCACCTTTCGGTGTTAGCTACTCCCTTTTTGCGAAATCAATCTATCATGAATACAGGACCCTGTCAACAGGTTAGAACACAATTGACGAAATGTTTCTCCCTATGTAGAATATAATGCGTACGCGGGTGTGGTGGAATTGGCAGACACGCTAGACTTAGGATCTAGTGGGCAACCATGCAGGTTCAAGTCCTGTCACCCGCACCAATACAGTGTTCATATTATGATTATGGACACTCTTTTTTTGAGCATTATCTTCACTGTGCAGATATATTTGACTACTAATGGAAAAGCGAACACTCTGGACAAAAAACTACACGACTATCATTGTCGCTACAGCCTTGGGGGCTCTCGGAAACGTGGCCCTCAGTTTTGCGCTGTCTTTCCTTGTGTTTGACGAAACAGGGTCGACTCTTGCATCCTCTATTCTCTTTGCGATCCAGATGATACCTGGTGTAGTCATACCGCTGTTAGTTTCTCCTGTCCTAGACCGCTATCCGAGAAAACCGTTCCTTGTTTTTTTCGACGGTCTTTTTGCTCTTGCATATCTCCTCGCAGGCATATGGCTCTTCGTTCGTCCGTTCAACTACATTGAATACCTGATCGCCTCCCTTATATTCGCCGTGATAGGCGAGCTGGACGGCATGTCTTTCAATGCTCTTTTCCCAAAACTTATTCCAAAAGGAATGGAGGAGAAAGGATTCACTATCTCTTCCCTTCTGTATCCGATAATCTCGGTGATCATGACTCCGATAGTTTCTGTCCTGTACAAACGAGTCGGTCTCGCGAACCTTCTTTTCTTCCAGGCAATCTGCTCTCTTCTGGCTTGTGTGATAGAAAATCGTATCGAAATCGAAGAGACAATAACCGAGGGAACTGAATTATCATTCAAACAGTGGTGGGAAGATATAAAGGAAGCTGTAAGATATCTTAAAAACGAACCAGGACTTTTATGGCAGACTCTTTATTCAAACTACAGTAACGGCACAAGCACCGGATATGAGACGATCTGGATCGCCTTTTCCTCCACTACTGCAGGGTTCAGCGCCAGGACATACGCATTCTGCGAGGCCGTATCTCTTTTAGGCAGAACACTGGGCGGAATACTGCTCGTCAGGAAAGAGACCCCAAAAGAGAAGAAGTTTGTCAAAACCCTGCAGATATACCTTACATATGATTTCATGGACACGATACTGCTATTCCTGCCATATCCTCTTATGCTTGTTAACAGGGGAATCACAGGCTTTTTAGGTGTACAGAGCGGAAATATACGTTATGCCGCTTTTCAGAAGTACATCCCTGACTCTATGAGATCACGACTGGATGCTTTTGACTCAGTGTTCTTTTTGATAGTCAACTCTATTCTCACGCTGCTCATAGGCGCTTTGGGAGAGATCCTGCCGTACACAATAGTCATGCTGATTTTCGGAACAATATCCATTGCTTTATGCCTTATTCTCGTACTGGGACACAGGAAAGAAATAGAAAAGATCTATCTTGCGGATTACAATGACGATTAACAGACCCCGATACTAGCCGGCACATAATACTTTGCAGCAAAAAAAGATCAGTAATCCTCCTATAAGAGAGTCACTGATCTTTTTTTATTTACACAAAATCTCAAACAGTACTTAACACTATCAGCAGCATGCCAATAAAATATGTCACACTGTTCAACTGTACCAACAGTAGTTTGTTCTTCAACACATATTTATACGTTGTGAGCAAGAGATCGGATATCATAAACAGAAATGATCCGATGCCCATCATCACATAGTTGGTTCCGGGCAGAAGAAACACTAATGCTAGACCTGTCATACCATGCGTGATTATCGTAGACAGATAAAGAGTCATGGGCCATCTCATCTTTCCGAGCGCAAAAGTCTCAGGTTTATACTGACAGGCCAGGATAAACGCAGCAAGGAGGATTCCTGCGGCGATCAAGGCCCACGCAAAATCTCTGAAACTGTATCCGTGATCCACCAGTACCATCTGTTCATAAAGTATGAAACAGAGATTTCCTGCAAGGAAGAAATCTCCTCCTCTTCCGAAATCAAAAACAAGGAACACATCGCCCAGCCACGCAAACACCAGAGCGACTATCAGCATCGTCTGATAACTGGCAAATTCATATTTCTTAACGAATGTTGCAATTGCTAATCCCAGATACATCGTTGCCATAAGATACTTGTCTATTGCTCTGTACTTTTCCTTTCCTGTTGCCCTTAAGTATAAGTAACAGCACAAAGCTATCAGGTAGATCGCGATAAATATAATCATATCTTTATCCCTCACGCACAATAGGTGTTAGTTTTTTCGAACTAATAATAACACAATTGCTCAGCATTTATCTTCCGCTGTTTCTGTACTTTTTTATTATGCTCCCGTTTATATCCAGGATCGAGTTCATATAGTATCTCTTCCTGTCGGTAGCGATCACGACTTCATTAACAGTATCGATCTGGTGTATCTCAAAACTCTTCTCAACTACCCTGCCGCCTTCTTTTTTCTCATCAGGAATGAAGTATCTGATCTGCACAAAAGGATCTTCTTTGAAATGAAGCTCCAGGATCCTGAAACGGAGATCCATCTCATCTCGCTCTTCATCACTCAGTTCCGGTCTCTCGTCCGTAAGTCTTCCGGTCTCCTGAATAGAATCACCAAATCCGGTAAGAGCAGCAAACGGAGCAAATTGCGCTGCTCTGTCGTAATTGCTCATGTGGGCATGTGTCTGAGATACGAATCGAGGGAGATCGATGATGTCATCATATCTGTGTTCGTCTGTTTCGCTCACTTTTTGTGTCCCCCTATCTGCTCATTCCTCAGACGGCCTGTAGCGCCTTCTTCAAGGCTTGTTCCAAGAAATACAGCATTCTTTCCGTATTTTTCCTTCAGATTCTGTACGGCCTTTTGCCTGTCGCTCTCTTTTTCCAGTGCCAGGTTCTCTTCTTTCTCCTTTTCTTCAAGCGCGTGTACATCCGTAAACAGGTCTGTTTGGACATACTCCTCTTTTTCTACTTTTTCTGCCGGCATTATATTGTCAACAGTTATGTTGAGCCTCCGTATCTTGAACCTGGGATCAACAGTCCTTTCATATATAGCAAGTATCGCATCTGTGATAAGCTTTGAAGACGAAGTCGGCCGTTTCATCAGCGCGGATCCGCCGCCCGGCTTTGCCACCAGACGTCCGTGCCAATCCTTAACTATCTCGCCCGCATACCCTTCTGTGCTGTTTGAAACGTCATAACCTACGAACAGACCAACTCTGTCTCCAACTACCCCTTTTCTTACCATATCGCCAGCAAGAGAATCTGCCATCTCCTTCAAAACGATCTTCGTCTTTTCAAAAGTATACGGTTCCATAAGCACCTGACCGCTGCTGAGGGAGTTGGTAGTAGGCTTGTAACTCTTTATGTCTTCCATGGTGCACGGCTCATATCCCCATGCATGGTCTATCAGAAGCTCCGCGTTTATGCCGAACTCTTTGTACAGAGCTTCAGAATGTGTCAGTGAGAAACGGGCTACGTCCCCCATGGTGTATAACCCGTAATTAGCCAGTCTCTTGGCATATCCCCTTCCTACCCTCCAGAAATCTGTTATCGGCTCATGAGCCCACAACAGGCTCCTGTAGCTTTGCTCATCGACTTCTGCTATCCGCACACCGTCTGCGTCAGCAGGGATATGCTTTGCGACTATATCCATTGCCACTTTTGCCAGAAAAAGGTTTGTACCTATGCCTGCCGTCGCCGTTATCCTGGTCTGTCCCAGTACGTCCCGTATCATCTTTATTGCCAGCTCATGCGCACTTAGTCTGTACGTCTCCAGATAGTTTGTGACGTCTATGAAAACTTCATCTATTGAATAGACATGAATATCTTCCGGAGCGATGTATTTAAGATATGTATCGTATATCCTGTTGCTATATTCGATGTAAAGACCCATCCGCGGCGTAGCAACCAGGTAATCTATCTCAGCAGACGGATCATTCTGGAGCTCTGAAAGAAGGTGAGAAGATCTCCCCGGTGACCGGTATCCTGCTTTACGCTTTCTCTCACGGTTGAGATTGGATACCATCTGCTCAACTTCAAAGAGCCTTGGTCTGCCAGGTATCCCGAAAGATTTCAGCGCAGGAGAAACAGCAAGGCAGATCGTTTTGTTGGTTCTGCTCTTGTCTGCAACTACCAGATTCGTGTCAAGCGGATCCAGACCTCTTTCTGCGCATTCGACAGAAGCGTAGAAAGATTTCAGGTCGATCGCTATATATGTCCGCTGTTTCTCTGCCATATTACCCCCCCCCCGTAGACAATTCTAATACAGGCAATATGCAAAAATCGATATGTCCGGCTCAAACAGGGACAACTTCAAAGCGTAATATGGCAAACGACACTCCCAGATGTTACAATATCCAAAATACTATGAGGAGCATCAATATGAGTGATCGTTTTGAACGTTTCGACATGGCCAAACCCCCTCGCAAATGTTTCTGGTTCTTCCGCATACTGCTCTGGGCGCTATGTTTCCCTGGCGTATGGGCACACAAGACAAAGCTGAAAAAGATTGGTATGGAAGGAGTTAAGCCCCCGTATCTTCTTCTGGGCAATCACAATGCTTTCTTTGATATGAAAGTTTCCATAGTCGCTACATTCCCGTTTGTCGCCAATTATGTGGTCGCAATTGACGGATATATAGGCAGAGAATGGCTGCTGAGGGCTATCGGCTGTATATGCAAACGCAAGTTCACGAATGACCCTCTGGTCGTGAGACATATGATGCGTGTTGCCAAAAACGGCGGCATCGTAGGTCTGTATCCGGAAGCAAGATACTCTCTGTGCGGGACCACGGCTCCTCTGCCCGAATCTTTAGGACAGTTCTGTAAGCTGCTAAAGATACCGGTCGTCATGCTGCTCTGCCATGGGCATCACATCAATCATCCGTTCTGGAATACCAGAAGAGAAAGAAAAGTAGCCCCCACTGAAGCTACCATGAAGCTTCTGTTCACTCCGGACCAGCTGAAGGAGATGACAGCAGATGAGATCAACCGTGCTCTCGTACACGAGTTCCAGTACGATGATTTCCGCTGGCAGCTGGAGAATCATATCTCAGTGAAAGATCCCGATCGGGCATTAGGTCTGGAAAAGATCTTATATCAGTGTCCGCACTGCGGAAAAGAGTACAGAATGATAGGCTCCGGCACACAGCTAAAATGCGAAAACTGCGGAAAAACTTGGGAGATGGATGAATATGGCCAGCTCCACGCTGAAAACGGAGAGACCGAGTTCTCCCATATCCCTGACTGGTATGAATGGGAAAGAGACAATGTCCGTAAGGAGGTTGAAGCGGGAACGTACAACAGCGGCATCCTGAATGTCCAAGTCGAGAGTCTCCCAAATGCAAAGAAGTTCATACCTCTTGGATCCGGAACGATGGTCCACGACATGGGCGGTTTTCATGTTAAAGTAACTTCGGATGACGGAACTGTATATACAATGGAGAAAACTGTCCCCTCTTTGTATTCATGTCATATCGAATATCTATATCTATTCAAACATGGTGACTGCGTAGACCTTAATACTTTGGAAGACACATGGTATACATACCCAGAAGGAAGGGATTTCTCCGTAACAAAAATGGCTCTTGCCACTGAGGAGCTTTACTACGACTACAGAAGGAAACAAGGTAATCCCTGTGAGGAAGGCCTTGCATGATATCGGAGGAAAGCTTATGAGGATAGGAATAATCTGTTCAACAACAGCATACGGAAAGATACCTGAAGTAGCTCAGGCATTGGAAAAACTGGGCCACGTCCCTGTCATGCCGAACTGCTATGATGAACCTGTCTATAATGAAGATACAGATAGAATGAGTGAAGAGATGTATCTGGCATTCTTCAAGTCAATGTATATGCAGAGCAGAGAGAGAACAGCTTCACTGGACGCCGTGCTTGTGCTGAATGAGCCAAAAACAAAGAACGGGACTGTTTTTCCGAATTATATAGGAGCAGCTACATTCCTAGAGATGTATGAAGCTTTCATGCAGGGGAAAAAGATATTTATCTACTACGATCTCCCGGATTCAATGCTTCTGGATGAGATAAAAGGATTCGCGCCAATACTTCTCAACGGAGATCTGACAGCAATATAAGAAAAGCGCGGCATCTGTTAGATGCCGCGATATTTTATTTGATTGGTTTTCATTCTCCGAGAGGCAGTGTGAAGAGATAGAAGATTCCCTTGGGAAGCTCTACTCCTGCCTCAACCGCGATAACAGCATGGGCAGCTACTATAGCTCCAGCCTTATCTGCAAGTTCCATTAGGCCTTTCGTTGTTCCGCCTCCGCCGTAGACATCGTCAACGACTAGAACACGTTTTCCCTTGATGAATTCAGCGTCATCATCTGTAAGAGACATGACCTGATCTCTCGGAGTAGTAACTGAACGGTAAACAGCCTGAACCTTGTTTCCCTCGCTGTTTTTTCTTGCTACTACTGTGTATCCGATATCTGTGCCCTTTCTCTTGTTCCAGCGAAGCGCGATGGCATGAGCCAAGGCATTGCTCTTGGATACAGGATTGAGAATTGTATCGAATTCCACACCGGCTTCATCCAGCATATCTACTATGTCATCCGCCGCTGCTTCATTCAGGCTTACCTGACCGGATATATCAAGAAAAGCCACTTTCTTGCCTGCCAGCACTCTAAAAGGAAGGTAGTAGTCTTTGCCGCTCATATTGACGCGCAGATACTCATTTCCTTCCTTGACGACCTTTTCTGTAGGTGTTTGATTGATCTTGCTCATAACCAGTTACGCTCCTCATCTATAATTTGTATCCTTTATATATTATACTCGTCTGTTAACATGTGAAACAACAGATTGAAGCCGATTCTCCATACAATACAAAAGAGCCCTTACGGCAAGGACTCTTTTCGCTTTTTCTCACAATTCAGAGCGTACAGGTGCTCTGTACAGTTCCTTCGAGATCTTTCCAGCAGAATGTGGTGTCTTCCAGAGTCATGTATCCCCTTATGCTGTCGCCTTTCGGAAGTGCGACAGATCCGGGGTTGCAATACAGGATCCCGCCGATATCTTCACAGGCAGTAACATGTGTGTGCCCGTGAAGAAGAACATCTCCCTCCTTCAGCGGGGGCAGATTTTTGGTGTTATATACGTGTCCGTGCGTGATGAAAACAGTTCTTTTTCCAAGAGCAAGCATCGCATAGTCAGCCATAACCGGGAACTCAAGCACAGCCTGGTCCACTTCTGCCTCGCAGTTTCCCCTGACGCAGAAGATTCTGTCCTTCATTGCATTGAGCATATTAATGACTTCCTTGGGAGCATACTCCTCAGGAAGATCATTTCTCGGTCCGTGATACAGGAGATCTCCCAGAAGGATAAGTCTGTCAGCCTTCTCACGTTCAAATGCCTCCAGCATCTCACGGCAATATTTTGCCGAGCCGTGAATATCTGAAGCTATCATCCACTTCATATGATCCCTTCCTCCTTGAATTTTCTGATCTGTTCCATTACTTCTTCCACACTGACCGGAGGAAGTTTTGATCTATATTTTGCTACGAAAGGAATATTGTATCTTTCTTCAACTACTCCTAAAAGGTAATCTGCAACAAACGTATCATAATTTGCTGCGGAGATCATCACATCTTCCGGAGCTGTTTCAAGCATAAATTCGATCTTATCCTGACGGAGTTGTGCTGCGCTTTTGCGGACTTTCTCAGTCTCGCTGACCGCATCGCTCTCCAGGTCTATTGCCTGCTGGATTCTGAAGATTTCGCTGTAAGTATCCCAAGCGTCCCGCACAAGGTTTAGTAACTGCTGAGACGGAGCGACTTTTCTCCATGTTCCCTTTTCTCCTCTTTCAGGCAATTTGGACCTGCAGAAAGGACACACCGTGTCTTCTCTCTTTGTCGGACCTGCACAAACAGGGCACTCATAATCCGCTGATTCTATAAGATCGCTCTCTACTTTTTTCAGAGCAAACAATTGCCCATCCAGTTTGTTTATTAAACTGCACCAGTCAGTATTCGTTCGATATTTGTTGAGGATCTCTACTGTCATTCTTCCACCTCATTTCATCTGTATATTTATAATATAACATTAAATTATCGACTGGTCTTAAAAACTCCAACAAATATGGCCTGCATCTGAATGCAGGCCATACATATTATTCTGAGATATCAGTTTTCTTTGCTTTCGCCGATTGAGAGGAGCGCGTTCAGCAGGATTCCGAAGATCGAAGCGCCTGCGACGCAAGGAACGCTCATTCCGAAGAACGGGATGTTTCCGCCGAAAGCATACTGTCCGCCAAGTCCTACCACCATGATGGATGCGATGACTGCGATGTTCTTTGCTGAGAACATATCGACTTTCTTATCGATCATGATTGCGATACCCTGTGCAGCGATAGCGCCGAAGAGGTAGACCTCAAGACCGCCGATAACTGCGAGCGGGATTCCGTAAATAGCTTTGATCAGAGGGGTGAAGCAGGATACCACCATCGCGATAACGGATGCCACCATAAGTACCGGTACTGAGAAGACCTTTGTGATAGCCATTGTAGAGATGTTCTCGCCGTAGTTCGTTCCAGCAGGACCGCCTACTACACCGGAGATCATATCGCAGAGACCGTCGCCGATGAGGTTCTTGTCAAGCATGTCGATAAGGCTGTATCCGAGTTTTTTGCCTTTCTTCTTTGCAACATCTTCCACATAGATGTCGAGCTGATACATGTGAGCAGTTGACTCAGGAATAGTTGCGATAGCAATCGGCATGATAGCTATCAGAGAAGTAAGGGAGAATTTCGGGAGGCTGAATGCCGGGATGGCAAAGGGTCCGATGCTCCAGAGTGAATTGAGGGACTCATCAGAGATAGCTCTGAAGAGGTTGTAGTCAGCACCGCCGACCAGATAGATCAGTGCTGCGCACAGAGAGCCTGTAGCTGCTCCGAGAAGAAGCGGAATCTGTCCAAGGAAACCTGTGAGGTATTTTGAATAGAAGATGGTTGAGAGCAGCGTCACGAGGGATACCACTACCCATGCATTTGCGAAACCGCCTTGATCCTTTGGGATCGCATCACTAAGAGCGTTACCTGCCAGTGTAAGACCGATGATCATAGAGATCGGGCCGGTGATGCTGGGAGGAAGGATCTTTTCGATGGTGTCTTTTCCGAACTTGCGGACCAGAAGTCCTGCAGCGATAGAAACGAAACCTGACATGATGATACCGAACTGCGCCTTAGAGATCAGCTCTGTGGGCAGAATGCCTGTGCTGTCCCATGCTGCAAGCTGTTCAGCAGTACCTTCTGCCATGGCCATGGAAGCAACAGCTGAAAGATAAGCAAAGCTTGACCCGTAGTAAAGAGGGATCTTCTTTCCTGTGATGAAGATGAAGCAGAGTGTCGCGAGACCGGATGCGAAAATTGTTGTCGAAACCTGGAATCCGGTGATCAGGGCGACTGTGATAGTAGCAGGGAACATTACGATGACCTGCTGCAGAGCGTAAAGAAGAAGTTTCCCAGTAGATGGGCATTCTTCCGGCAAATAGCCATAATTGTCTTTAACCATGTGAATCTCCTTTTTAAATCTCGTTGATAACTACTTTGGTGATTCCATCGGTTTCCGTGAGATTGACAGCCACGACTTCCTTAAGAGAAGTCGGGATATTCTTTCCAACGAAATTGGCCTTGATAGGTAGTTCGGTGTGACCTCTGTCGATGAGCACACACAGCTGAACACGCGCTGGCCTTCCCAGTCCCATCAATGCATCCAGGGCTGCACGTGCTGTGCGCCCGGTAAAAATAACGTCATCAACCAGTACAACTGTCTTTCCCACAATGGAAAAAGTCACGTTTGTCCGATTGATGACAGGATCATCATTGATTTTGGAAAGGTCATCCCGATACAGTGTGATGTCTAACTCTCCGACGGGAACAGTCACTCCCTCGAATGTCTCGATCAAGTTTGCCAACCGTTGCGCGAGCGGTATTCCTCTGGTCTTAATGCCAATGAGGCAAAGGTCTGAAACTCCCTGGTTCTTCTCAACGATCTGGTGAGCGAGACGTACAAGTGTTCTTTCCACGTCCTGCTGATTCATGATCTGAGCCTTGAACTCCATGAGTTTCCTCCTTTCCCCGGCACTAAAAAAGGTCTTGTCGCTCGACAAGACCGCAGTTACCCTAAGGCTCCACTCATATACGAACTTGTCGGCATCTCTGTACCGATTTAAAGTCATCATTAAGATTTAATCATAGCATCCGCTGGTTTTCAAGAGTTTTGTACACACTTTATTCACTTTTTCCTATTTGCACAAAAAAAAGAGCAAAAATGCTCTTTCTTTCTCTAATGTACTTCGGATCAACCGAAAACTGTCGTTATAGTATAACGCTCCAGGTCGAATGTGCCTACAAGGAAGTTGCTCAGGATCTGTTCGGCATTCTCCTCCGCTCTCTTGAGCAGACCGTCATTAAGAGCTCTCTCTTCTTCAATGCGGACCATATCGCTTTGTGACAGCGCAAAATCTTCGACTTCGAACGGATTAAACAGGCCTTTCTTCTCACCGTATAAGGTAAAACTGTCCTGATCTATATCTGTGGATATGATCTCCGCTTTCGGAAAACTGATGAGAATCGTTTTGCTGCGGTCATCTTTATCTACAGTGATCTTAGTAAAATCCACTCCGGCAAGTATCTTTCCGTCATAACTGTAGACATAGCTTGACTTGGTTCCCGGTATCTTGAGGCCGAAAAGATCTATCTGAGATTCGAATGTTTCAACGTGTGTGAAAAAGTATTCTGCGGTGCACAGTTTCCCTATATCACGCAATCCGGACTGTATCGTCTCCCCGGTCAGAGTGATATCTTTCAGAAACACCTTCTTTTCGGTGCTTTCCGCCGGCTCCGCTTTTTGAACAGATTCCTGCTCCTTTTCTTTCTCAAGCAGTTCATTCTTATATGCAGTGTATGAGCGTATGCCGCATACCAATGCAACAGCGACCATCAGCAGAGCAACGATACCCAGAACCGTTCTTCTATACATCTACTGTTTCCTCCTTCTCATCACCGCCAAGATGCCACCACTCTCCGTTCGGCATCACCCAGATATCTCCGTCCATCCTGGACAATTCATTACCTTCCAGATCCCTGATCACTATCTCTGAACGATAATCCGGATCCTCCTGCCAGGAAGCGAACACCAGCTTATTTCCCTTTCGTAGGAAGAATGAATCGTGAGAGTCCATCTTGATGGTGCCTTTTTCCGGCCAGATGATATCCAGCACATCTTCTTTTCCCTGTCTTGTCAGGATCAACGGTTCACCGTGTATCTTGAGATTGTAACAGTCCTTCACTTCGCTCAGAGGCATTTCAAATATTTGGTCTGTTTTCTTGGTCTGTGTGTCAAATTTGTGTATCCTGATGAGACCATCTGGGAAATCCACACTGAGTATGCATACCGCCCCTTCAGAATATATCGGGTCCTCTATTACAACTCCCTCCGCTTTCGGCAGAGGTTCGTATACGTTCCCGTCGGGGTAGCTGATTAGGAGAAGAGTAGTTCCAGAAGGGATCTTTCCGTCTGCGAATATCTCTTCCGCTTCATACAGGTCACCTGAAGGATAATCTCTGGAAAAATACCAGCTGCCGTCTCCATAAAGCAGTCTTTCAAGAAACGGATTCCCTTTTGATTTTATCTCCTTCAATGGCTTATCTCCTTTCTCACCTTTCTTCTGCTATAATACAAAAAGAAAACGCAAAATAGAATTAAGGAGCTATTAAGAATTTTGAAAGAATATGTGCTTATAACAGGCGGAAGCAGCGGCCTCGGCCTGGAACTCGTAAAAGAATGTCATGCCAGAGGACTTACCGTGTGCAATCTGTCCAAAAACCCTGACAAGATCTCCAAACTCTATGAGATGTTCCCGGAGCGATTCGTGGCATTCGCAGGCGACCTCACAGATCATGAATATGTTTCTCAGTCTGTAGCAAAACTGTTTGAGGACGGCAGAGTGACACTGCTGATAAATAGCGCTGAACGGGGCGTGTTCAAATCTCCTGCAGATTACACACCTGAAGATGTAGAAACGTCGTTGCAGGGGCTCAGCGGAATGGAATTAGTCACCACTGCTGTGCTGAAAGCTTCTGAAGAACATGACCTGAAGATCGTCAATATCCTTTCTTCGGCTGCCCGCACAGGCAAGCCAAAAGAAGCCCTGTACTGCGCAGCAAAATGGGGCGAAAGAGGATATACCGAAGCACTGAAAGCAGCGTACGCCGATACCTCAGTAAAAGTAGTCGCAGTCTATCCATCCGGCATGAATACTGCATTCTGGGAAACATCCAGAGACTATATTCCTACAGAAAAATCTGATACTTTCCTGGATCCTGCTCAGGTAGCAAAATTGATCCTGGACAATGTGATGCAGGAATCTGAACTTATAGATGACGAACAGATCATCAAACGGAACTGAAGAGGCTAAACATGGGAAAACTTGAAAATAAAAACATCGCCATAACAGGCGCCTCCAGCGGTATCGGCCGTGCCACCGCTCTCCGGGTAGCCAGAGAAGGCGCAAACGTTGCTCTTATAGCCAGAAACCGTGAGCGTCTTGAAGAGACAGCAGCAGAGATCCGCGCTATGGGCAGGAAAGCTGTCGTCATCGAAGCCGATATCACCGATGCTGATAAGATAAAAGAAGCCGTAGACACCGCAATAACTGAACTAGGAAGCCTTGATGTCTTTCACTGCAACGCTGGCATCTACCTCCGCTGCCCAGCGAAAGATCTCCGTATGGATCAGATCAGAAAGCTGATGGAAGTGGACTTCTTCGGATGCCTGAACTGTGTTTACGCCGTGCTCCCCTATTTCCTTGAAAGAAAAAGTGGGACTATCGTCACCACCTGCTCAATGGACGGCAAAAAAGGAGTTCCGCCGGATGCCGCGTATGTTGCAGCTAAATTTGCCATGAACGGTTTCTTCCAGGTCCTCCGTCAGGAACTCAGGGACACCGGTGTTCATGCTGCTATCATCTATCCCAGCAGGATGGATACCCCTCAGATCCGTCACGTGGATTGCCCTGCGATCACACCAAAGGGCGATCCGGATCTTGTTGCAAAAGCAGTTGTAAAGGCTATAGTTAAAAAGAAGAAAGAAATAATGGTACCGTCTTTCTCCTGCCACCTGCTTACCTGGGCAGATGCGATCAGCCCGTCGCTGAGTGACTGGCTCGTGCGAATAAATCACCTTGACGGTACGGTAAACGATATTGAACCAATCAATGAAGCAAAATAAGGAGGAATTTCAATGAAAAAGAAATACAGCAACACCTTCTATATCGGATTGGCTCTTTCAGCCGTTGGAGCTGTCCTGTTCTTTTCCAGAGTCAGGATAGGAAGTTATCTGTTCCCGCGTTTTGGCTCCTTTGATACCGCTCCTTTGTTCCTGGTCGGCTGGGCTTTATGCATAGCACTGATGGTTTTCCGCCCTTCAAAGTTCACAAGATATCTCCTGATAGCGGTTACGCTTGGACTTGTTATAACCGTTATACTGAGTGCGCATATATATTTTACTCAGACACCGATGCTGCATTTTTTCATCATACTGGCGATGCTGTTTGGAGGAGCAGGACTTATGCTTCGCGAGGTACTGAAAAAATAGTCTATATGTACAGAGAAGCGCTACCCGAAAGTAGCGCTTCTTTTTTGTATATCTGCTTAATTTACAGACGCGATATATTTTATCGCTTCTGTTGCAGCGACAGCTCCGTCAGCAGTTGCTGTCACAAGCTGTCTAAGCTGCTTTACACGGTTATCACCTGCAACAAACAGTCCAGGGACCTTTGTTCTGCAGTTTTCCGATGCTATCGCATATCCGGCTTCATCAAGATCGATCAGCGAAGCAAAATTCTGATTCTCAGGTATCTTCCCTACAGCAACGAACAGCCCGCTTATTTCCAGTTCCCTGACATTTCCTTCTTTATCTGCGACTTCCACCCCGGTAAGACGTTTTTCCGCTATCAGCTTCGTGACCTTGCTGTTCAGCACGAACTCAACATTATCACGTTCTTTCAGCAGTTTTTCTGTTTCTTCTTCGCCCGGGAATGAATCTCTTCTGTATATCAGGTACACTTTTGATACCAGATCAGCGAGATATAGGGTGTCTTCAAGAGCATTATCTCCGCCGCCAACAACTGCAACTGTTCGATTGCGGAAGAAATTGCCGTCGCAAGTTGCGCAGTATGATATACCACGCCCAACAAGAGAATCTTCCCCTTCAACTCCCAGCTTTCTGTTTTCAAATCCTGTAGCCAGGATAACTGTTTTCCCAGTGTAACTGCCGTAAGGTGTAACCACCTCTTTATAGTTGCCGTGATCTTTTACTTCAACAGCACGCTCATAGCGTATCTCCGCTCCAAAAGCAACTACCTGTTCATACAGTTTAGTCGCGAATTCAGCTCCGGAGATATGAGCTTCAGCCGGGTAATTCTCTATGTTATGCGCGTTCACGATCTGCCCGCCACAGGCCAGAGCTTCAAGAAGAAGCACATCTTTCTTGGCTCTGCGTGCATATATGGCAGCTGTAAGCCCAGCAGGACCTCCTCCGACGATTATGATGTCATACATAGATCAACCTCTGAGCATCGCTTCCAGGACAGGTCTTGGCTGCACACCGACTTTGCGGCTGACCTCCTGTCCGTTTTTCATGAGGACGAGGCACGGGATGGAAAACACTTCGAATTCCATAGCCAGCTCCATCTCGTTATCTGTATTGATAGATACTATCTTGTAGTCATCTGATGCATCTGCCAAAGCATGGAGCGTCGGTTTTAGCATCTGGCACGGTCCGCACCAGTCTGCATTGAAATCTATAAGCACAGGCTTTTCAGACTTCAGTACTTCCTGCTCATATGTTTCTTTTGTAACTTCTATAAGTGCCATAATATCTGTCTCCTTTGTTATTTTCTTCTGAAACGATTATAACAATGCAATTATGTCTTTTTCAATGTCAGAAGGATCTGTTGTAGGCGCATAGCGCTTCACTGCGTTTCCATCACGGTCTACAAGGAACTTTGTGAAATTCCACTTGATATCGCCGTCTTTTTTGCATGTCGAGCTCAGCTTGGAGATCATCGCCATAGCAGCCTTATTCTTTGCTCCTTTGACTTCTTCCTCTTTTATCTGCTCTTTCAGCCAGGTATACACAGGGCTCTCATTCTCCCCGTTAACATCGATCTTCCTGAACTGATCGAACTGTGTCTTGTACCGCAAAGTGCAGAATTCATGGATCTCGTCGTCTGTCCCGGGTGCCTGATTCAGAAACTGGTTGCAGGGAAAGTCGAGCACTTCCAGTCCTTTATCATGATAGTTTTCGTATAGTTTCTCCAGTCCTTCATATTGCGGTGTAAATCCGCATCCTGTCGCGGTGTTCACGATCAGGAGAACTTTCCCTTTAAACTGACTGAGCGGATATTCCTCGCCTGTTCTTGTTTGAACACTCAGATCATATAAACTCATATTTATTCCCTCGCTTTATTTAGTTTTTCTAAATTTAATTTAATTCAATTTATTTGTTTTGTCAAGGCTTTTTTAAAAGGACTTTGATTATTTTCTGCAGCGGTATCTTCCTTTTCCTTTTTTTGATGTATAATGTTAATTGGTAGAGATTGGGGCTTATTTACCAAAGAGCTCCTGACATATATAATTTGTATAATTTCAACTGAAGGAGAACAGACAATGGCAAAAGTTGATTTGACCAAATATGGCATCACAGGTACGACTGAGATCGTTTACAATCCTTCCTATGAGCTGCTGTTCGAGGAAGAGATGAAGCCTGAACTGGAAGGCTATGACAAGGGACAGCTCACAGAACTGGACGCTGTCAATGTCATGACCGGTATCTACACCGGAAGGTCCCCGAAAGACAAATTCATCGTCATGGATGAGAATTCCAAGGATACAGTCTGGTGGACAAGCGAAGGCTATCCCAATGACAACCATCCTGCCTCTGAAGAGACATGGAAAGCTGTCAAGGAGTTGGCAGTAAAAGAGCTCTCTAACAAGAGACTGTTCGTAGTAGACGCATACTGCGGAGCAAACAAGGATACCTGCATGGCAGTCCGCTTCATCATGGAAGTCGCATGGCAGGCCCACTTTGTCCGCAACATGTTCATTAAACCGTCCGATGAGGAACTCGAGACATTTGAACCTAACTTCATAGTTTACACAGCTTCCAAGGCAAAAGTAGACAACTACAAGGAACTCGGACTGAACTCCGAGACAGCGGTAGTCTTCAACATTTCTAGCCGCGAGCAGGTTATCCTGAACACATGGTACGGCGGTGAGATGAAGAAAGGTATGTTCTCAATGATGAACTACTATCTGCCTCTCCAGGGTATTGCAGCAATGCACTGCTCCGCAAACACTGACATGAATGGCGAGAACACCGCTATCTTCTTCGGTCTGTCCGGAACAGGCAAGACCACCCTCTCCACCGACCCCAAGCGTCTTCTTATCGGAGACGATGAGCACGGCTGGGATGACAAGGGAGTCTTCAACTTTGAAGGCGGCTGTTATGCAAAAGTCATCAACCTTGATAAGGATTCAGAGCCTGACATCTACAATGCTATCCGCCGCGACGCTCTTCTTGAGAACGTTACAGTAGATGAGGACGGAAAGATCGACTTCGCAGACAAGAGCGTCACAGAGAATACCCGTGTCTCCTATCCTATCGATCACATCGAAAAGATCGTACGTCCTGTTTCCTCTGCACCTGAAGCAAAGAACGTCATCTTCCTATCCGCAGATGCTTTCGGAGTACTTCCTCCTGTATCTATCCTGACTCCTGATCAGACAAAATACTACTTCCTGTCCGGATTTACTGCAAAACTGGCAGGTACAGAGCGCGGAATCACAGAGCCTACCCCGACATTCTCAGCTTGCTTCGGTCAGGCATTCCTCGAACTGCACCCGACAAAATACGCAGAAGAGCTGGTAAAGCGCATGGAGAAGAGCGGAGCCAAAGCTTATCTGGTCAACACCGGATGGAACGGAAGCGGCAAACGTATCTCCATCAAGGACACCCGCGGAATCATCGATGCCATCTTAAACGGCAGCGTACTTGATGCTCCTACTAAGATGCTCCCGATATTCAACCTGGAGATCCCCACAGAGCTGGCTGGTGTCGATACCGGCATTCTGGATCCTCGTGATACATACGCAGATTCTGCTGTATGGTATGAGAAAGCGGAAGACCTTGCCAACAGATTCATCAAGAATTTCGTGAAATATGAATCCAATGAAGCAGGTAAAGCGCTTGTTGCAGCTGGTCCTCAGTTATAATTTAATACAAACAATGGCCCGGATCTTTCCGGGCCATTTCTGCTTCAAGAAAAAAATGGCTGTGTGAACACAGCCATTTTATTGTCTTTTTATTATTCCTCTGTGGGAGCTTCTGCCGGCTCAGCCTCTGCTGTCGGAGCCTCAACTACCTCTGCGGGAACTTCTGCAGGAGCTTCTGCGGGTTCTTCAGCAGGAACTTCGGCTTCTTTTGCCTCTTCAGCAGCTGCTGCTTCTCTTGCAGCGCGCTTGGCGGCTCTTGCTGCTTCCTTCTCACCTTCAGCAAGCATTGAGAGAGAAATGCGCTTCTTCTCCTCATCAACACCGATCAGGCGGACTTTGACAACATCTCCTACCTTGACGATCTTACCGGGGTCATCGACATGCTCTGTTGAGAGTTCGGAAAGGTGGATAAGTCCATCGAGTTCAGGAAGGATGCGTGCAAATGCACCAAACTTCGTTACTGATACGATAGGAGCTTCAAACTCTGAACCGATCTCGTATGTCTTGATCAGGTTCCAGGGGTTGTCCTCTTCACGGCGGTAACCGAGAGAGATGCGGCCTTTCTCTTTATCAAAATCTTTTACAAAGACTGTGATCTCATCACCAACTTTAAGCACTTCGGCAGGATTGTGGATCCTCTTCCAGCTGAGCTCGGAAACATGAACCATTCCGTCCACACCACCGAGGTCTACGAATGCACCGTAGTTCTCAAGCGATTTAACAGTTCCGGTATATTCCTTGCCGACTTCAACAGACTCGAAGAACTCTTCTTTCTTCTTTGCCTGATCGCCTTCAAGAACAGCACGGATAGATCCGATAACACTCTTGCGCTCTTTCTCTACCTTTGTGATCTTGATCTTCTGTGTGGTGTGAAGCAGTTCGTCAAAGGATTCGCCGCGGCGAAGTGTTGCCTGGCCGCCAGGAATAAAGACGCGGACGCCTTTAACATTTGCTACTAATCCTTTACTGACGTTGTCCTTCTTGGAAATACCGGTCACATATGCATCTACCGGCTCACCACTTTCATAGGCAGCCATAAGCTCTGCCATGTTGGCTTCATTTGCTACTCTCTTGCGAGAAAGTGTAACAATGCCCTTTTCGTCTTCAACTTTGGAAACCTGGAATGTATATGTCTCACCCAATTTGATTGCATCTTCGGGGTTCATAGCTGCATCATCCAGCACCTCGTCCATAGGGACGATCCCAGTCTGTTTTCTGCCGATGTCAACAACAACTTCATTCGGTCTGACTTCGATGACTGTTCCTTCGACACGCTGTCCGCGATGTACAGGCTTCAATGATTCCTCCATCATAGTTTCAAAGTCTAATACTTGGTTGTCCATTTCGCTCATCCTAGTGAGCACCTCCTTGATTACAAGATACGGTGTAGACGCACCTGCGGTAACACCGATCTTTTTATAGCCGGCAAGCATTCCTGGTTTCAGCTCACCGGCATTCTCAATGCGAAATGTTGGAACGTACTTCTCACACACTTCCTTGAGTTTTTGGGTGTTCGAACTGTTGTGCCCCCCGATTACGACGCAACAATCGGAATCTTTGGCAAGGGTCTCTGCCTCAGTTTGCCTCATATTTGTCGCACTACAAATTGTATCAAATGCTGTCAAATTTGTATAGTATTTTTTTGCACAATCCTTTATTTCATCGTATTTCCCCACGCTGAACGTCGTCTGTGCTACGAGAGTCACAGGCATATCACGAGGTATATCAAGTTTCTCTATTTCCTTAGCGGAACTTATAACAGCACATGGTCCGTCACAATGGCCTACTATACCCTGTACCTCATGATGATCAGGGCTGCCGGCAACGATGACGTACCTGCCTTCCCTGTTTGCTTCTGTTACGATCCTGTGGATCTTGGAAACGAACGGGCATGTGGCATCCTCAACATGAAGCCCAAGCGCACTGCACTGTTCCATCACGCTTTGCGGAACACCGTGCGAGCGGATAACAAGGACAGTATCCGCAGGGGTCTCTTCAGGTGATCCGACTATTACACACCCTCTGCTTGCAAGGTCATTGACTACGCCGTCGTTGTGAATGATAGGACCAAGCGTAGCCACCTTTTTTCCTTCAGCCAGAAGATCTTCACACAGTTTTACCGCCCTGTCTACCCCAAAGCAAAAACCCGCTGTTTCAGCCAGTTTGATTTCCAATTTCAATTACCCCAGTTTTTTCTTTACGATGTCTTTGACCAAAGCCACGGATTCTTCCAGTTCCAGACCGGAAGTGTCGACTTCTATACCGTCATCTGCAAGTTTTAAAGGTGCTACCTCTCTGTGAGAATCATCCCAGTCTCTTCGCTTGAGGTCCTCAAGGACATCCTCAAAAACCGCTTTGACTCCTTTTGCTACCAGTTCATCATATCTGCGTTTGGCACGAACTTCCGGTTTGGCAGTAAGGAAGATCTTACATTCTGCATCCGGAAGAATGACTGTTCCGATATCTCTTCCATCCATGACGACACTGTATCTGCGCGCAAGACCCCTCTGTGTCTCGAGCAAAAAAGTACGAACTTCCGGAACAGCAGATACTGCTGAAGCAGCCATTGATACAGGCTCTGTCCTTATGAGGCCATTTACATCCTCTCCATTTAAAAATACATGCTGTTCATCGCCAACATATTTAATGTCAACCTGAATCTCAGGAAGAAGCCCTATTACTCCTTCTGTATCGTGAATATCTACGCCTTTACGAAGCGTGTATAACCCGATAGCACGATAAAGTGCTCCTGTATCCACATAAATAAATTCCATATCCTTCGCCAATCTCTTGGCAATGGTACTCTTTCCTGCTCCTGCAGGCCCATCAATAGCTACTGCTCTCACTGTCTATTCTCCTCGCAATACAGAAATTCCGGCAGCGTGACCGGTTGAAAACGCTATAGTCATATTATAACCGCCCGTAAGCCCGTCTACATCCATAATTTCACCAGCAAAATACAATCCTTTGACTAATTTGGATTCCATGGTCTTCGGATCGATCTCTCTTGTGTTAACACCTCCTGCGGTGACAATGGCTTCATTGTATCCTGCATCACCGCAAACAGTAACTGGTAGGTGCTTGAATAGATGAACCAGTTTCTTCCTCTCTGCCGAAGATATCTGATTGACTTTTTTCTCTGCCATTATACCTGACAGTTTTATCATTACAGGTATCAATGAAGAGGGAAGCAGCTGTCCCAGGCTGTTCTTAAACTCTTTATTTGACTGTTCTGAGAAATCTCTGATCACTCTGCGGTCCAAAGTATCCTCATCCAATGCCGGTTTCAAATCTATCCAAGTTTCCAAACCATCGTAGCTTTCGCCAGCAAGATAAGACGATAAAGATAATGAAATAGGCCCGGAAATACCGTCTTTTGTAAATAACATCTCTCCCTGTTCAGAATATATGGTTTTCTTGCCTCTCTTACAATCAAGCCTTACGTTTCTGAGTGAAAGCCCTTCCACCTCATTGATCCAACTTTCCCTGCAGCGCAACGCGACAAGTGCAGGTGAGCACTTATGAATAGTATGACCTACACCTTTTGCAATTCTGTATCCATCGCCGTCGCTCCCAGTCTTTGGATAAGATAATCCACCTGTAGCAAGCACTACTGCTTTTCCATATATCTCACCTGAAGCAACAGATACTCCTCGTATTTCTCCGTTATCAACGAGAAGATCCTTTACAGATATATGCTCCAATGTGACACCAGCTTTAGTCGCAAGCTCCATTAGTGCCTCAGCTATATCTGAAGCTTTGTCACTGACGGGAAAAACTCTTCTTCCTCTCTCAGTTTTTAAAGCCACACCTGCTTGTTCAAAGAAAGCCATTATCTCTTCCGGACCAAATCCTGATACAGCACTGCGCAGGAACTTATCTCCGCGAAGGATTTTCTCAAACAGCTGAGCAGAGGTGCAATTGTTTGTTAAATTACAACGTCCTTTTCCAGATATTTTGAGCTTGGTAAGTGTAAATCTGGTTTTCTCAAGAAGAACAACAGACAGCCCTCGACGCGCAGCAAAGATCGCTGCCATATATCCAGCAGGGCCTCCGCCAACAACAATCACATCCCACTCTTTCATTGTCAATCTATTTTCCATCAGGGAAACTGGTGAATTCACGAACAGCCTCTACTTCAGGCAGTCCGAAATGTTCCTTTCCTAAAGATATGGATCTGACCAAAAAAGCGATGTTTCTGGCCAAAACTCTCATGGTCTGAAGACCTTCTTTGTCTTTTAAAACATCTTCCGCAGTGAAACCATGAACATTGTTCCAATAATTAGACGATGCTACAGGCATCTGAGAAATCGTGAAATACTTGTTAAGCACATCAAATGATGCAGTGTTTCCTCCACGACGGCAAGTAACAACCGACGCCCCTACTTTCATTCTAAGGTCAGTCTTTCCCTTAGAGTGGAACAGTCTGTCCAGGAAAGAAATAAGATTTCCGTTCGGTGATCCATAATAAACAGGAGAACCGACAATCAGCGCATCTGCTTCCGCAAGTTTTGGTCTAACTTTATTTACCATATCATCGAATACACACCCATCATGGGAGCTGCAGTACCCGCAAGCTATACATCCTCTGATTGCGTCTCTGCCTATTTGAATGATCTCTGTCTCAATCCCCTCTTTCTCAAGAGTATCAGCGACCTCTTTTAAAGCTGTAAATGTACATCCGTTTGAATTTGGACTTCCGTTGATCAATAATGCTTTTGCCATCTTTTCCTCCTACATAAGCGGCGCAAAAATGCGGACAATACTGAATATCAATGTATGAAGCAGATTGTGTCTGCTCTCTTCTAATGAGACATGATGTGATACATTCAACGTATCAATGACATCCTGTTTAACGGTAAGGACATCGGCAGAGTCACAGAGGTATATACCATTTTCGAAATGAAGGTATAAGCTTCTGTAATCCAGATTCAGAGTTCCTACAGTAGCGATTCTGTCATCACACACAAACACTTTAGAGTGAATAAAGCCAGGTGTATATTCATATATCTTGACCCCGCCAAGAATAAGCTGGTTGTAAAATGAACGCGTGATGTTATATATCAGTTTCTTATCAGGAATTCCAGGAGTGATGATTCTAACATCAACTCCCCTGTTAGCCGCCATGATAAGTGCATTTATCATATCAGTATCGATAATAAGGTATGGTGTGAATATGTAGCAGTAATCTTTTGCCTGATTGAGGATGTTTTCATAAATGTTCTGTCCCACGTTCACATCATCCAATGGTGTCTCACCGTAAGGCGCAATCCATCCATCAGCAGGATTCACACTGGCAATTTCTTCATCTGATCGGAACAGTGAAAAATCATCATCTTCCTTTCTTAATGCATTCCACATTGTAAGGAACATTAGTGTAAATGACCAAACAGCATCACCCTTAACACGAACAACATTGTCTTTCCAATATCCAAAGCGTTCCTTTAAATTTATATACTCATCTGCCAGATTGATTCCACCGGTGAAAGCTACCCTGCCATCTACCACAAGTATCTTTCTGTGATCCCTATGGTTCTGAATACCATTCAAAAACGGATTGACTCTATTAAAACTTATTGTCTTTATTCCATTTTTTTCAAGATTGTCAGCATATCTGTAAGGTAATGTAGATATTGAACCGAAATCATCATATATTACCCGGACATCCACTCCTTGGGCCACTTTATCTCTGAGAATGTTCAGGATGCCGTTCCACATCCTGCCCTCCTTAATGATGAAATACTCAATAAAGATGAACTCTTTTGCAGCACGAAGCTCATGAAGCATTAATGGATATGCTTCTTCTCCTGAAGAATAGTAATCAAACCCTTCGTTGCGGTATACGGGAAAACCGGCTGTTTGTGATATGTAGTTGATCTGGCCTGCATAGGGACCAGCACTGTCACATGCTTCCTCTAAGACTTCTTCGTCCTGCTCAAACAGATACTGGCTGTTCTGTGTTTCTGCCATTATATTTCTGTATGTCCTGCTTGGAAACTTTCCAATGGTACTTAACATTGCATATACAATCGTTCCGGGAATAGGAGCAAGAAATATCAGGACTACCCACATCATATCTGCAGACAGATGTCTGCTCCGGTTGATAATCCAAAGTATAATAAACACGCTCGCCACCTGAAGCACTCCTGTAACCCATCCAATATATGGGCTTAACCATTGCAGAAGTGAAATGAAATAGACGATCTCCAGTACTACGAGCATCAAAGTTATTCCAAGTCTGCTGAACAGCAGTTTAAATAATTTCATTGAAATCTCCAAAGCATTTTTGCTACAACGATTATAGCATATCAGAGACAAGCAAAAGAGGCGGTATTTACCGCCTCTTTTGTATATCTACCTTATTATTATTTCAGATATGTTTCTATGATATACCTTGGTCTTCCTTTTACCTCGGCATATATCTTTCCAATGTACTCACCAACAACTCCAAGCGCAAACAGCTGTATTCCGCCAAGCAGCCATAAAGAGTAGGAAAAGACTTCTACTGATGAAGGAGCAGTTCCCCATATAGTTCTTCCAGCACACACCAGCAAAAGAATCGCTGCGATTACCATCAACAGGATCCCCGCAGTAACGATCAAACTTAATGGCTTTGTAGAAAAACTGGTAATACCGTTCCAGGCCAAAGCAAGCATCTTCTTCAAAGGATATTTGCTTTCTCCGGCGAAACGCTCATTTCTCTCATAAGTAACAATCGCCGTTTTATAACCTAGTGTTGGGATCATGCCCCGGAGAAACAGATTTACTTCCTTGTATTCTGCAAGGGCTTCAACCGCCCTGTGTGAGAGGAGCCTGTAGTCCGCATGGTTGAACACGACCTGAGCTCCCATTATCTCCATGACTTTATAAAAGCCTTCGGCTGTAAATCTCTTAAAAAATGTGTCCGTCTTTCTTGCGCTTCTGACACCGTACACGACATCTGCCCCTGCAATCCACTCATCCACCATACTATCTATGGCATCCGGGTCGTCCTGCAAGTCGGCATCAAGCGAGATAAGTGCATCACAATCATCCTTGACCGTCATCATGCCGCCAAGAAGAGCATTCTGGTGTCCACGGTTTCTGGAAAGCTTTACTCCGACAAATACCGGTTCTGCTTCGTGCAGTTCTTCAATCATCTTCCAGGTTTTGTCCTTGCTTCCATCATCCACAAAGCAAATGCGACTATCGGGAGAGACTTTGCCTGCAATTACCAAGCTTTTCATTTTCTCATAAAGCCGTTTGGACGTCTCCGGAAGCACCTCTTCCTCGTTATAGCAAGGGACCACAAAATAGACCGTATTGCCCATATCAGTTATCCTTCCCGTCATAGTAGATCAAATAGTGACGCAATAGCCACAATATTGCAATGCCCATGAGCACATCGCAAATCAAAACTAAAACACGCACTTCCCTTGGAAAGACCTCGCTCCTCAGGAACATCATAAACAAAACTGCACACACCGCCAAACATGCTAAAGCAAGCAGGACTGCTAATGCCTTGTTAATAACGTCTTTTGTCTTATCAGTTTTTTTCTTTCCTGCCATACTCACAGCTGCTCTGCCTCAAGAGCCATGATCTTATCTACACGGATCTTGTGCCTCCCACCCTCAAATGTTCCGCTGAGATAGGCGTCCACCAGTTCATGTGCCAGTCCGGCTCCGACGACCCTGCCTCCGAAACACAGCACGTTCGCATCGTTGTGAAGTGTTACATAGCGGGCGGTGAATGTATCACTGCAGCATGCAGCTCTGATCCCTTTGCATTTGTTGGCAGCCATGCTGATACCTACTCCTGTTCCGCAAACGAGTATACCGCGCTCGCATTCGCCAGACTGTATTTTGGCACATGCTGCCTTCGCGATATCCGGATAGTCGCAGGATGCTGTTGAGAATGTGCCTACATCCTCAACGTCGTATCCCTTATCTATAAGATACTGCTTTACGTCTTCCTTAAGTTCGTATCCGCCGTGATCAGAACCTATAACAAGCTTCATAATAAAATCCCCTCCGCTTTTTTTCTTTCTCTCTCAGCCTGAGACAGCTGGAGATATACCGGAGCCAACCCGTCCGGAGTAGTATAACTGCCGTTTATATACAATCCATATGCGACTTTTCCCACTTCTGCCGCATGGACATCTATCATCCTGTCTTCACACAGTACGCTCCCTGAAACAGCTTCATGAGCTTCTTTTGCCGCATCCCCGACAACTATCGGGTCGCAGATCCCGGCTTCCATCAAAGCATCACTGAGATCTTTCAGCGGGAGTATCTGGCCTGTAAGGATCTGAACCGGTTTACCCTCAACAACATGATATGCTGCGCAGTACACTCTTTTCTGTCTGGCGTCTAATGTGCAGAGAATGTCTTTCCCATACATTGCGGCAGGATAAGCGAGAGCATCAAATGTAGACACTGGAACACACGGGGTGCCGTTGGCAAAAGCCATTCCCTTAACAAGGTTCAAGCCGATCCTCAGACCCGTAAATGAGCCCGGACCCGCCGTCACTGCATAGCAGTCCACATCTGAAGGCTTATATCCTGTTTTTTCGAATACCTCGTCACATCTTGCAAGCAGTGTCTCGCTGTGTGTCAGTCCTTCTTTGGCAAAGCATTCATAAACAGCCTCGCCGTCACACAACAGAGCTGCGCTTCCTGCAACAGAGGATGAATCTACACTGAAAATGATCAAAACCTGATTTCCCTGGGAGATTCTATCCGTATATTCCGGATATCTCCCTCTCCTTTTTCTATACTCACACGGATCGCTTCCTCATCTATAGCGAACGGGATGTTTTCACTCCACTCGATAAAGATGACCGAATTCCCGTCAAGATAATCATAAAAACCGGTACCGTACAGTTCTTCTTCAGATCCTATCCGGTACATATCAAAATGCGCCACTCTGCAGTCAGGACAGGAATACTCATTGACGATCGAGAACGTAGGGCTGGACACATATGTATCTAATCCAAACCCTCGTATCACACCGCGCACAAAAGCGGTCTTCCCTGCTCCGAGGTCCCCAAACATTGCAACGACATCTCCGGGTACCAGTACTGAGGAAAACCTTGTTCCCAATTCTTCTGTCTCACCTTGTGAGAAAGTGGTAATGTTTATCTCCATGTCCTTATTTTAGCACGAACAATTTATGAGTAAAATCCTCACCCACAGGCAGCGGCTCGGTGAGATTCAGGTTGTAAAAGTCTGTTGCCCTTACCTCTTCCTCAGCATAGATTTCTGCAAATGGAGACGAACCAGCCAATACCTTCAGATTCTCTCCAAAAGGAACCAGCGATCTCTCTTTCATCCTTGAAAGTACTTCTTTCCCGTTTTTCCCTATAGCCAGTACTCTGGCATAAGGAGGCTCCATATCTGATGATGACTTAAGGCCAAGTGCTGCGCAGAGGATCACTCTCTTTATCCTGCTCATAGTGTATCTCTTGGTCTTCACGTCACTGAGCAGCTCGTCCATAGACGCTGCCGTTCTTGATGACCTGTACAGTCTCATGTCCAGACCTCCGGAAATGTCTTCAAGGCATGAAAAATCTGCTTGGGACATCTCTCGCAGTTTCATAAGGACTGCCCGTTCAAATATCCTTCTGTCGATACGGTTTCCGAATAAGCTTTCATCGAAATCATCAGGCAGAAGATCTGCAGCAGTCTCCCCTCGTTCTAGGAGATCTCGGACAGTATGCGCATCAAACCCATCCTTTTCTCTCAGCATCACTTTGGGCGTTATCGTGGAGCCGCTGGTATTTATAGCCTTTATATATTCAATACCGAGCTGGTCATTTCCGCCTTTAAGACAATCTGCTGTCTTCCCGAATCTTTCTCTGCACACTTTTTCTCTTGCGGCAGGATATGACATTCCTTCTTCCTGAAGCGAGCGTATCGCATTTTCGATCTCTTCAGAATCCAGGAATGCCGATATCTCCGAAAGCGACTCCAAAGATCCGCTCTCACTTCCGAAAAGCATCACATCAACGGTTCCGGTACTGTTGAGGAGGTTCACAGCTCCTGCTGCAAACCGCTGTGCAGACGACAAAACAAAACGAACCGGAAGCTCGATCACGAGGTCGAATCCGTTTCGCACCATTTGTTCTGCACGCAGATATTTAGATATGACGGCAGGCTCGCCGCGCTGAACGAAATCCCCTGACATCACTCCGACAACAGCATCTGCGCCTTGTTCAAAGGCATAGTCCAGAATACGCTGATGTCCCCGATGAAAAGGATTGCATTCGCATACGATTCCGTATACTGCCATACGAATATCCTCTTTCAATACCTTACTTAAGTTGTTATAATTATATGGTTGAACTAAACGCTTTGTAAAGCGGACACGAGGAGAGAAAAACATGAAGATTTTGGTCATTAACGCGGGATCCAGCAGCCTGAAATATCAGCTGATAGAGATGGATGACGAGAGCGTTATCGCAAAAGGCAACTGCGAACGCATCGGCATCGGCGGATTTATCACACACAAAGTCACAGGCGGAGCAACGGTTGTAAAAGAAACCCCGTTCCCAACACATAAAGAGGCTTTTCTTGAAGTCGTTTCACAATTGACCTCAGGTGAAGGCAAGGTCATCGATGATGTCAAGGAGATCGTAGCTATCGGACACCGTGTGCTCCACGGCAGCGAGATCTACAAAAAGTCCACTCTCGTCACTGACGAAGTAATCGATACTATATATGAGCTGAGAGAACTTGGTCCTCTCCATAATCCTCCTCAGGCAGTCGCGCTTCGTGCATGCAAGGAAGTTTTTGGACCGGACGTTCCGATGGTAGCTGTGTTCGACACATCTTTCCATCAGACGATGCCTCCGAAAAGCTATATCTTCCCCATTCCGTATGAGTATTATGAGAAATACTCCATCCGCCGCTACGGATTCCACGGAACTTCACACCGTTATGTCAGCAAGCGTTTCTTCGAGCTCCAGGGTATCGACCCCGAAGGTACCAGGATCATCGTATGCCACCTTGGAAACGGCAGCTCACTGTGCGCCGTCAAGGACGGAAAGTGCTTTGATACCTCAATGGGATTGACACCACTTGACGGTTTCATCATGGGAACACGTTCCGGCGGTATTGATCCGTCTATCGTTACCTATATTGCAAATAAGGAAAACCTCACTCCTGACCAGATGAGCGATCTTCTAAACAAGAAGTCCGGATTCCTTGGAGTCAGCGGTGTGTCCAGTGACTGCAGAGATGTTCAGAGCGCAGCAGCTGCAGGCAATGAACGCGCAAAGCTCACTATCGACATCCTCGTTCATCAGATCAAACGCTTTATCGGCGGTTATGCCGCTGAGATGGGCGGTCTTGACGCAGTTCTCTTCACAGGCGGAATCGGAGAGAACGACAGCACCATACGCGAGAGGATCTGCAGCGAGATGGAGTTCCTAGGCCTCACCATCGATCCTGAGCTTAATAAGGAAGCCAGCCGTGAGGAAGCCGTATTCTCAGCCCCTGACAGCAAGGTGATCGCGATGGTCCTTCCGACTAATGAAGAGATCATGATCGCTCGCGACACCAAGGAAGTCGCAGGCCTGTAAACTTAATAAGGAGATCAGCAATGGTATTGCAGGAATCCGGAGAGATGTATCTGGAGACGATTCTAGTTCTTTCCGAAAACGGAGCAAGTGTGCGCTCTATAGATGTAGCAGAACACATGAACTATTCCAAACCATCTGTCAGCAGAGCTATGGGATTGCTCAGGCAGGGCGGCTATATCGTTATGGACAAATCTGGATATATCACTCTTACAGAATCAGGAAAACAGGTCGCTGAGACCATATATGAGCGGCACGTGATCCTGTCTGAGTTTCTGAAAAAGATCGGAGTGGATCCTGTCACTGCAACAAATGATGCGTGCAAAATAGAGCACGCTATCAGTGCAGAAAGTTTCACCGCACTCAAGGATTTCCTTAAAGATCTCGCCTGACCATCCAAAAGCTATTAACAGAAATCCCGGAAGGAAACATGGTTTCTTTCCGGTTTTTTTAGATTTTATACTATTCTACTTCAAGGATATCGATATCACAGATCTCCTGCATCTCCCTGATAATATCCATTTGCTCTTCAAGAAGGTCATAGACCTCATCCTGAGACAAAACCCCTCGCAAAAGGTCTTCAGGAAGAATACCGGTCTCATCAGCTTCCAGATCTTTCCACCAATCTTCGCTGCCGTAATATGCATCAAGCTTTTGTATATCTTCCTCAATGGATCTGTAATTATCGATGGCTGTCCTCAATTCAGAAAGGATCGGCTTTGCATTCCGTAGGATCTTCTCCATTTCAGCAATTCGCTCAATCTGCTCCATATTGTTTCTCCTTTGAATAATTCTTTTGGGGCTATAATAACGCCGTTTAGAGGCAATCGATGCTTATGTCTGTCCACACAGGGTAATACATCAAACTGGATTAATCGTACTATCCTCCCTGCGCTCAGTCAACTGTGACGGACGTTGTGAAACTGTACAGTTATTTACTTGCCATATGCCTTAGAATTGGAATGATTCCTTATTTAATGAAAAGCAGGTTTTTGGTACACTATTCATAGAACCAAATAAACAGGATGGAGGACAAGCAATTGAAACTTCTGGAAGAGCGAATTCAGAAAGAGGGCAAGATCCTTCCGGGAAACATTGTTAAAGTTGACGGTTTTTTGAACCACCGCGTTGATGTTAAATTAATGCGAGAGATGGCCAAAGAATTCGGTCGGCTTTTTGATTTGGAGGGCCTGACAGCCGTTCTCACTATAGAAGCGTCCGGAATAGCGCTCGCTGCAATTTGCGCTGAAGAATTCGGAGTCCCTATGGTCTTCGCAAAAAAGGCAAAAAGCGACAATATTGAAGGCGGATTATATAAGAGCCAGATATATTCTTATACATATAAAAAAGAAGTCACTTTGATCATGAGTCAGCAATGGCTCACATCCAGTGATAAAGTATTGATCATTGATGACTTCCTTGCCAATGGAGAAGCTCTCAGAGGGCTTGTAGACATAGTATCCCAGTCCGGCGCGGAACTGATCGGCATAGGCGTCGCGATAGAAAAAGGATTCCAACCCGGAGGGCAAAAACTTAGAGACGCAGGTTATGATCTCCACAGCCTCGCTATCATTGATGCAGTTAACGAAGATGGTTTTGTTTTCAGAAAACAGGAGGAATAAAAAATGAGCGGAAATGTACGTCCGGAATCAATGGAAAGGATCACAACAGAAAAACAGGCTCTTGCCTTTATCGATGAACAAATAAAAGAATTGAAGGCGCAGATCGGCGATGGAAAAGTTCTGCTTGCTCTCTCCGGCGGTGTTGACTCATCAGTTGTTGCTGCCCTATTAATCAAGGCTATCGGAAAACAGCTGACATGTGTTCATGTAAATCATGGTCTCCTGCGTAAAGGCGAACCTGAGCAGGTCATCGAGGTTTTCCGCAATCAGATGGATGCAAACCTCATTTATGTTGATGCTGTTGACCGTTTTCTTGATAAACTTGCCGGTGTAAGCGACCCTGAACAAAAAAGAAAGATCATAGGCAAAGAGTTTATCGATGTTTTTGCCGAGGAAGCGGAAAAACTCGACGGCATCAAGTTCCTAGGACAAGGGACAATCTATCCTGATATCCTTGAATCCGACGGAGTTAAAGCTCATCACAACGTTGGCGGTCTTCCAGAAGGCCTTACGTTCGAATTAGTAGAGCCGGTGAAATTGCTTTATAAAGATGAAGTCCGTGTAGTAGGAAAAGCTTTGGGGCTACCGGACAGCATGGTATACCGTCAGCCATTCCCTGGCCCTGGTCTTGGAGTACGCTGCGTTGGCGCAATTACAAGAGACAGGCTGGAATCTCTCCGTGAAGCAGATGCAATTGTGAGAGAAGAGATCGGCAAACTCGAGAAAACACCGTGGCAGTATTTCGCTATCATCCCTGATATGCAGTCAACAGGGATTAAAGACGGCAAACGCTATATGGGTTGGTCAGTAGTCATCCGTGCGATAAATACTGTAGATGCAGTTACTGCTGAAGCAGTTGTTCTTCCCTGGGAGACTCTCCGTACAATCCGTGACAGAGTTATCGCTGAAGTCCCTGGTGTGAACCGTGTCCTATGGGACATGTCTGATAAACCTGTATCCACGATAGAGTGGGAATAGTTGAGTGAATCGCGGAAACCCCTGTATTTACTAGGGTTTGCGGGCTCTCAAAAGTCAAATTGATAATAATTTGATAATAACAACCACACTCTAAATACTGTACAGTATTTAAAAAACCTGATTTAGATGTCAAGAAATGGCATTTAAATCAGGCTTTTTTTATTGCATCAACAGTTTAGTTACTTGCACTGGTCCAACTCTTTTTTCAGGGATATGTACTTCTCCATATAAGGAGATGGCATCTTTTCCTCTGTGAATGTCTCTTCGACTTCTTTCAGGTATTCCTCCGGGAAATTGTACCGCCAGGAATCATACTCTTCCCTAGTGATCTCCCCATTCTGCCAGCTCATATATTTCGTGGCCCATTCAAGCAGACAAGTCTCCACAGTAGGAGTTGTAGAAGTCGGATCCATGTTTGCTACGCTCGCATCCTTGAAACGCGCAACAACATCTGTCCCCATACGCATAACTTCCAGATCATAGGTATCTTCAATAGCAAACATCGTATGCATAAATCCAATACCCGAATAAACATCCGAATCAATCAATGCTCGAGGTGAAATATGAAACACATCAGCAAGTTTTTGGAGCACATCAGGCCGCGGTGTCCTTGCTCCGGACTCATATTGGTTGATTCTGACCTCTGCAGACACATCTGAGAGCCCAATCATCAACCCAAGTTCTCGCTGTTTTAAATGATTTTTTTGTCTAAAATGACGAATTCTGCTGCCAACAGACATAAGAATGTCCTCCACGATCTTTTATGCAGATTTATCAGGATTTGCCATCCTTTATCAACCTTGTGCCTATTTTAGCATTTCCGTTTAAGCCAGTCAATAGGAATTACCGATTATTGTTTAAATTTCGTAACTATTTAGGTGTTGACTTAACTATATTTGAATATTATAATAGCCAGTACTTACCTTTTTAGGTTTAAGTTGTGGGAGGTTTCCACATAGTAAAACCGCCGAAATCCGGGACGCACAGCCCGGGACGGTATCCTCGCCCGGGCGACTCGGAAGGCGACTCAGAAAGTATTCCGACACGAAAGAAGTATTTGTGCAGAAAAAAGTAAAGGAGAAAAAATGGAAAAAAGATTTATCTACCCAGACGAAGTAGCTGAGATCCTTGGTGTTACAAAAGCCTCCAGCTACAAGTACATCCGCATGCTCAATGAAGAGCTTAAAGCCAAAGGCCTGATCGTGATCCAGGGACGGACAGACCGCAATTATTTTATGAAAAGGTTTTTCACGGAGGACAACAGAAATGTCGGTGTACAAGGATAAGAGTACCGGAAAATGGTATTCGATGGTTTACTACTTCGATTCAAAGGGAAAGCGAAAGCAAAAATGCAAGAGAGGCTTCACAACCAAGAGAGATGCCGTTCTATGGGAGAATGATTTCGAATTACAGCAGAATGCCAGTATGGATATGAAGATGTCAGATTTCATTGATATCTATCTTGAGACAATGAAACCTCGGCTAAAGCAAAGTACTTATGAGATGAAGCAGCATGTAATCAAGGCACATATAATTCCGTATTTCGGAAGAAAAGCAGTAAACGCCATAACAACCCGGGATGTTATTGCATGGCAGAATGATCTGATATCCCATCAATCCGAGAACGGAGCGCCGTACTCCAAAAGCTATCTCAAGACAATTCACAACCAACTCAGCTGCATCTTCAATTTTGCGGTCAACAACTATGATCTCCGTTCGAATCCAGCTCGTAAGGTCGGAAATATGGGTTCAGAAGACGAAGTAAAGATCGATTTCTGGACCAAGGAAGAGTATGAGAAGTTCAGTTATCAGGCCATGGACGATCCACTCTCATACTACGCCTTCGAGATATTGTACTGGACCGGGATCAGAGAAGGAGAACTTCTAGCGCTGACTCCGTCAGACTTCGACTTCGATAACGAGACTCTCTCCATCACTAAGACATATCACCGAATTCACGGAGAAGATGTCATCACCAAACCGAAAACTAAGAAAAGTGTCAGGACTGTCTCAATTCCCTCGTTCCTGGTAGAGGAAGTTAAAGAATATATCTCCCTCCAGTATCATATCGATCCGGACGATAGATTGTTCCCAGTCAGCAAAGACTACCTGCTTCTGAAGATGAAAAAGTATTCCAAGCTCGCGGGAGTCAAGAGGATCCGCATCCATGATCTCCGGCACAGTCACATCAGCCTGCTGATCAATATGGGATTCACGCCGCTGGCAATTGCAGAACGGGTAGGCCACGAGGCTATTGAGATCACTTACAGATACTCCCACCTATTTCCATCAGTTCAAAAAGAGATGGTAAACAAATTGCAGGAGCAGAAAGGAGACGTCTGATATGCCAAAGAAAAACGTAGACAAGCACAACCGCTTCAGGAGTTTAACTGTAGCATTCAGGGTATCGCCGGAAGAAAATGAGCAGATCAATGCTGCAGTCGCTCTCTCAGGATTGCCGAAGCAGGAATACTGCTATCGGAGATGTCTCAACAGAGATATCGTCGTTCAGGGCAACCCCAGAGTGTACAAAGCACTCAAGGATCATATGGAAGCTATCCTGGATCAGCTTAAAAGAATAGAAGCAGGTCAGTCCGTAGACGAAGACCTGCTTGAAAACATTAATTTGATCACAGTAATTTTCGGAGGTATGAAAGGAGCGTGAATACATGCAAGAAAACGAAATGACCGCTCCGAAATCATTTGCTGCAACAAATGACGAGCGATCACCCCAACCTTCTGAGGACAGTGTACTCGATTCGAGTCCGTTGTTCAAGAACAATTTTGAAGCACTGGATCTTCTGCGAAGATATAACGAATCGCAGAAGCATACAGGGCATGACAGTGACCTGGAACTGATCAGAGCAGACGAGATCGATCCGGTCTCTGTCCGGTGGCTGTGGAAGAATTACTTCCCATTCGGAAAGCTGTCACTCCTCACCGGAGATCCGGGTGAAGGGAAAAGCACTTTCATGCTGACAATCGCAGCCGCGCTCACAAGGGGAGGTCCCCTCCCCTTCGCTGAGCCGGAAGAACAGATGGATCCCCTCACAGTGATCTACCAGACGACAGAAGATGATCCGGAGGACACGATCATTCCCAGATTCATCAAAGCCGGAGGTGACCGCACAAAACTGTTCTTCATCAGGGAAGACAAGAAGCGGCTCACATTCTCGGATAAACGCATCAGAGAAGCCATCCTCCGTACAGGAGCAAAGCTCCTGATCCTGGATCCTGTCAGCGCTTACATCGGAAATGTAAACATGAACGCAGCCAATGAGGTCCGGCCTCAGTTCAGCTGCCTCGCACAGGTCGCCAAAGATACCGGGTGTGCCATCGTCGCCATCTCTCACATGAATAAGGCAGAAGGACTGAAAGCTCTGTACCGGGTCACCGGCTCCGTCGATATCTCCGGATCCGTAAGAAGCGTCATGATGCTTCTCAGAGATCCGGAAGAGCAGGACAAGAGATATTTTGTCCAGGCGAAATCAAACCTGTCTCCTCTGGGCGCCGGGATCGCCTTCAGGATCAGTGAGAGGGGCATCACATTCGAAGAAGAGATCGAATCGACAGCAGAAAAACTGATGAAGGAATTCTGTACGACCACGATTGGTAGACCGGCTGATAAGACGCGCGAAGCAGCAGACTTTATTCAGGAAATGCTCTCAGACAACAGGCCGCATCCGGCAGCGGAGTGTGAAGCGCGGCTGAAAGACGCAGGCTTCAAACAGGGCACGATCAAAAAGGCAAAGAAGTCTGTGAATGCCAGGTCGATAAAGATCGGGGATCTGTGGACCTGGTATCTTCCCGACGGGAACAGTTCAATAAGTCAATAAGTACAACGAGTCGGGGGAAGAAGTCATTAATTGACCTCTTCCCCTGATACATACCGCCTTATTGACTTATTGACATCTTGAAACCATGCCTGATCTTGTTCTCGGCTGGTAACAAAAGCGGAGGTAACAAATGCAGTGCCTCGGTTGTCGGCACTGTCTTTTGTTGCCTGCTGCGGGAGTCAAGGGGCTCTCCCCTTGCCCACGACATCTTTGCACGGTCGCAAGGACGTGAAAGTGTCATAGTGGGTTACACACATTCAGGGAATGTTGTGTAACGGAAATCAGCACATCGATCCGTGTATTTACGAAATGCTCAGATTAAGATCTGGGCCGAAAAGAAAGGAAAAACATGCCTAAAACCGATTTTAGCTGCGTCAGAGTGAAACAATACGGGGCGTCCTCAATCGGAGCCTCTGAGAGGCACAATGAACGCAAAAATGATACCTATTCGAATATAAATGTCGATCCCGAAAGGATACTGTACAACGTACATTTCAAGGATCCCGGAGACAGGACATATATGGAGATCCTCACTGAAATGGAAGAGAAAGGTATGGTCTCGAGGCGGGGTCTTAGACCGGATGCAACACTCTTTGATGAGCTCGTTCTCGATGTAAACACAATGTATTTCGACCGCCACGGCGGTTATGAATACGCTAAACAGTTCTACGAAGAGGCATATCACTTCCTGGAAAAGAAGTTCGGATCCGACTATATACTCTCCGCTGTGATGCACGCAGACGAGATCAATAAAGCCGCAACGGATGAGCTCGGAGTCCCAACTTACCACTATCATATGCACGCAGTAGTGGTTCCTGTTGTAAACAAAGAGATCCGTTGGAGCAAGCGCTGTAAGGATCCTGAACTGCGCGGGACTGTCAAAGAGGTGATCCATCAGATCAGCCATTCAAAGAAATGGGCATCCACCGAACCCATGACAGATGACCGCGGGGAACCTGTTTTCAGATCAAACGGAAAGCCGAAATACAGACCATCCTACAGCATATTGCAGGATGAATTCATCGATCATATGCGCGACGCCGGATACCGAGATTTCGAGCGAGGTGCTCTCGGAAGCACTGCTGAGCATCTCACTTCTCTGCAGTATCAGATCCAAAAAGACAAGGAAAGGCTCTCTGAGATCAGCGAGGAAAAGTATCTTTCCGAACAGGAATACTCTCTCATAAGCGATGATGTAGATCTCAAAAAACAGGAGCTCAACTCTTTAACCAGCGATCTGGAAAGAGAAAAAGCAGTCTATGAACCTATCGCTGCAGTGAATAAAACCAGAGCAGATGTAGATGCTATGGGAAAGAAATCACTGACCGGAAGAATCAGCTTATCTCCTGAAGAATATTCTGATCTCAAATCTCTTGCAGTAACAGGTGTCGATAGTAAAATTCAAATTGAGTTTTTAAAAACAAGAGTTTTTGAAGCGGAGAACGATGCATCCTTCTATCGCTCGAAATACTATAGAGCTTCAGGCACCATTGACAAGTTACAGGATAAGCTT
Organism: Oscillospiraceae bacterium; assembly: GCA_017432285.1. Classification (GTDB taxonomy): domain Bacteria; phylum Bacillota; class Clostridia; order Oscillospirales; family Ruminococcaceae; genus RUG11783. The sequence continues at coordinate 781 of JAFRJM010000003.1, read as the reverse complement.
GAGCAACTTCAGGAGCGATTCGATCAGTTGTATGAGAAATGTAAGCCTTTTCTTCAGGCGCTTGAGAAATTCCCGAACATCGCAAAATGGTTAATTACTAAGGTCCAGGAGCTTTCTTTACAACACGAGGCGCTTCGGGAATCAAAAAGTATTTCGCAATCAGACACGAGAAAAGCACATCATCGCAGCAGAGATTTGGACCTTTAACTCTCTGCTACCATCGACAAACACTCTGTGTTCAAGGCTTTGCCGTGTATCGCGGATCCTCTCATTCGGTGCATAAGAAAACGCCTATGTTACAGCACTTTCTGTAACATAGGCGTTTTTTGCTATACATAGTGATTTTCTGAAATTGTACCCCATTCCTTCAAAATCAATCGTTTTTATGCTCTTTTAGGAATCCATCAGGTTCCGTACAAAAGGAAAGCGTTATAAACAAAAAGATCTGGAGAATTGCCACCAGATCTTTTTCATAAAACACGTATTATCTTTTATTCTAACATCAGAAGAATTACCGGCTCACAAAAATGGAGTGTAATGGCAGTTTGATATAGTCATTCTTTGAAATCAATGCTTGCATTCACGGTCTATAAGTGATAGACTAACTTTAGTCTATTGGAAGTAGACCAAGGAGGAAAATTATGAAGCTTGGTAATATTGAGTCCAAATTTGCGGATATCATATGGGAGAACGAACCGCTTTCTTCAAGAGAACTGGTACAACTGTGCTGGGAACAGCTGGAATGGAAGAAATCCACTACGTACACAGTGCTTAAAAAACT
>JAFRJM010000022.1 GCA_017432285.1 Oscillospiraceae bacterium | reverse complement strand
TCCCGCATCCGATATCTGTTTATGGAAAAACAAAATACGCAGGGGAGCAGTTTGTCAGAGACAGCTGCAGCAGATATTTCATCGTGCGTACCGCATGGCTGTATGGAAGCGGTAAAAACTTCGTAAGGACCATCTTGCGCGTCGCAAAAGAAAGAGGAAAAGTAACTGTTGTCAATGACCAGTTCGGAAATCCGACATCTTCGGTCGACCTGGCATATCATCTGCTCAAGATAGCAGACGGAGCGCCTTATGGTTTGTATCATGCAACAAATAATGGTATTTGTTCATGGTATGAATTTGCAAAGACATTTGTAGAGATGGCCGGAATTGATGCAGAGGTTCTCCCATGCAGTTCTGATGAGTATCCGACACCTACAAAAAGGCCTGCGTACTCAGCGCTGGATAATCTTGCTTTACGTGCTACTGTCGGAGATGAGTTCCGTCCATGGCAGGAAGCAGTTGAAGAGTATATAAATACATTGAAAATAGAGGGAATCATATGAAAAATGTCATAGTGACCGGTGGAGCCGGATTCATAGGATCAAATTTCATTCTGTATGAACTGGAGAAATATCCGGACATCTTTATCGTGAATGTAGATAAACTCACATATGCCGGGAATCTTGAGAATCTAAAGGAGATAGAAAACGATCCCAGATATGTGTTCCGTCAGCTGGACATCTGCGATGCAGAGGAAATAGCCAAGCTGTTTGATGAATACGATATCGATACAGTGATAAACTTTGCCGCTGAAAGCCATGTGGACCGGTCCATTGAAGATCCGATGGTCTTTATCCGCACCAATGTGCTTGGCACAGCCACATTGCTGAACATTGCAAAGGAGAAGTGGAGCGACGGGAACGGCGGGTTCAAAGAAGGAGTGAAATACCTGCAGGTTTCCACTGACGAAGTGTATGGGTCCTTAGGACCGGAGGGGTACTTCAGAGAGGATACACCGCTGGATCCGCACAGTCCGTACAGTGCCTCCAAAGCATCTGCCGACCTGATAGTGAAAAGCTACTATGATACATTCAAAATGCCTGTAAACATCACGAGATGTTCTAACAACTATGGCCCTTATCAGTTCCCGGAAAAACTCATACCTTTGATGATCAACAACTGTCTGAATCATAAGGCTCTGCCGGTCTACGGAGACGGACTTCAGATCAGAGACTGGCTGTATGTGGAAGACCATTGCAAAGCCATAGATATGGTTGTCCGTGACGGAGCGGTCGGACAGGTCTACAATATCGGCGGACATAATGAAAGAACGAATCTTTTCATAGTCAATTCGGTTATTTCTTACATTCATGACCACAAGGATGAGAGTGTCGATGACGGCCTGATCAAGCATGTTACAGACCGCAAAGGCCATGACCGCAGATATGGTATCGATCCTCAGAAGATCAAAGATGCGCTTGGTTGGTATCCTGAGACTCCGTTCGAAAAGGGTATAGTAAAGACGATAGAATGGTATCTGAATAACGGAGAGTGGATAGGTAATGTGGTAAGCGGTGAATACCAGAAATATTATGATATAATGTATAGTAATCGATAATTTGAAGTTATCTTAAGCAAATAACGAAATAGTATTAAATGGTTTAGAGATTATCATATATGCATGAAGAAGGAATGCATACTTCTTATAAATAAAATAGGAGCATAGATAATGAAGGTTTTAGTAACAGGGGCATGTGGTTATATTGGAAAACATGTAGTTAAAGCTTTGCTGGATGAAGGACATGAAGTAATAGCTTCGGATTTTGTTATTCACGACTTAGATAACAGGGCTACATCATATGAAGGAGACATATTTTCAAAAGGAAAGTGTGCTTTCCAAGAAACAGGGAACCCAGATGTGCTAATACATATGGCTTGGCTTGATGGTTTTGTTCATAATTCACCTGCGCACATGGGTAATTTGTCTAAACATTATTGCTTTCTTTCTGATTTTATAGAGGCTGGTTGCAAAAACATTGCTGTTATGGGAAGTATGCATGAGGTTGGCTATTGGGAAGGCGCAATTGACGAGGACACACCATGTAACCCATTATCGTTATATGGGGTTGCAAAAAATGCATTAAGGCAATCTTTAATGCTACAGACTCAAAAACAGGAATATAATTTGTTCTGGTTACGTGCGTTCTATATATATGGAGATGACGAAAAAGGAAGTTCTATTTTTTCCAAAATAGTTCGGGCTGATAAAGAAGGCAAAACATTATTTCCATTCACATCCGGAAAAAACAAATATGATTTTATTCATGTGGATGATTTGGCAAAGTTGATTGCCCTTGCATCTACACAAGACAGTGTTACAGGAATAATAAATGTATGCACGGGAACACCAATTTCTCTTGCTGATAAAGTTGAAAGCTTTATAGAGCAAAACAAGCTTAAAATAAAATTGGATTACTATAAGTTCCCGGACAGGGAATATGATTCACCCATAATATATGGTGATACAACAAAAATAGATAAGATTATTGAAAACTATAGGAACTCAAAACAATGAAAAGAATAGGAATTTATTTTTTCTTTGATAAAGATGGGATTGTAAGTAAATGCCATGACCATTATTTGGATGGTATATCTTCTTGTTTTGAAAGATTAGTCATTGTTGTGAATGGCAAGCTTTCAGAGGAAGGAAGAGTATTGTTCTCAAAATATAGTAAAGAAATAATAATAAGAGAGAATAAAGGTCTTGATGTTGGTGCATACCAAGAAGGTATTCAACATATTGGGTGGAAAAAGATAAGGAATTACGATGAGCTTGTGCTATTTAATTTTACAAATTATGGGCCGTTTCATCCTTTTGAGGAAATGTTTGAGGAGATGGAGCGAAAGGAAATCGATTTTTGGGGGATTACTAAACATCATGGTTTGGACTATGATCCGTATGGAAAATGTGTTTATGGATATATTCCTCCACATATACAGTCAAGTTTTATTGCTGTACGTAAAAAAATGCTTCGCTCTGAGGAATATAAAAACTTTTGGGACACTATGCCCAATATTATAGATTATGCGGATTCTATAAGTTATTATGAGGCAATATTTACAAAAAAATTTACAGATTTGGGGTTTACAAGCGATGTATATGTAAACACGGATGATTTAATTGGATATGCAGAGTATCCATTAATGGTTTACCCAACAGAGCTAGTTAAAAACAGAAAATGCCCAGTAGTAAAGCGAAAACTATTCTATAATATTATTGAGGAATACATCAGTTGTGGTGTCGGCTATCAAGCTCGAGAATTCTATGAGTATATGATAAATGACACAGATTTTGATGTTGATTTAATCTGGGATGATTTATTAAGAACAACTAATATGCATGACATAAAAGAAAGATTGCATTTTAATTATGTTCTTTCGTCTAGAGAAGAAACGGGATCAACATCACATACTCTATCAGCTGCAGTTTTTATACATATTTATTATATTGATTTACTAGACAAGATAATTAATTATCTTCAAAATGTTCCTGAAGGAATAGACATTTATTACACAACAAATACTAAAGAAAAAAAGGAAGTTATAGATCAGAAACTCTCGATTCTTCCTAATGCAGTAAAAGGGTTTGTAGTAGAGAATAGAGGAAGAGAATACACAGGCTTTTTAGTATGTCTAAAAAAGTACCATTCAAACTATGACTTAATATGTATTCTACATGGCAAGCAAAGTTTATATGATAAACCTTATGTAGCAGGCGAGGACTTTTTCTTTCACTGTTATGAAAACACCATTGGGTCACGAGGATACATTAATAACATCATTAGGACCTTTGAAGAGAATCCAAGGTTAGGCTTGCTGGTCCCGCCTGTTCCTTATTATGGAGCTTACTATTCTACTGTAGGTACGGAATGGAAAGCAAATTACAACAACACTATTAAATTGTTGGGGAAATTGGATATTGATGTTCCTATATCAAGTAGTATTCCCCCAGTAGCCCCATTTGGAGGAATGTTTTGGCATAGGAGCAAAGCATTAGAACCACTGTTTAACAATGCATTTACTGTAAAAGATTTCCCTAAAGAGCCTATTAAAGAGAGAGATGGCACTATTATGCACGCGATTGAACGTATATATCCTTTTGTGGCTCAATCACAAGGATACTATTCTGCTTGTGCAATAAAAGATACATACTCGTCTTTAATTCTTACGACGCTTTATAAAAACCAGCGTGATATTAATCAAATTATGTTTGCAAGACATGGAGAAATGGATCGGCAACAGACGCTAGGTAATCTGTATTTCGATTTGACTCGTTTGTCTCAATTTGAACAACAGCCGGGATTAATTAACACAGATAAATTTGTAAATAAAGATGAGCTGTATCCACACACGTTTTTGGGCAAATGCAAGGCAATCGCTAAAGTAATTCTTGGGGAAAGAATATCAAACAGAATATCCGTTGCAAAAAGAGCATGAAGGGAAAAGGTATGAAGAAGATAAAGCCAATGGTGTCTGTTATTATGCCTACACATAATGGTGCAAGGACTATAGAATCCAGTATTAGAAGTGTTTTAAATCAAGAATACAAAGATTTTGAGTTTATTATTATCGTTGATGCTTCCACAGATAACACATTGGATATTATAGAACAAAACAATGATGAGCGTATCCGTGTGCATAGACTTAGCAAAAACTCACATATATGTTTTGCTTTAAATGAGGGAATTAATCATGCAAGAGGAAAGTATATTGCTCGAATAGACGATGATGATATTTGGGAAAAAGATAAACTTTCAAAGCAAATAGCTTTTATGGAGAATAACCCAGATTATGGGGCGTGTTTTAGTTGGGTTAGTATTATTGATAAGAAGGGAGACGATGTTGAAGAATCCCCGGTCCAAGATGTGTTTAAGCAACCCAATCGAATGAGAAGAGACTGGGTAAGATATATGTTCAATGAATTAAGCTGTTTGTGTCATCCGACTGCCGTTATTGCTAAAAAAGTATTAGAAGAAGTCGGGAATTATAATATAGCTTTAGTTCAATTACAAGATTTTGAATTATGGTTGAGAATTGCGAAACGATACCCAATATATGTTATTCAAGAGCAATTAGTGAAATACAGATGGGATCCTCTTAACAGCAATAGTATTAGCACAAGGTCTGAAACAATAGATTACAGATCAGGTGTTGAGTTTACATACGTATTATCGCATTGTTTAGATGATATCGACGATAAAGAGTTTAGCAAAATATTTTCGTTAGATTTCACAAATAAGAAAGCAGCGACTGCGGAGGAGATAGCAGTCGAACGGGCTTTGTTGATGTTTAAAGCCACTAAATCTTGCCGAAACAAATATACTAGAGATAAAGGATTTGCTTTGCTTGTGGATATCCTTAATAACCCTAAGGCTCTTAGCGTTCTAAAGCAGGAATATGGATTAACGCAAATGGAAGTTTATGAATTGAGCGCAGGCAAAAGTGTTGATGAGGTTCTAAGTGCTAATGAAGAGTGAAAGAGTTGGGCAGTTAGATTTTATTAGAGCAATTTCTTGTGTTTTTATTCTGTTTACGCATTTCAATGCAGCAATTGCAGGATTTAATGGGAATTCTTTTTTGTTCCCTAACAATACCCCTGTACCCATTTATTATGGGGGTATCTATTTGGGCTCAATAGGTGTGTCTCTTTTTTTTATATTGACTGGAGCTTCTTTATATTGTTCATACAAAAAAAATAAACCATCGATATTAGAGTTCTATAAAAAAAGGGTATTATCAATATTCCCAATGTATTGGGTCGCATATATATGGTTTTTTTCATATTACTTGTTACGTGATAAAGCTTTACCTAAAGGCGAGTTAAGGCATTTGTTAATTAATATAGGAGGCTTTGGTGGTTACTTATGGTCTTTGAATTTGACTGAAGGTGAGTACTATCTTGTTGGGGAATGGTTTCTTGGTTGCCTTTTATGTATATATTTGATTTTTCCAATAATATTTTGGCTTTATAAGAAGACAAAATATATATCTTTACCACTTTGTTTATTGTTTATACTATTACCAACTAGGAATATGGACATTTTGTTCATAAATCGTGTTCCTGAAATTGTATTTGGCTTTGTATATATTGATATGCTCGCAAATGCAAAGGTACAACACGCAATTATTGCAATTGTAACTGCTATTATATTGTACATAATAAGAAGCAAATTAAATTCTTTTGTATATGCAGTAACTGTGTCTATATGTCTGTTTGTTGTTTTAGGAGTGGCTGGAACTTTTCTTTCGAATAGTAAACGGCTATATAATCTAACTCGTTGGTTCGCTGGTCTATCTTATCCCATTTTTTTGGTTCATCATCAAGTTATCAGACTTATTGTGGGATCATTTAATTTGAGTATGATTTCAGCACCTTTGGCATGGAGTCTTGTTTTTGTGAGTTTTACTATAATTATATTATTGGCTACAGTGCTTAAGGATACTACTACCAAAATTCTATTGTTTTTTAATAAACTACAATCGGAAAAATAAAAATGCTTTTGTAATAATCTAATAGAACATAACATCTAGCGCAGGGGAGAATACGGAAAACAAATGAATTAATATTGAGAAAAATGGCATGATGGAAAATGCTGGTTATGTGTAAACTATAAAACAACTTAAACGAGTCTTTGGGTGGATCGTAGCTTTCCTCACCAATTCGTTGTAGTTGAACGCCATGATCTTGCCTAAGTATTCTGAGAATAAGTGTGTTAACAAATGATGAGCGCTTTTGACATATATAAATTCGTGGCAGACTTATTGTGACCTCATTATTTATAATACTGTTTAACTTCTTTTAGCGATTTCCTATTAATGACTACATTAGGAAATGTTCCAGGAACATGCTCTTATATGGTAGTTGAGGAGACTATAAATTTGTGTTGCACTTCAGGAATAACGTATGATATAATTTCTAGGCTTGTGAAAGCATACGGATTCACAGTCATATGGCATATATACCTTTCATTACCTATGACTTTGATGCCCGTGAATAATACAGAAAGGGGAAGACAGAAATGCTGAAGGACAAACAGGAAGTCATCGAGAGCGTACGCCTGAGCGAGAGCGATACAGGTTCTCCTGAGGTTCAGATCGCCCTGCTGACCAACCGTATCAACCACCTGAATGAGCACCTGAAGATTCATCCGCACGATAAGCACAGCTATCGCGGACTGCTCAAGATGGTCGGTCGCCGTCGTAACCTCCTCGCATATCTCAGAGACAAGGATATCGAGCGTTACCGTGCATTGATTGCGAAGTTAGGACTTCGTAAATAAGATGAGTTTGTTAGGCAGACGCGCGGTGCGTGTCTGCCTTTCATACAATTGAGCTGAGAGATCAGCAAAACAAGAGGGATCGGGTTTTGCAGTGAATCGAGGGCTCTTCCGTGAGGGAAGAACGTTGGATTCGTTGCGAAACCGATCGAAAACTAATTATTTAATCGGAGGAACAACATGTTCGAGAATTATCGCGTCTTTGAGACCGAGATCGCCGACAGACCTTTCAAGGTCGAGACCGGCAAGATGGCCGGACTTGCCAACGGTGCAGTCCTTGCCAGTTACGGCGAGACAGTCGTGCTCTGTACAGCTACAATGAGCCCGAAGCCGAGAGAGGGCATCGATTATTTCCCTCTTTCTGTCGACTATGAAGAGAAATTATACGCAGTGGGAAAGATCCCCGGAAGCTTCCTTCGCAGAGAGGGACGCGCAAGTGAGAAGGCTACCCTGGCATCGCGCCTTGTGGACCGTCCTCTCCGTCCTTTGTTCCCGAAGGATATGCGCAACGACGTGGCAGTCGTAATGACCATCATGTCTGTTGATCCGGATTGCGCTCCTGATATTACAGGACTTATCGGATCTTCCATCGCTATTGCTATCTCCGACATCCCGTGGAACGGACCTGTTGCAGGTGTTTCTGTTGGATTGGTAGACGGCGAGATAGTCATCAACCCCACATATGAGCAGAACAAGCACAATGATCTGCAGCTCACAGTCGTAAGCTCCTCCAAGAAGGTCGTCATGATCGAGGCCGGAGCAAACGAAGTGGACAACGAGACCATGTTCAACGCCATCGTTGCAGGTGACAAGGTCAACCGTGAGATCGTGGAATTCATCAACTCCATCGTTGCCGAGATCGGCAAGCCGAAGATGCCTTTCGAGAGTCAGGAAGTACCGCACGACCTGTTCGAGGCCATCAAGGACATGGCTATCGAGAGAGTGCGCTATGCAATGGACACAGACGACAAGCTCGTCCGTGACGCAGCTCTGCTCCCGATCTATGATTCAGTTCACGCAGCATTCGACGAGCAGTATCCTGACAACACAGGCATCATCGACGAGTGCATGTACAAGCTTCAGAAATACGTCGTACGTCGCTGGCTCCTTGATGACGGCAAGCGCGTAGACGGACGCGGCATCAACGAGATCCGCCCGCTGGCATCCGAAGTCGGACTCCTTCCGAGAGTTCACGGAAGCGGAATGTTCACACGCGGACAGACACAGGTCCTCACGACCTGCACGCTCGGCATGCTGGATATGGCTCAACTCCTGGACGGTTTGGACGACCAGACAGAGAAGAGATACATGCACCACTACAATATGCCCAGCTATTCCGTAGGCGAGACCCGTCCCAGCAGAGGACCCGGACGCCGTGAGATCGGACACGGAGCACTTGCTGAGAGAGCATTGCTTCCGGTCATCCCCTCGCAGGAGGAGTTCCCGTACACCATCCGTCTCGTATCCGAGATCCTTTCTTCCAACGGGTCTACATCCCAGGGTTCTGTCTGCGGAAGCACACTGGCCCTCATGGACGCAGGTGTCCCGATCTCTGCTCCTGTAGCAGGCATTTCCTGCGGACTCATTACTGAGGAAGACCGCTGGATGACCATGCTGGACATCCAGGGAGTCGAGGACTTCTTCGGCGACATGGACTTCAAGGTAGCCGGAACTCACAAGGGCATCACAGCCATCCAGATGGACCTCAAGATAGACGGACTTACATACGACATCATCCGCGAGGCTTTGGATAAGTGCGAGAAGGCCCGCTGGTATATCCTTGACGAAGTAATGCTCAAGGCTATTCCGGAACCGAGAAAGGAACTCTCACCCTACGTACCTAAGATGGATTCCATCACTATCGATACAGATAAGATTGCAGACGTCATCGGCAAGGGCGGCGCTGTCATTAAGAAGATCATCGCAGAGTGCGATGTCCAGGTCGATGTTGAGGAAGACGGACACGTATATGTTTCCGGCATGCTGACAGAGAACGTCAAGCGCGCCATTGACATCATCAGGACGATCGTCACAGACCCCGAAGTCGGATCAATGTTCTACGGCAAAGTCACCAAGGTCCTCCCAATAGGAGCCAAGGTTGAGATCGCCCCCGGCAAAGAGGGACTGGTGCACATCAGCAAGCTCGACGATCACCGTGTCGCAAAGACAGAGGACGTCGTGTCAGTGGGAGATATCATCCCGGTCAAGGTCATCAAGATCAGTGATAAAGGAATCGACCTTTCCCGTAAAGACGCAATTGCAGCGATCAAAGCGGCAAAGAACGCACAAGAATAACAGGAAAGGGAGCCACAGGCTCCCTTTTTGACCAAATATAAGAGGTGATCAAAATGTTTAATGTTAATGACAAATTCGCATTATTGAATGACTTCTATGAGTACACGATGGCCAACGGCTTCCGTGAGGCCGGCATCGGCGACAAGATAGTGTATTTCGACATGTTTTTCAGGACTGTTCCGGACGGAGGCGGCTTTGCCATCGCATGCGGTCTGAACGAGCTCATCGATTATATCCAGAACCTCCGCTTCAGCGACGATGATATCGAATATCTGAGAAGCAAGAACTGCTTCTCAGAGGACTGGCTTGAGTACATGAGGAACTTCCGCTTCACCGGAGATATCTGGGCAGTGCCGGAAGGAACAGTAGTGTTCAAAAACGAGCCGCTGGTGACGGTGCGCGCGAGATCCGAGGAAGCCCAGATCCTTGAGACATTCCTTCTTCTCTGCATGAACCACCAGACGCTTATTGCCACGAAGGCCAACCGTATAGTCCGCGCTGCAGAGGGGCGCCCTGTCATGGAGTTCGGCGCACGCCGCGCCCAGGGAGCATCTGCCGCATACCTCGGAGCCAGGGCTGCATATATCGCTGGCGTAGCCGGAACGAGCTGCACACTCACAGACAAGCTGTACGGAGCTCCTGCTCTCGGGACCATGGCACACAGCTGGGTCCAGATCTTCGACGATGAGTACACAGCGTTCAAGACATACTGCGAGCTCTATCCGAACAATGCGACCCTGCTCGTTGACACATACAACACGCTGAAGAGCGGTGTCCCGAATGCCATAAAGGTCTTCAAGGAAGTCCTCTGGCCCCAGGGCATCCACAAGTGCGGTGTCCGCATTGACTCAGGAGACCTCAGCTACCTTACAAAGAAGACAAGAGAGATGCTTGACGAGGCCGGCTTGCAGGAATGCAAGATCGTCGTGAGCAACAGCCTGGATGAGTACCTCATCCGTGACCTGATCCGTCAGGGAGGATGCGTAGACAGCTTCGGCGTAGGCGAGAGACTTATCACAGCCAAGAGCGATCCTGTTCTCGGCGGCGTATACAAACTCGTTGCCACTGAGGATGAGAATGGAAACATTACCCCCAAGATTAAGGTTAGCGAGAATGTTGAGAAGATCACGACACCTCACTTCAAGAAGATCTACCGTCTCTATGAGAGAAAGACAGGAAAGGCCATTGCCGACCTTATCACACTGCACGACGAGACAGTAGACGATACACAGCCTCTTGAGATCTTCGACCCGAACGCAGTTTGGAAGAGAAAAGTCGTTGAAGATTTCACAGCCAGAGAACTGAGAGTCCAGGTGTTCAAGGACGGCGAACTGGTATACAAGGTCCCGACAGTTGAGGAGAGCAGAGCGTACTGCGTACGCGAAGTTGATTCTCTGTGGGATGAGGTGAAGCGTTTCGAACATCCTCACGGATACTATGTTGACCTGTCTCAGAGACTGTATGACATAAAGAACACGCTTCTTATGGAAAACAGATAAGACTCTTTGAGAAGTTTCATGCTTTGACTGCAAATTAATACTTGGAAACATTAAGACCTCCGTTGTTAGGTTAACGGAGGTCTTATATGATTTGTGAAACAATTAGGAGAGATCTTCGATACTGCCTAATAAGAGTGCAATCAAAGCGCATATAGGAACCGTAATAAAGAAACATATAACTGATTTGACTATGCCTAAGAGTGCAGTATCGCCGGAGAGAATATTATAAACGAGTCTTATAGAGACCGTAAATGCAAACACCTGATAAAGGAAGATCGTCAGGCTCCGGTTGGAGAACAGATCAAATATTCTTTTGACCAAGTTGATCCTGCATATACGATCATATATCTGATCAACATGTGGTATAGATAATATGATCAAAGACATCGCTACGATTGAGAAAATGAGGAATATGATATTAGGAGGGAACTTGTTGTACTGCATATCTATCGGATAGCCAGTATTATATAAAACAATAAGGGCGGCAGTTCCGATAAATGTGATTATCCACAACAGATAAACAAACCTGAGATCTTTAATCCATAAAATGATGTCACTGTAAAATAGGCCGATATATGTCCAGATCGAATAGAAAACGACATTCTGGATCCACCCTAACTTGAATACACATATCAATGCAAAAAGCGCTATAAGAGCAGCAAGAAAGGCAAAAGCAACCCTGGTTTGTCTGATCTTTTTTAGCAGTGGAATGATCAGGACAACACACAGATAGACCGGAACAAACCAGACTGCCCAGGTGAGGTACTGAATAGAGGTGATCTGCCTGTCTAGAGGGAGCAGCCAGGAGAAAAGGATCTCTGCTGCGGTTTTAATCTCTATACCGCCTTCTCGTCTTATGATCCTGCCAATTGTCCACCCGGCGCAGATCAGAGCAAATACCCAATAAGGAATCAGGATTCGCTTATACCGTTTATATACAAAATTGAAATATCCTTTTGTTCTGCTGAAACTGTTGCTGGCACCCGTAACAAAGAAGAACAAAGGCATCTCAAACAGAAAGAAAGATTTGAGCAGGTTATAATAGCTGTCGCTTGAAAAATTGCCCCAATATAAAGTGTGAACGACAATGACCCAAAGCATTGCGAACCCGCGAAGTCTGTCGATTGTTTCGTTCCGTTTTGCCAATTGATCGCACCTCATATGAAAGGTCTTTTGATCTGATGTGATCAAATTATATTCACCATGATATTATAATACAATACGGCATTTCTCTGTTATGTTGTTTTGTTTATGATGGGATACTTGTATAATTGACATGAGATTAACAGACATAAAGAGAGCATTAATTCTATCAGCAAAAACAAACAGAATAATATTCTGAAGAATCGAGGTAACTCCCTTGCCGAAGATGAGATTTGATACAACATATATGGCTGAGAACCTGAAACACAACTTGCTGTTTCCGTTTTCTGCCGTTGCATTTTTTGTCCTCAGTTACTCGGAGTTTGCCGGATATGGTATAGGAATAATAATCGCAGGGCTTATCGCTTTGCTTGTTGCGGCGGGCAGCCCCGATTTCTGGAAAGAGATCAAGAAAATCTCCAAATTAGAATTGGCATATGGAGCGTTGTGCACAGCGGGTGTTTGCTTGGCCGGACACGATTCTTTTATTTATCTCTACAGGAAAAGGCCGGAACATCTTCTGTTTGTGAGAACAGGGGTTATTTCTGAGCAGAAAGCATCTATGTTCGGGTGGCTTCTGGCTTTACTGTCATTCTATTTCATTTTTATATATGTATGCTTTTTTATCAGAAAGATCACGGCGGTTTTGAAGGCCAGTTCTGCCTTTAATGGCGTTACGCTATGGGAAAGTCTGTTATATGCGATTATCTTCTTGATTACTAGCGGTTTTATTATTTATGTGTTCAGTACTACAGACGCATTTTACTGGGCAAAACAGTACTATGATGTAATTTACACGAGTGATTCACCTGCAATCTTCAGATGGAATGCATATATGACCTTGACTCACCAGCAAAATGATTTGCGTCAGCCTCTCTTTTTTGTTTTCAGCGCACCGTTTTTGGGAGTTTTAAATCTGATCAGTGCACCATTCTTTATTACTGTAAAAGCAATGCTACTTAACATTGGCCAGATTGCTATGCTAATCTTTGCCAACTATCTGCTTGCAAGATTGATTGGGCTTTCCGCATGTTCAAGGGCCGTGTTTGTCCTTCTTTTTTCGTCGACATATACATACATGCTGTTTTCTCTTATGATGGAACAATATATCGTTGCATATTTCTGGCTGATGCTGTTCCTTTATGAGCGGTTTGCGGAAAAGCGGCAAGACTGTTTTGCCCTGTACGGAACAGGAGGAACTCTTCTGACCAGCATGGTGTTGCTGCCTTTTGCAGCAAAGAAATCTGCTCGTGAAAATATCTTGGAATGGATCAGAGAGATCATATGCATTGGGATCGGGTTTGTAATACTCATACTGGCTTTCTGCCGCTTTGATGTTTTCTATTCATTAGCGGAAACAGTTAGGTCATTTGCCAGATTTACAGGAACAAGCGTCCCGATTGGTGAAAGAGTACTGCAGTATCTGGCGTTCGCCCGCAATGTTTTTCTGCCGCCGGCAGCTGAAATAGCGATGACCGACAGCGGTAATCTAACATGGCAGCTATCCGCTGTAACAGAGATTGATTATACCGGCATTGCAATTCTTCTGCTTGGGATTATCAGTGCAGTTATCAACAGAAAGAAACAGAGTACATGGATCCTTGTAGGGTGGTGGGCATATTCTGTTGTAATCATAGTATTGCTGGGGTGGGGAACTGCTGAAAACGGACTCATCCTGTATTCCCTATATTTTGGATGGGCACTTATAGCTTTAATGTTCCAACTCGTGGAAGAAATTGGAGACCTTCTTCACGTGCGGTTTCTTGGAACTGCTGTGATCGTAGCATTTGCTGCATACCTTTTAGTAGTGAATTATACTGCTGTCAAGTCGATGGTGACATTTATGACTATCTATTATCCATTATAGGCGAGGTATACTTATGAGGAAGTACTTCAAACTGCTGAGAGTACATCACTATATGAAAAATATGCTTGTCATCGCAGCGCTTGCATGCAGCGGGCAGTTCTTTGATTCGGCCAAGCTGCTTTCCTGCTTAATTGGGTTGATCGCTTTTTGTGCTCTGTCTTCAGCGGTATACATATTCAATGATATCCGCGACATAGATAAGGACCGGCTTCATGAGACAAAAAAAGAGCGCCCACTCGCTTCCGGCGCAATTGATGTTAAGACTGCAAAGATCATAGGGGTAGCGCTTGTTTGTGCAGCATTTATCCTGAATGCACTGGTGTTTAAGGTATCATCAACTGTATGGCTTGTTATCTATCTTGTGCTGAATATCCTGTACAGTATGGGATTGAAAGATATTCCCTTAGTTGATATATCGATCCTCGTTGCCGGGTTTGTCATCAGAGTCCTTTACGGTGCGACAATTGCCGAAGTCAGCGTTTCAAAATGGCTGTATCTTACTGTCGTGGCTTTTTCATTTATGCTTGCACTTGGTAAAAGAAGAAATGAAATTCTTCGAGGAGGAACGGAAACACGCAGTGTTCTCAAGCACTATTCAGAAGGTTTTTTGGACAAAAGCATGTATATGTGTTTGGGACTGACAAACACTTTTTACGCTTTGTGGAGCATGGACAGTCAGACGGCATCTCATTATCATAATGATTATCTGGTCTTTACTGTCCCGATTATTATGTTCATTACTCTTAAATACATGATGAATATTGAATCGGACAGTGATGGAGACCCTGTGGAAGTACTGCTGCATGATAAGTTTCTGCTTGGTCTGTGTGCAGCATATCTATTTACCATGTTCTACATCCTGTATCTTGCCTGAGTTTTGAAGCAGTTCTTTTCCGGATAAAAAGTGGATGTTTTCCAAAAAGAAAGAGGACAATTGGAAGCCTGACATTTGTAGCATCGTTCAATGCCACAAATAAACATGCTCTGTAGCATCTGCTGCAGAGCATATATCTTATTATAGGGAAACATCAGTTAAGCATTTACATTATACACAATATAGTATTCTTGTGCGGGATTCTCGCTGTTTGCCAATATCAGATCCTCAAGCCAGGTATCATCTTCGATTCCATAGGGGAGGAGCAAGTATACGGATCTGCCATTAAACAGGTTTACTGCGACACTAGCGATCTCTGCTGGTGTGAACTGCGGATAAGCCACGCCCCAGACATGATACTTGTATGGTTCATATTTCTGGAAACTGTAGAATTCGATATCCGGACGCGAGTCAGACACATAACCGTATATCGGAGAATTATATTCGTTTTCTGCTACAAGTATGACAGAATCTTCATCGGCGTTTTCCACTATGTAGTCTGCTGTTGCCATGGAGTTCGAGTAAGGTCCGTTTATATCATATAAGGCGGCACTAAATGCTTGAGGAAATGTGGCTAAAGACAGGGCTAGAACAAAGATAAGTGCTGTATATTTAAGGCCTTTGCTATCACAGGTGGCCCAAAGCATTGTCAGGAATCCCAGCAGAAGGAGAAGAAGGATCGTAGCCATCTGGTTATGAATGCTATAGACAAAGAACACTATAAAAAGAGGGATGCCGAAAGAGATAAAGACTATCGAACCCCACTTAAGAAAAGAGAGAAATCCGTACCTGCGGATGGCAAGAAAAGATAGGCAGATCACTCCAAGCGCCAGGAAGACAGAGAGAAGCAGCAAAGGAAATCTCCCGCTGAATCCCCATAAACTGTATGTTGTAGCATCACGAAGAAGTATGAAGCGCGCCATGGTGAAATTGGAAAAAATGCCGGAAGCAGATATATCTACTGAACGGTTTGTCCCGGCACGGGGGAACAGCTCCGCTATTGCTGTCAGTCCGCTGATGGTTCCCATAGCAAACGGAATAGTTGCTTTTGATCTTTCCTTTTTCTTGGTGAAAAGCCTGATGAAGCATTCAAAGACAAGACCGATTGTTAAGCCTTCCAGAAGGATATGACTTTGAGCCAGCAGCAGCAATAACAGACCATACAGCCACGGATGTTCTGCCCTTTTGGGAAAAAGGAGAGACAGCACGATTACCAGAAGTGCAACTTCGGAGTATATGCGGGGGATCACCGGGTTGTAGTACATGAACAGGCTGCTGAATGACAGCAGGACCCGGATCCAGTAAGGGAAAGGAGAGAAACGGACCAGGCAATAAAATGCAAGACCCATGGAAATCAAAGAGATAAGGCTGAACAGCCTGAAAGGTAGTCCCAGTTTAATGAATGGCATAATGGTAAAGAACCATAAAGCCGGATGTCCTTCAACGCAAAGGTCAGCCAGTAATTCCGAAACAGTGGAATTCTTTACCAGCATCCAGCTTTGTCCTTCATCCCTCCATGCTTCATGATGAATGGCAATGAAAACATGCACAGCGATATATAATAGCGTAAGGATAACGCTAAGTATTCTTTCCTTATTAAGGTTTCTGCTTTTTTCGTCGACCATGAATCGTTTTGTCTCCTTAATTGCATGCTGAGCAGAAAGATTTGCAACGCTATTATAACATATCAGGCAAACAGCCCATAAAACAGAACTGCCATCGTATGGTTTTGTGATAAACTATAAGAGGTGCAAAGATAAGGGATATTGAGACATTTATCATATTAGCGGAGATCAAATGGCCCAAAAGAGGGAGATGAAATATGAGACCGTCAGGGCAGCAGCGATACTGTTCGTTGTCCTGATGCATCTTTGCGCCCATATTACAGCAGAGCCGTATGGCATCAAGTGGTGGATAAAGACATCATTGGTGCTTTTCTCTTCAACATGCAATGGCATGTTCTTCCTGCTTAGCGGCAGATTCAACCTGGCTGAGAAGAATGCCGAATATCCGCTCTCGTTTTATAAAAGAAGAGTATGGTCAGTTATAGTTCCGTTTATCATTGCATCCGCTGTGTGTTTCGTATGGGAGCGGACATTGCTGGGAGAGGAAGGCGGCTATCTTAATGCGCTTATTGAAGTGTTTCCAAATACGCATTTCTGGTTTGTGTATGAATTGACAGGATTATTGTTTTGGGCTCCGTTCATTTCAAGAATGGTCAATGCTCTTGATTTGAACAAAAAGCTTATACTTACTGCAGGTGTGCTTGTGTGTCAGGCTACTTTCGTATTCTTAAAGGATATAGGAATATATCCAGGATATGAACTTCCTCTTATGGGGTGGCCTCTGTTTTTCATTGTTGGCAGCTTTGCAGATCAAATATCAGAAAGATGGAAAAATATAATAACCGTGATCGGAGCAGTATGTTTCTTTGTTTCAATGCTTCAGATGAGGATCTTTCCTGATTCAAGTCAGGGTTTGCAGGATATGTCGCCAAAGTATTTCTTTTTTGTGTTGGCATTATATTATTGGATACAAAAGATCATGTTGCCAAAACCAGCAGAGAAAGTAGTCTCGTATATGGCAGAAAACAGTTATTATGTATATCTTTTTCACAATACAGTAATAACACTTTTTTTCTCTGATGTTGTTGGGATATATGATTATCTGATGCCAAAAACAGGTACGGTATTATTTCTCATTATTTCTGTTCTTGCATGTATTACAATATCTCTTATATGCGGAACAATTATCGATAAAATGATTGATTCTATTCATCAATTACTTGGATCTTTTGGAGAGAATAAATGATAGACACATATGGATGTATGTTATGCCATAATGCTTCATGCAGTAAAGCGTGCGGTATTATCGAGCCAGATAAGATTTTAAGAAGTTTGTATTTTGATAATGAGGAAGTCGTCAGGAATAACATGCCTGATAAACTCCTATGCTCTGGATGTGACGGAAGATGTCAGGCAGCTTGCCCTAAAAACATCGATATCAAGAGCATTATTTGCTCCTTGGAGAGGAAAGAAAACAGAAAAGAAATAGACTATGATTGTCTGAAGACAGATTTCTGTGGGATCCCGATGGAGAATCCTTTTATGCTTTCATCTTCTGTTGTGGCATCCACGTATGATATGTGTGCGAGAGCGTTTGAAGCAGGATGGGGTGGCGTTTGCTTCAAGACAGTATGTCTTATGGATATTAATGAGGCTTCTCCCAGATTTTCTGCTATAAAGGGTGATAACAACAGGATAATAGGGTTCAAAAACATAGAACAACTTTCGGATCACTCTTTAACAGAAAACATCTCAATATTCAAAGAATTGAAAACGAACTATCCCGACAAGTTTTTGCTGGTATCCATAATGGGAAGAGACGAAGCTGAATGGGCTTTTCTTGCAGAGGAAATAAGCAAAAGCGGAGCTGACGCGCTGGAACTTAACTTTTCGTGTCCTAATATGACCGAAGGCAATACCGGCAGTGATGTGGGACAGATTCCGGAGTTGGTCGAGAGATATACCCGTGTGGTTAAGGAACACACAAATCTGCCAGTAATAGCAAAGCTGACACCGAATGTGACTCACATCGAGGAGAGTGCGGATGCTGCTATAAGGGGCGGAGCGGACGGAGTAGCGGCAATAAATACTATTAAAAGCCTTATAGAGGTAGATATTGATCCAAAAGACGGGATTTTCAATTCTTCCATAGGTGGTTATTCCGGGAAAGCAGTCAAGCCTATTGCGCTGAGATTTATCGCAGAGTTAGGCAAAGACGAAAACTTAAATAGCAAGCACATTAGTGCCATGGGCGGCATAGAAACTTGGAGGGATGCACTTGAATTCATAGTTTTAGGGGCAGACAGCGTCCAGATAACGACTGCTGTTATGGAATACGGATACAGAATAATCGATGATCTGAAAGACGGACTGGCGATTTATCTCGCAGGGCATGGGTATGACTCCGTGAAGGAGATAAAAAAGTCCACACTGGAAGGCGTGGTCTCAACAGAGCAACTGGACAGAGAGCATATGATCTATCCCAAATTTATTCGTGAGAATTGTCTGGGCTGTCAAAGGTGTTATATCTCCTGTTTGGATGGAGGCCATCAGGCTATCAGTATAAAAGAAGGGAAGCCGATCTTGGATCCTGCGAAATGTGTCGGCTGTCATTTGTGTATATTGGTATGTCCCAATAAAGCTATAGTTTCATCTGACATCAAAGTCAAGAAAACGAACTAACAACCATATCAAGGAGTGTTACAAACATGTCAAAGAAGATTCTTGTGATTCTTGCAGCCGGAATAGGTTCCCGATTCGGAGAGGGAATCAAACAGCTTACTCCAATAGACGGCAATGGCCATCTGATCATTGATTACAGCATTCATGACGCGATTGCCGCAGGGTTCAATAAGATAGTATTTATCATCCGTCATGATATTGAAGTAGATTTCAGGACAATAATTGGGAACAGGATAGAGAATGAATGCTCAAGGTTAGGTGTTGAAGTGAGGTATGCGTTTCAGGAAATCACTGATGTACCGATCGCTGTCCCTGAAGGAAGGATAAAACCCTGGGGAACGGGACATGCGGTTTTGTGTGCTGCTTCTCAGATAGATTCATCTTTTGCAGTCATTAATGCAGATGATTATTATGGAAAAGATGCTTTTGTTCATGCTTCAGATTTCCTTGGAGAGAACTATGGCCTAGTAGGATATAAAATCAGCAATACACTGTCGGACAATGGCGGTGTTACTAGGGGTATTTGTCACGTAGAAAACGATAAGCTTACGGGGATAAAGGAAACTAAAAACATCGTTAAGACTGCAAACGGTGCTGAAGCGAAAGGAGAGATTATTGCACCTGATGTGTTAGTATCAATGAATTTCTGGTGTTTCCCGGAAACTTTTCTTTCAGTCATAAAAGAGGGGTTTCCTGAGTTTTTGAACAAAATGGTGAATGAGAAGACTGATGAGTATCTCTTGCCAACAATAGCAGACAAAATGATCAAAAACGGAACTGAGTTTTCTTTGATGACGTCAAACGATAAGTGGTTTGGAGTAACATATAAAGAGGACAGGCCATTCGTTGAGAGCAGTTTCAGACAATTGCTGACAGACGGTGTTTATAATGTTGATCTGTATTCGGACTTAATATGATCGGTATTTAGCTAATAAATCGGCTTAAAAACAAGAAATGGGTGCCAGTAGGCACCCATTTTATAGTTTGAAGGGTTACAAGGAATTCACAGCAGAAAAACTAACGGGGAGTTAGGTATGAAGCAAATTTATATATTAGATGTTTTACTAGTTTCAGGAGCAAAGACCAAATGATGCATATCACCATTACCAGTAAAGAATAAAGGATCGTATATCGCAGGTATACGGAATTTGTTTCGCTTCCATCTGTTATCAGTGATACGAACCATGTCTTAAGTCCTGTAAACGTGGTCATTTCCATGGCGATCACGTGCCAAATATATATATCCAATGTGAATGATGAAACCCAATTAATTATATTTACAAAGCGTCCTTCAATGGATGGAAGTGACAGCACAAAGAAAGCAACAGACAAGGCACACACGACACCCATAAATGAAAAGGTGGCATCGGACATCTGTATATTGCCTCTGGTAAGAAGATCAGAGCGATATAAGTTAAGCCCTATATAAAGGAAGATGAATAGCCAGAGATAGCGCTTGCAGGATACACTTTTTTTCACGATATCATACACAATATTTCCCAAGATAACAAGCAAAGATGCCGGAAGCAGCGAAGATACAGGTATCTGGGTGCATCTGAACATGTTATTGCTGTGAAGGTCATTGATCCAGAACAGTGCTAAAATGAAAACAATTGCCAGCAATTCAATGTATCTGTTGGATCTGATTTTTACAAGCAGGTATTTTATCAATGGTGACAGCAGTACAATGAGTAAATGAACGTATAAATACCATAGGTGACCGGTGTTGTGTATGTTAGGGGTCCAGGTAATAAGGCAATTCCCTAGCGAAAAAAGGGATTCTTTAAGCGCAGCTGATGAGGACGCCCCTCCGGAAACGATTATCACCACAATTGTATAGAACAAAAGGGGAAGGAAGATCCGGATGAGATTCTTTTTGACAGAATCCCAATAACTGTCCTTGTTCACGAAGAAAAAACCCGTAATCAGGAGAAATATACTTACCGGATCTGCAATCAGATTGGATAAAAGATACCTGAAGAATATAGGTGTCCCATTTACAACGCTGTTGGGCTTGCAGTGAAGAGCGATAACACACAGGCAGCAGGCAATCCTTAAGGCTTCTATTCTGCTGTCGCGGCTGCTGCGCTTGCCTTTTATAGAGGATGATTCATTGCGGACCATATAAAGACTTCTCCACACGATTGATATCGATTTATATTATACTATACTTAATTGTCTGTTGATGCAAAAACAAAGAGGCTCATGATCAACTGAGCCTCTTTGCTGATAATAGAAAATATTTTGTTGGCTGTTACTATTTCCCCAATCCTGCCTTATCAAGGCTCTTGACACCCAGATATAAAAGCAGCATTCCTGCACAGTTTATTCCCTGAGCGATCCAGTTCATGGATGCCTGGGTGAAATCTTTGGAAGAGAGATAGCCCATCATCATTGTCAAAAAGAATGAGACAATAAAGCACACAAGTGCGCCTCTTTTTTTCATTTTGGTCGCGTAATATGCAAGGACGGCATCCATAGCTCCAAGTCCTATTACCATCAACAGTACTAGCACCATAGTTGGAAATAGAGCATTCAGGTGTTTGCTTACTGGTTTAACCGTCAAAACTAAACCAATGCCCAAGAGCAGGAATCCAATAGCTTGGTTTGAGAAAAACTGATTGCTCATCCACTCGAAGTCCCCAACATTCAGGGCATATAAAAGTTTGTATGTTGCTTTCAATCCACCGGCAGCGATGACGAGAACACCGCCTACACCAATCATGGCTTTAGATACTACAGAGATTTTATTCTTAAGATTTTTGAATACTGTAAGGAATGACAGAAGGAACAGTATAACAGGGATATAGTCAACCAATGCCATAGGCACGCTGAACTGTTTCATTTCGGTGCCTCCCTGTCAGTCTCTGTATACCTTCATTGAGTGATACTGCTTGGTGAAGGGGAAAAGGAGAGGCACTGTGTCGGAGTATTTCTGATATTCCGGATCCAGACCGTATGTCTTTTCGTGGCGAAGTTCAAGACGGGATGCACTGTTGTGCATGATGTAGGTGATAAGTGCGAGGGCGATCAGAACGATGATCCACTGTTTGCCCTGTACAGCTCCGATACCGGAGACAGTTACGCCCACCCAGAACATGATCTCGGAAAAATAGTTGGGGCAGCGGACATATCTGTACAGTCCGGTGTCGCAGAATCTCTTCGGATTGATCTTCTTTGCTGCGGATTTCTGTTTGTCTGCTGTTGCCTCACCGAGGATAGCACATGCCATGATCACGATACCGATCCATGCAAAGATGTTGTCATTGGCTCTGTTCATGATTCTGTACGAAACAGCGGAAGTCTGAGCCGTGTACATGAGCATTGAGTATACCCACATAAAGAGTGATACCGGGATAGGCATCGCTTTTGTGGATCCGGTTGACTCAAGGGTCTTCTTGTATGTGGCGTTTGTAAGCTCGCGCTTGAGGATATATCCGCCGAGGCGGTAACCATAGATAACGAACAGAAGAGACAGAACTGCTGTTGCAGCAGTGAGAGTGCCGTTGATGAGTCCGAAGACAAGGTGGAATATACCTATGCACATTACGGAGAAGCCGTAACCTACGGACATGAACCATACGAACTCCTTGAAGCCCATGCAGCATCCGAGAGCTGCGATAACGGTCACGCCCCACATGAAGGCGGGCCATACTTTGCCTATATAGGAAGGATCTAAACGGAACATTATTTGTCACCTCCAAAAGCTTCTTTTACATACTCAGCAAATGACGCATCACCAGTCACATCCTTGCCGACAAGATCATGAGAAAGAGTCCACTTTGAGAAGAGGATGATGTCGTGTTTGCCCTGCTTTTTGATCATGGGAAGATTTGCGAGCAGCGAGAACATCCAGATCGGGGAATCCTTGATAACAGTGGGTTTACCAGCTGCTCTGAAGCACATCTTTGCCATTTCTTCATATGTATAGGTCTCTTTGCCGCCTACCTCATAGATAGAATTGGTATCATTCATGTGCTCTACTATGAACTTTGCGAAGTCCGGGCAGTCAACGACGTTTGCCTTGATATCATGATAGCCCTTCAGAAGCTGCATCTCGCCTTTTTCGACATAAGGCCTGAAGACCTTGATTATGTCGTAGAAGTATCCGGTTGGGCGGTATATGACATATTCTATGTCGCCCTTCAGGATCTCATCCTCCATCATGGCTTTTGCGTGGAGCATAGGTACCTGTTCTGCACCGGGTTCCTTGCATGCGATAACGGAAATGTAGTTGAATTTCTTGACTCCGGCTGCCTTTGCCTCGTTATAGAGGTTCAAGTTGCCCTGGTAGTCGATGTCATAGGATGTGAACTTGGTGGAAGCTGTGGTGAGTCCCATGGTCGTGATAACCACATCAACGCCGTCACAAATGCCTTTAAGGGTGCTGGGATCTGTTGCATCGATGGCACGGAAGGTGTATTTGCCTTCAAAGCCGTTGTCTTCCTTCTCCTTGAGGTCAGCCGCAACGACCTCATAGCCGGATTCTGCAAGGACCTTAAGGAGCTCGAAACCGAGATTGCCGAAAGCTCCTGCCAGTAATACCTTCATCTAATTTTTTCCTCCAATATAATTTATTGCCCATTTTACGGGCTTAGTAAACTTTCTAAGCGGATCGGTTTTTTCCGATCATTTCTTTTGTATCAGAAGCGGACTATCTGACGTACATCGTATCCCTGTTTTGTGAAGTCCGTGTCATACATCTCATAGACTTTCGGGATGACCCGTACGACCGCTACCTCAACCTTTGCCGCTTTCACTATATCATATTCTATTCCCTTGAAAGCGAGCAGTTTTTTGAACTCATCGGAATAGCAATCATAGAGTTCTGCGGTGCCCATCACCTGCAGACCGTGTGAATCCCTTACATCGCCATAGTACTCGAAGATAGCCATAGATACGTTCCTGTTCTTTTCAAGTCCTATGAATTTGCTCTCTCCCTCGGATACGAACCAGAACTCATCGTTCATATAGGTGTATTCGATGGGAGTACAGCGGATATAGTCACCGTAACCAGTGGCGAACCCGCATGTGTTATGGTTCTTGATGAAGTTCTTGATGTGTGCAAGAGCTTCATCTTCTGGCATGTGCTTTGCTGTTTTCTGCTGTTCTATCCAGAAGTTTTGGAAGTGCTGAAAATCGATCTTGCCCATAGCCGTGTATTTCCTCCTACATATAATACATTATATAAAATATACCAAATACTCATAAAAATGGGGATATATTTTGTGTAATATTTGTTTTCTTTGATTTCTATGTTATTATTATCTAAAGAACTTTTATAAAACACTTTATAAAAGTTTTATGTTCGAAACGCCTATAAAACGGACGTATATGACCGTTTTAGCTTGTTACTTTATTGAAGTTATGTAAAAAGAAAACAAAAGAACGTTATATTCAATAAATAACCACTATTTATCTGTTCATGCCTGGAAGGCAGGACGCATGTCCTTAAGGAGGAAAAGAGACCATGACAGATCTCGCATACAATACTCTCATGAGGCAAAGGAACAGCGGAACAGCGAGCTATGAGATCAAGGGGATCAACAGGTCCCTTATTTTTAATCTGATCTGTGAGAATCCTTCAGTATCCAGAAGGGATATACAGAAAGAACTAAATCTGTCCCTTCCGACGATAGGGCAGAATATCACTGAGCTCCTCAATCTGGGGCTGATCAAGCAATCGGGGACTGTGGGGCACACCGGAGGCAGACGGGCGGAAACGTTCTCTCTCAATGAAAGGGCAAGGGTCGCTGTCGGACTGGACATATCTACGAACTACGTCACGACGGTGCTTCTGGATCTTACGGGGGCGGTTATCGCCATAAACAGCGTCACCAAGCAGTATGAGAAGACCGAGGAATATATGGACTATCTCGGTGAATGCGTACGAGCCATCCTTAAAGAGAACAAGGTAAAGGAGAAGGATGTCCTTGGAGTCGGACTTGGAGTTCCTGCCCTTACGGATATCACTGCTACCAATGTCGTGTATGCCGGGATCCTGGATATGAACGAGCTCACGGCAGCGGACTTCGAGAGACACATAGGCTTTCCGGTAAAAGTGTTCAACGATGCCAACGCAGCATGCTTTGCAGAGCTCCATACTCTCGGAGGATCGGAGGACACCGGATTCTATATAATGCTCAGCAATAATGTTGGCGGGGCGGTCTTCATGAACAACAAGGTGTTCATTGGAGACAACTTCCGCAGCGGGGAGGTAGGGCATCTTATCATTCACAGGAACGGAAAGCAGTGCTACTGCGGACAGAAGGGATGCCTTGATCCGTATTGTAGTGCCACAGTGCTTACATCGCTTTCCGGAGGAAGCATAAGTAGATTCTTCGAGATGCTCCATGACAGGGACGAAGAGGCAGTTAAGGTGTGGAACACATATCTGGAAGACCTGGCTATAGCTGTAAGAAACGTCCGTGTTTTGTTCGATTGTCCGATAATCATCGGTGGAAGTGTCGGCGCAATGATGGAGCCGTACATGTCCCAGCTTAAGACCATCGTAAGAAGGGCAAGTACCTTTGACACCACTGCTAGCTACCTCAGGAGCTGCCAGTTCAAGATCGAGGCCATAGCTGCAGGAGCGGCGCTCCACTTCGTTTCGGAGTTCCTAAGTTCTATCTAATACAGGTATAGGTATATAAACAGAATTGGCGAGCCTATAGAAGGCTCGCCTTTTGTGTAGGACTGCTATTTTGGGATCCTTGGAGTGATCGCCTTGGCGTCATCTATCGGGAAATCAGTCTCAAACATGTCGACACCCATGTCTCTTGCCCTTAACTGCCACTTTTTATCTCTCAGTATGGCGCCGTCTACATAGAAACCTGCGTCGTGCAGATCGTTTATAATTTCAGGTGTCATCTGCCAGATATAACCGAGATAGATGCATGCATCCATCTCCTTCATTAGAGCTACAGGGTCCTGAGGCACATTGGCAATGATAAGACCTATAGGGATATCCGGATCGACTTCGCGTAGATGGCGGAGGACCTGGAAATCCAGTCCGAACACGAAGACATGGTCGGTCATACCCTCCTCACGGACTACCTGAGAAAGGAGCTCAACGAGCCTCATGTTTACCGGTTGTGTATCTACGGGTACACCTTTCAGCTCAAGCCCGAACCAGGCATCTGCCTGTTTGCCCCATCTCATCGCTTCTCTCAGGGTGCAGAAACCGGGGACAACAGCACGGAGTTCTGCCTCTGTATATTCATGGACGTATCCTGTCAGAGGGGTTTTGTCTTCCAGGCGCACGTCGTGATATATTACAGGCACATCGTCTTTGGTAAGCTGCACATCGATCTCGAGATAATCCGCGCCGTCATGGATACCTAGCTCCATAGCTGCAATAGAGTTTTCTGGAAGTTCACACTCACAGCCACGGTGGCCTCCAATAAGGATGTGGTCAGCAGTTTGAAGAAGTTTTTTCATAGTAAGCCTTTCATGTTACAACAGTTTCGGATCGCACAGATGGAGAGCCCAGACACCGTTCTTTATCATGCCTTCTCGATAACCGGGAAAAGAACGGAGCCTCTCAGCACCGATAACAGGATCGTCTGTGCTTGACATGGTAGTACGGATATCTTCGTTTTCCAGCAGTTCTTCGGAATCCGTATAGTGTTTTGCTGAGACGAGGGATGCAGACAATACCTCACCGGTCTCGGTGTTTTCAAAGCACAGGATGTCTCCCGGTACCAGAGAGCAGTAGTCGAACGGTTCCATATCAGTGGATACCCTGACTTCGATTTTCTTTGTCCCGGCAAGTATGGCCTTGAACGCTCTTGGGTTTATAAGAAAATGATACATGCTTGTGTTTCCTCTCTTTGAAAACTATTATAGCAAACAGCAAAAGTAGCATAAAACATTTGCAACTGGCAGACAGCTTTGATATAATAATTCTCGCATCTGACGGGGTGTAGCGCAGTTGGTAGCGTGCCAGTTTTGGGAACTGGATGCCGCGAGTTCGAGTCTCGCCACTCCGACCAGGGAAGAGCCGCTTCAGCGGCTTTTTTCTTTTTTGGGAGAAAGTGATATTATTGTTTCAGATACTAATACAAGGAGCTTGTGAAATGAAGCATCTGAAGGAATTACAGAAAGAATATGCCAGACTGGTCATCGAAGAAGGAGTCAATCTTCAAAAGGGACAGAGACTCGTCATCAACTGCCCTGTAGAAGGAGCATTTTTCGCAAGGCTGTGCGCAGAAGCTGCCTATGAAGCAGGATGCAAGGATGTCCTTATGCGCTGGTCAGATGACACTATAACAAAATATCATTTTCTCTATGCGGACGATGAAGTGTTCGATGAGCCATACGAGTGGGATGTCCTTATGCTGGACAAGGTATCAGCTGAAGGAGCAGCATGGCTGTCCATTGCATCAACGGATCCGGAAAACCTCAAGGATGCGGACCCAGACAGGATGCGCAGGGCTCAGATCAGCAGAGGCAAGGCTCTGGAGGATTTCCGCAAGAGAGAGATGAATAACGATTTCACGTGGTGCGTATGCTCCATCCCGACCGCAGCCTGGGCTAAGGCAGTGTTCCCGGACCTGGATATCGGAGAAGGCATAGAGAGGATGTGGAAGGAGATCTTCAGTTCCTGCTATGTCGAGGAAGGAAAGACTCTGGAGAACTGGAGACAGCATACGAGAGAGATACAGAGACACGTCGAGCTGCTAAATGCGTATAATTTTAAGAGCCTGAGATATACTAACTCCATAGGCACAGATGTCACAGTTGAACTGCCCGCAGGGCACTACTGGGCAGGTGGAAACGAGAAAGCGAGGTCCGGAGTATACTTCTCACCCAACATGCCCACAGAAGAGGTGTTCACGCTTCCTGACAAAAACGGGATCAACGGAACGCTGGTCGCATCCAAGCCTCTTTGCCTGAACGGTGTCATCGTGGATGGGTTCTGGTTCAAAGTAAAGGACGGGAAGATCGTCGAACTGCATGCGGATAAGGGCGAGCAGGTACTCAGGGATGCCATCTCGGTGGATGAAGGAGCATCTTTCTTCGGTGAGTGCGCTCTGGTTCCTTTCAATTCCCCGATATCCGAATCCGGTGTCCTTTTCCTCAACACTCTCTTTGATGAGAATGCATCCTGCCACTTTGCGTTCGGAAGCGCATATCCGTGCATCTATGGTGCAGAGAACATGACCGAAGAGGAACTGGTGGAGCGGGGGATGAACGTATCCATCACTCATGTGGACTTCATGATAGGCACCAGCGATCTGAGGATAGTTGGAACTACATATAACGGCAGGGAAGTGGCTATTTTCGAGAACGGAAACTTTGTTATCTAACATTTTGGTGAATACACAGGAGGATAAAGATGAAACGAAGAACGACTGCATTGGTTGCTGCTGCCGTCACTGCTGCCGTAGCTGCGGCAGGCGGAGCGGCATGGTATATGACCCAGCCCAAGAAGGACAAACCTAATCCAAAGAAACGTTATCTAGCGTGCGTCGGAGACAGCATCACCTTCGGCGCGGGTGTCGTCATGGCAAGAAAGAGCCAGGCATGGCCGTATCTTCTGGAAAAGTTGCTTGGAGTGGACTGCCAGGTCCTGAATTACGGTATCAGCGGCGCGACTGCTCAGAACGAAGGGGACAAACCGTACCGGAGCACAGACTTCTTTGCTACCGCCCTGTCCGTGAAGGCGGATACATATCTGTATATGCTGGGCACGAACGATTCCAAACCGTACAACTGGAACGCGAAGAATTACGAAGCAAATGTCAGAGAGATGCTGGAAGATCTGAAGGCTACAGGAGGAAGAGTCATCGTTCTGTTCCCGCCTAAGGCATTCCCGAACAAGAAAGGAAAGATAGCCTTTGACATCAGCGATGATGTCATAAAGGACGAGATCATCCCGATCCTCGGAAGACTAGCAGAAGAGTACAATCTGTCTGTCATAGACCTGTACAAATACACGGAGGGACACCCGGAGTATTTTGTAGACGGGGTCCACCCGAACGCTGCCGGAAACAGCGCTATCGCGTCATTCGTGTTCTCGAAGCTCCGCGATCTCTGGGATGATAACCTTATCTTCTGACAATATACGAACAAAAAAGGCCGCTGTTGTTTAACAGCGGCCTTACTTGTAGATTAAGGATTATTTGAGAAGCTCGTTTACCTTTGCCTGTACTTCATCATAGTTGTAGCCTGCGGCTGCGAGTTTGTCCTTGCGCTCCTGGCCATTGCCCCAGTTGCCGCGGATGACTTCCTTGGCGATCTCTTCTACGCTCTTCTTTGTTGCTGAGAGAGGAGTAGCTGTGGTTGTATTGCCATAGAGGATGGCGTTGACTCTGTCCTGGACCTCGTCATAGTTGTAGCCTGCGGCTGCGAGTTTGTCCTTGCGCTCCTGGCCATTGCCCCAGTCTCCGCGAATGACTTCTTTTGCCAGCTCATCAACGGACTTCTTGGGTGTGGCGGCTGCCATGGGTCTTGCTGTAGCGATAGGACGTCCGGAAGTGACTTTCTCTTTTGCAGCAGCTGCTTCTTTTGCAGCGGCGGCCTTTGCAGCGGCTTCCTGAGCGAGTTTTGCGTTGTCAGTTTTTGCAGTTGCCTGAGCTGCAGCTGCCTGAACGGGCTTTACGGCCTCAGCGGCTGCTGTTGCAGCGGTCTCGGTCTTCTTTGTGAATTTCTCTTTCAATGCTTCGAGAGCGTTGAATTTTTTATCTGCCATGATTGTGCCTCCTATAAATATATGGTGCGTTTTAGAACGCTATTCTAATAATATATTATCACAACTTTCACAAGATGAATGAGCAATCTTATACCTCAAAAGTAGGAATTCGTACACGTCATTTTTATATGGCAAGGAACTGCCCCGCATTGCGGATGAGCGTGTTCTTCCAGAATCCGTATCTGAATATTGAAACACATTTCTGCAGCCTGTTTTTATGTTTCATCGAGCCGTATGCCTTGCAGGTTCGGTACTGATCTTCGGTGAGACGGTCACGGTAATACTCGGAGAAACAGTCAGCCTGATCGAACATGCTGTCATAGATCCTGCGGACTTTTTCCCTGTTTGCCAGTTTTTTGGCAGAGGCGGACAGACTGGACGCATCGTATGCGCCGACGCTGTTGTCCCCATGCTGCCTGTACCGGATGAGCGGTACCCTCAGATAATCTATCTTTCCGAAAGCCGATGCGCACAGAGCAAGCCACCAGTCGTGCATCACGAATGAATCCGGAATAGACTGAACGCAGTTTTTCAATGCGGCATTTATCATCACGGTGCAGCCGGTAACGTTGTTCTGAGCCAGAAGCTGGTTCAGTTTCGTTCTTTCCGGGGAGATCTTTTCATAATCCCAGAGAGAAGGAGCTATCTGGTTAAGTGATCCGTCGACGACAGACAGGTCTGTGTGTATAAGGACAGGAGTATCTGGTGAACAGATGGCTTCAGTCGTTTCCATGAGTTCTAATGTCTGGCTGATCTTGTTGGATTCCCAGAAATCATCTGCGTCTGCGAACATCACATACGACCCGGTTTCCATGCTGACGAGAGCAGACATGAAGTTCATCGCTGCGCTGCCCGACGGCTTGTCATTAACACGGATCTTTATTCTGGGATCTTCAAATGAGTTCAGGATGGATATGGTATTATCTGTTGAGCAGTCGTCCTGAACAAGGATCTCGAAATCCTCATAATCGTTGCAGAGGATGGAGTCCACGAGCTCATAAATGTACGGCTCGCTGTTGTATGTGCACAATATGATAGATACTGTAGCCATCCCAGATCCTCCCTGCTATTTTTCTCATTTTATCACATATATGGAGGAATTCCACCTGCACATCGTTTGACTCTACCGCTGTAAGAATGTACACTAGTTGTGTTTGAAGCAAACCAGATAATGGAGATTGATATATGGCTCTTCTTGAGATAAAAGACCTTGCAGTCGGATACGATTCCCGAAGCGTGCTTAATCACCTGAATTTCACTGTTAATGAAGGGGATTATCTTTGCATCGTCGGGGAGAACGGGTCCGGTAAATCCACAATAATAAGAACGATACTTAAGCTTCAGGATCCCATCTCTGGTGAAGTGGTATACGGAGACGGACTCACTGCAAATGAGATAGGCTACCTACCGCAGCAGACCGTCGTCCAGAAGGATTTCCCTGCATCTATCAGAGAGGTCGTCATGTCCGGACTGCAGGGGAGAAAAGGCATCAAAGCTTTCTATACCAAGCAGGACAGGGAAGAAGCAGACCGGAACATGGAGAAGATGGGGATCCTTGATATAGCGGACAAATGCTACAGAGATCTTTCAGGCGGACAGCAGCAGAGAGTCCTTCTCGCAAGAGCGCTGTGCGCTACACAGAAACTGCTCCTACTGGATGAGCCTGTATCCGGTCTGGATCCTCAGGTCACAGCAGAGATGTATGGGCTTATAGATAAGCTAAACAAGGAAGGTATAACCGTTCTCATGGTCTCTCACGATGTCCAGGCGGCTATGAAGTATGCTTCGCACATCCTTCATGTCGGGGATACTGTGTTCTTCGGAAAGAAAGAAGATTACCTGGAGAGACAGCTGGGAAAGCTGTACGTCAATGCGGATTAACAGTATCTTGTATACATGGAGACAGGGAGGATCCCTGTCTCTTGTGTTTTAGAGGCTTTCAAACTACAATATTACTGTCCTGTTTTTCAAAAACAGATGAACATAAATACAAAACACGGATATTCAGTCCGGGAAAAGAGAATATAAATGAGTTTAGAAAAATATCTTGATGTTACACCTGAGATAGCTGAAGCGCTTGCTTCCGGAAAGCCTGTCGTAGGGCTTGAGAGCACTATCCTCAGTCACGGGATGCCGTATCCGCAGAACATGGAGTTTGCCGCTAAGGTGGAGGAGATCGTGCGCGCAAAAGGAGCTATCCCTGCAACGACAGCGATTATTGGCGGAAAGCTGAAAGTCGGACTCACGCATGATGAGCTCATGATGATGTGCAACCCGAAGGATATTGGCAAAGTCTCCAGAAGAGACGTAGCTGTATACCTCGCCACCGGCAAGACTGGTGCTACGACGGTAACTACCACCATGATGATCTGCGCCATGGCCGGCATCAAGGTATTCGCTACAGGAGGAATCGGAGGAGTTCACCGCCACGGAGAGACTACTATGGATATCTCCGCAGACCTGCAGGAGCTTGCGAACACACCTGTCTGTGTTATCAGTGCAGGCGCAAAATCTTTGCTGGATCTCGGAAGGACACTGGAGTATCTTGAGACATTTGGAGTGCCGGTACTTGGCTATAAGACTGATGAATTCCCGGCATTCTACTGCAAGAGCAGCGGCTACAAGCTGGATTACCGCTGTGAATCCGCTGAGGAGATAGCAAAGATAATCTATACAAAGTGGGATCTCGGCTTAAAGGGCGGAGCTATAGTCGGCAACCCGATACCGGACGAATTCGCTCTTGATTACGACGAGATGGAGAAGGTCATCAGCGCCGCTATCAAAGAAGCTGATGAGAACGGAGTAAGGGGAAAGGCTATCACGCCGTTCCTGCTTTCCAGGATCAAGGACATGACCGAAGGTGTATCTTTCGCCAGCAACCTTGAGCTCGCCTACAACAATGCACGGCTTGCGTCAGATGTCGCAGTGGAGCTGGAAAAACTGTACAAAAACTGACTAGCAACGTAATACCTGAAGCCGTGGCAGACGCCATGGCTTTTGTGTTTAGTTGCCATGATGTGATATCTGTAAAGAGAAGCAATGTCGACTCGTTATGAATCCGGGAAGTCCTTTTTGACTTCCTACAGAAAAGCGCTTTTTATTACATAAGAAATTCGGCGTTTAATCAATAGAATGCAGATGATGCCAATTGTTATACTGAAACCAGAAGAAATGGAGATTATCCAGATGGAAAACAAAGCAGTCCGGTATTTTACTGAGATAGGTCTTGGTGACAGGATAAAAGAGTTTGACCACTCCAGCGCTACTGTTGCGCTGGCTGCGCAGGCACTTGGATGCGAGGAGAGACAGATCGCCAAGACACTGGCGTTCCTTGCTCCTGATCCGATCCTCGTCGTCTGCGGCGGAGCTTCCCGTGTAGACAATGCTAAGTACCGCCAGACATTCGGATGCAAAGCGAAGATGATACCTTTTGAAGAGGTTGAGGTTCTGGTGGGATACCCTGCCGGTGGCGTGTGTCCTTTCTGTATCAACGAAGGCGTGAAGGTATATCTGGATGAATCCCTGAAGGAACTTGAGACCTGGTATCCGGCATGCGGAGCGCGAAACAACGCCATAGAGCTTTCTGTTGAAGAGTTGGAGGAGCATTCTCATGCTATAAAGTGGGTGGATATCACAAAATAATCTACTTATGAAAACAAATAGTATAAAATGCTCGCTATATTACATAATGTGTTATGCGCTGGCCTTCTTCATCCATATCTCTTTTTCGCTTTATATGACGGAACTGGGGTATTCTTCGATCCTGCTGGCGACGATGCTGTCCATTGTGAGCGGTATGCTTCTTCTGACCCGGTTCATAATTCCCAGGATCATCAACAGAGCATATTGTCATAAAGCTATGATCATATCGACAGCTGCATCTGTCATTGGTGCGGCCGTCTTCTTTTATGCTCCGGGGCTGTCCCCTTTAAAGGCGTTCTGCTATACAGTGCTGGCGATAGGCGGGTATCAGGTGCAGATGAGCCTGTCTGATCCATGGATCATGAAGATCATGGAGACAGACAAGGATATGGATTACGGAAAGGTGCGCTCCTTCGGTTCCATTGCCTATGCGGTCGCTGCAGTGGCGTACGGATGGGCACTGACAAAGTTCGGGATCGGGATCGCTTTCTGGTCGATCCTGGTATTTGAAGTCGTTCAGCTGGCAATATCTCTTACGATCCCTGATGAGAGGGTGAAGATGTCCACAGAGCGCAAAGGAAGCTCCTGGAAAGCCATCCTTAAAAAGCCCCTGTTCCTGATCTTTGTCGGATGCTATCTTTTCCCGACTTCCATATATGCTTTGCTGGACAGCTATATGCCCGTCCTTATACTGGAGAAAGGCGGCAACTCTTTCCAGGCAGGGCTCTCTTCCTTCGTTATGGCCGGACTGGAATTCATTTTCCTCATGTTCTACTCGAAAGTGGCAGATAAGGTCGGAACCAGAAAGATAATCGTCATTAGCATGATCGGCTACGCTGTGAAGGCGTTTGCCGTTTCATTAGCACCGACTCCTGAACTGGTCATAGCGGCATGTGTCACCCAGATCATCTCGTTCTGCCTGTTTATGCCCAGCATCGTACGCTTCATCCAGGAAACTAATACACCGGAAGAGGCAGCTTCTGCTTATTCCCTGTTACAGGTAATAGATTCTTTGTTTTCTACTGTCTTCACAAATCCTGTTGCAGGTCTGCTGAAGGGATCTCTTGGGACCGGACCGATGCTCTGCGTTTTCGGCATCCTTTCAGCAATCTCAGGTGTGATATTCCTGATGCTGACCAAAGACAGAGAATGGGCGGCAGAATAGCTTTACTGATACACTGCTGCAAGCTGATATCGTCTTGATTTTGAGGCCGAAATGGCATATCTTTATTAATGTAATATTAATGATGGAGGAAGTCCCATGGGATATAAATTGGTATTGGTTCGCCACGGCGAAAGCGAATGGAACAAGCTGAACCTCTTCACTGGATGGACCGACGTAGATCTGTCCGAGACCGGTCATGAGGAAGCAAAAAAAGGCGGTCAGCTGCTTAAAGAGGAAGGCTATCAGTTTGATATCTGCTACACATCATATCTGAAGCGTGCTATCCACACAGCGAACCACATTCTGGAAGAACTGGATCAGGAGTGGATCCCTGTTCCCAGGTGCTGGGAGCTCAATGAGCGCCATTACGGCGCGCTCCAGGGCCTCAACAAGGCTGAGACCACTGAGAAATACGGAAAAGAGCAGGTAACACTGTGGAGACGTTCATATGACGTACAGCCTCCTGTCCTTGCAGAGGATGACGAGCGCAACCCCGCCAATCAGCTTCCGTATAAGAATGTTGACAAGAAGAATCTTCCGCTGACAGAGTGCCTTAAGGACTGCGTCGCGAGAGTAGTTCCCTTCTATGAGTCAGAGATCAAACCCGCTATGGCAGCAGGTAAGCAGGTGCTGGTAGTTGCTCACGGCAACTCACTGCGTTCACTCGTAAAGTATCTGGACAATATTTCCGATGACGAGATCGTCGGACTCAACATCCCGACTGGAGTACCGCTCGTATATGAGCTGGACGATGAGTTCAAACCGGTAAAGCACTATTATCTTGGCAACGCCGATGAGATCGCTGCAAAAGTTAATGCTGTAGCAAACCAGGCTAATGCTAAGAAAGAATAATTAGACATAAATAAAACAAACTCCGGAGGCTGCGTGGTCTCCGGAGTATTTATATGCAGTTGTATTATCAGTGGTACATCGCAAAAGGATTCTTGATGGTCGGGTACATGGTCGTTCTCACGCTGCCGCAGAAGGTGTTGATGAACGCTCCGAGATCATCGGATTCAGTTATGTACAAACCGATATCTGCGATATGGCCGTCATCCAGGCTTTCCATTTCGAGAGAGCAGTTCATCCAGTCTCCGTCAACCTGTACCGGATCGAAGAATATCAGCTGCTCGAGCAGGAAAGTCTCACCATTCATAAGGAGGCGGATATCTGTTTCTGAGTTTACTGCAAGTCCGACGTTTCCGTCAGGATCTGTCCAGAACATCTGACCCAGCAGTATCTCTTTGGGCGTGCGCTCCTGTGCCTGGCTCGTCCCGGAAGGAGTTCCGGACTGCGCAGGGGCATTGGTCGTTCCGGTATTTGCCGGAACAGCATTGTTTTTCCGCCCGAAATATGAGCCGGCCAGAAAACTCAGAATACCTATAAGCAGAGCGGCAAGAATTATGGTTGCCCAAAGCAGTTTTTTGTTTACGCCTTCCATTACCATGTCCTCCCAGTATCTATTTATCGCTATACCTCAATGATACCGAGTAGTACTTATGTTGTAAACAGAAAGGGAAGCGGAATATAAGCTCTTTCCTTGATTTTGACCATCCTTTTAACTAAAATGTATCATAAGATATTATGCTTGGAGGCAGCACATACAATGCAGAACAAACCTTATTACATCACCACAGCGATCGCGTACGCCTCGGGGAAGCCACACATCGGGAACACCTACGAGATAGTGCTTGCTGACGCTATTGCCAGATTCCGCAGAGAACAAGGATACGATGTCCGTTTTCAGACCGGAACAGATGAGCACGGTGAGAAGATCGAACAGAAAGCCCTGGCCGCAGGCGTGACGCCGAAGGAGTACGTGGACCAGGTAGCGGGAACGATCAAGGATATCTTTGATCTTATGAACACATCCTATGACCGCTTCATGAGGACGACAGATCCTTATCATGAGAAGCAGGTCCAGAAGATGTTCCGCAAGATGTACGATAAGGGCGACATATATAAAGGGTATTATGAGGGATGGTACTGCACTCCTTGTGAATCGTTCTGGACTGACTCACAGCTAGTTAACGGCAACTGCCCGGACTGCGGACGTCCTGTTACCAAGGCGAAAGAGGAAGCATATTTCTTTAAGATGAGCAAATATGCAGACCGCCTCATCGAGCACATCAACACACACCCAGAGTTCATTCAGCCCGTTTCACGAAAGAACGAGATGATGAACAACTTCCTGCTTCCAGGACTGCAGGATCTCTGCGTATCCAGGAGCTCGTTCAAATGGGGGATCCCGGTGGATTTCGACGACAAGCATGTCGTATATGTCTGGCTGGATGCTCTTACCAACTACATCACCGGTCTGGGCTATGACGCAGACGGAGAACATGGCGATCTGTACAACAAGTACTGGCCGGCTGACCTCCACCTCATAGGCAAGGATATAGTCCGTTTCCACACTATCTACTGGCCTATCTTCCTGATGAGTCTGGATATCCCGTTGCCGAAGCAGGTGTTCGGACATCCGTGGCTGCTTATGGGGGACGGAAAGATGTCCAAGTCCAAGGGCAACGTCATCTATGCTGATGACCTGGTGAGCCTGTTCGGCGTGGATGCTGTCCGCTATTTCGTACTGCACGAGATGCCGTTCGAGAACGACGGCGTCATCACCTGGGATCTGGTAGTAGAGAGGATCAACTCGGATCTTGCAAATATCCTCGGAAATCTTGTCAACCGCACCATAGCTATGACCAACAAGTACTTTGACGGCGTCCTTGAAGACGCAGGTGCTGCAGAGGATACGGATGACGATCTCAAGCAGACAGTCCTTGATGCAGTGAAGAAGGCGGAAGAGAAGATGGATGTCCTCAGAGTCGCAGATGCGCTGACAGCTATCTTTGAGATATTCCGCAGATCCAACAAATATATAGACGAGACAGAACCGTGGAAACTGGCAAAGGATCCAGAGAGACAGGCGCGTCTGAAGACAGTCCTGTATAACCTTGCCGAGTCCATCGCGATCGGAGGAACTCTCCTGAAGAGCTTCATGCCTGAAACAGCAGATAAGATCCTGGCTCAGCTGAACACAGAAAGCAGATCGCTGGATGATATGGATAAGTTCGGACTGCTCAAGTCCGGCACTAAGGTCACTGAGAAGCCTGAGATCCTCTTCGCAAGACAGGATATCAAGGAAGTCATGGAGACGGTAGAGAAGATCCAGGAGGCGCAGAGGCAGCCTGAGGCTCCGAAACTTGAGCATCTTCCTGAGATAACGATAGATTCATTCATGGCGAATGAGATCCGCGTCGTAAAGGTACTCAACTGCGAGAAGGTCCCGAAAGCAGATAAACTTCTCAAATTCACGCTGTTCGACGGTGAGAGGGAGCGCACGGTCGTCTCAGGTATCGCCCAGTTCTATAAGCCTGAAGAGCTTATAGGCAAGAAACTTGCATGCATCGTCAACCTTGCCCCGCACGCTTTCCGCGGCATAGTCAGTGAGGGAATGCTTCTCTCAAGCGAGATGCCGGACGGAAAAGCAAAAGTCGTTGAAATAGATGAGAACGTTCCGGAAGGAAGCCGCATCCACTGATAAGATATAACGGAGGAAATGACTATGGTGCAGCCTCATATCCATTTATCCGAAGAACTCGGAGTAAAGTATGCGATCCTTCCCGGAGATCCCGGTAGGGTGACACATATAAAGGAATTCCTGGACAATGCAGAGGAAGTAACGTTTAACCGTGAGTACCGCAGTGCTGTCGGCTCATATAAAGGCGTAAAGGTTTTAGCTCTTTCCACCGGAATGGGCGGAGTGTCTGTGGGAATCGCTCTGGAAGAGCTTAAGAATATTGGGGTGAAAGCAGCTATCCGCATCGGATCCTGCGGCGCCTTGCAGGAGGGAATAAAGATCGGTGATCTTATCCTCTGCGAAGGTGCTGTCCGTGAGGACGGAACTTCCAAGACATATGTTAAGACAGAGTATCCCGCAGTGGCAGATGCTGAATTCCTCGCCTGTGTTGTAGAAGCCGCGAAGGAGCGTGAGTATCCGTATCATCTCGGCATTGCGCACAGCCATGAGAGCTTCTATCACGACGAGGCGGATGAGATAGCAGAATACTGGAGCAAGAAGGGATGCCTTGGCGCAGACTGCGAGACAGCGACTCTGTATACAGTGGCACGCCTGCGTCATATGAAGGCAGCCAGCATCCTCAACAACGTGGTCGTCTGGGGAGAAGATACGGCGGACTCTATCGGTAGTTTCTCGGAAGGAGAGGATATGTCTTATGTCGGTGAGACACGCGAGATCCTCACTGCCCTTGATGCTATAGTGAAACTTGATGAAAGAAGCAGATAAATGGCTGATTATTACGGAATAATAGATACACACGCCCACTATGACGATGAGGTGTTTCTGAAAGATCTGGACACAGTGCTTGCTACCCAGAAAGCAAACGGTATCGTCGGTATCATAGAAAACTCCAGCGACTTGCCGTCATCGGAGAGATCTGTGGCTATAGCAGCCAAATATGATTTTGTGTGGGCAGCTGTCGGCGTACATCCTCAGGAGGCAGAACGTCTTCCAGAGGGCTGGCTGGACAGGATCGCTGAACTTGCGAAATCCCCTAAAGTCGTCGCTATAGGTGAGATAGGACTGGATTACTACTATCCGGAACCTCAGAAGGAGAGCGAGCTTCCTATTTTCGAAGCCCAGCTTGCTCTGGCAAGGGATATGAACCTCCCGATACAGGTCCATGACCGTGATGCGCACGGCGATGTGCTAGAACTGCTTAAGAAATACCGTCCGTCAGGAACGGTGCACCGCTTCTCAGGATCACCGGAGATGGCGAAGGAAGTCGTAAAGATAGGCATGGTGCTAGGAATGGGCGGAGCTCTTACTTACAAGAATGCCAAAAAAGAAAGGGCTGTTGTTGAAACAGTTCCCCTTGAGAGCATAATTCTTGAAACGGACTGCCCATATCTTGCGCCACAACAGTATAGGGGGAAGATATCCACTTCAGATATGCTCCCTCCAGTCGTAGACCTCATAGCGGAACTGAAGGGCGTAACACCTGAACAGGTCATCGAGGTCACAAGCGCTACAGCCAGAAGAGTATTCGGTCTTGAATAATTGTAGACAAAAAGAAGGGACTGTACAGAGTAAAACTCTGCACCAGTCCCTTTTAAATTTGAGATAGTATTTGTTTCCTCTAGTTTCTGTATTTGTTTGCGTATCTGATAGCTTCCGCCAGTTTTTGGAACACAGCCTCGTCAGTATCAGTCTTTCTAATTGTCACCATCCGCTCGGGACTGCAATAATCATAGTTTGTGGGGAACAAATTGTCTGCCAACGTATCAATGTCTATTTCGGTGAATCCTAATACAATATTTCCAGTCCATGACTTAATGACTTCTAAATATTTACCGCTTTTATCTATGCTGTATTTGCTCCTGAATATATCCCCGTCACTATCATGGTATGTGAACCACACAACTTCCTTGTGCTGTTTGATACTGAAGAACAATATATTCTTTTTATACTCTTCTTTGCTCCAAAGATCATTTTTCAGCAACGTCTCATAAAACTGAGGGATCGCTTTTTTTAAAGACTCAGAATAACGACGTTTCATTTCTTCCGAAAGGTTCTTTCTCTCGGTTTCAATGGCTTTGGCTTGATTGGCTTTTTGTTTTTCCTGCTCAACTGCCTGATCAAATCTAGTCATATCGAAGCTTCTCCCTATGATAAATTATCCTTCAGAATACCTTAAGCGTAAGGATAAACTGATATCTCAAAACATATCTTCATTGAAATTATAATAACACTTTTTTTGAAAGTAAGACATTTGCGTTTTTTTTGTTCGGTGCTATGTCAAGTTTTCTTTACTGAACTGTTCCATCACGGGACAGTCAGATGTTATCTTCACGAATCTCCGTTTTGCCGCGCTTTTTTCCATTCCTTCAAGGACTTCCAGTACATGCCGTGCAAGTGAGGCATCGGTGAGCGCCGTTCTCTTTTGTGAGATGGCTGAGACAAGTTCAGCGACTCCAACACCTCTGGAGTTCTCGGAAAAGGGCAGATCGCTCACCAGTATCTCAGGCTCTGCCTGATAATCCGCGGGGAACAGGGTGACAGGATCACCGAAATTGTTCGGGTTGCCAAGGCTAAGTATTCCGCCGGTTCCATACAGGGTGAAGCGGCACAGTTCCTTTATGTTGCTTTCGTTGTTCTCGTGGATAGTTCCCGTCACGCCGCTTTTAAACTTGACTATAGCTGAGACGATGCTTTCATTTGGCGTCTCGGTTTCCTGACCGTAGTTGGGGAACTGAGGGTGTTTGCCTACGCGGACAGGGAACGGTGTCTCTGAGAAAGCTGCTACTTCAGCTACCGGCCCCAGCAGATATACTAACGCAGTAACGAAATATACGAGATAATCTCTCAACGCGCCTGCTCCGGGCTGGCGAAGGAATGGGAATATAGCAGTCAGGATATCATTGTTGCGGTTAACGGATATGGAGAATGACAGGACATCTCCTATCTTCTTTTCATCCAGCATCCGCTTGGCACTCTGAAAGGAAGAGCCCAGGAAAGTATCCGGAGCGCACCCCAGATAAAGCCCTTTCTGCTTTGCAAGTTTCAGAATGGCATTTGCCTCCTTCGAGGTTTCAGCTAAGGTCTTTTCTGAGTAGACATGCTTTCCCGCGTTTAGGCCCTGCCTTATCAGATCCGCATGAGTCCCGACAGGTGTGAGGATCACCATGAGCTCTATCCTTGGATCTGCGAGCATATCTTCCATGGTGACTGCTTCCAGACCGTACGCTTCTGCCTTTTTCTGAGCGCTTTCGATATGATTTGCGCACACGGATATCACTTTCGTGTTTGGAAAAAGGGTGGTCAGGTTTTTCAGATAGATATCGCTTATCGCTCCTGCGCCGACTACTCCGATGTTCATTTGAGACCTCCGATCATGTTATATATCTATTATATAAGGTGCCAAAGAAAGAAAACACGGATTTTTGGTATAATAGGAAAAAGTATTCGTTTAGAGAGGGTGGAAGATGCAGTTCGCAGTAGTGTTTCTGGAGGGAGTCATAACCTTTATTTCTCCCTGTTTGCTTCCTATGATACCCATCTATATCTCATATTTCGCCGGAGGAGGCGAGCGCTCCAGGAAGAGGACGCTTATCAACGCTCTGGGCTTCGTCCTTGGGTTCACTCTCATCTTCGTGTTTATGGGAGTGTTCGCGTCCACGATAGGAAAGCTGCTTAACAGTTACCATAGTATTTTGAATATAGTTCTCGGTACTATAGTCATCTTTCTTGGTCTGAATTACCTTGGTGTATTTCACTTCAATCTGTTCAACGGCGGAGCCGGAAGAGCAGATACAAAGGATATGACTTTCTGGAAG
Organism: Oscillospiraceae bacterium; assembly: GCA_017432285.1. Lineage (GTDB taxonomy): Bacteria > Bacillota > Clostridia > Oscillospirales > Ruminococcaceae > RUG11783. The sequence continues at coordinate 78,985 of JAFRJM010000022.1, read as the reverse complement.
TCGGTGGTGTTCGGCATTGTATTTGCCGTCGGATGGACACCCTGCGTTGGCACGTTCCTGGGATCTGCTCTTATGCTTGCGGGAAACCAGAAGACGGTCCTGAAGGGCGCTCTTCTTCTGGCGGTGTATTCTTTAGGCCTAGGCATCCCGTTCCTTGTCAGCGCTGTGCTTGTTGATGAGATGAAGAACACTTTTAACACTGTCAAGAAACATTATGGTATCATTAATAAAGTTTCCGGACTGTTCCTTGTAGCAGTTGGCATACTGATGTGCTTTGGACTGATGGACAGCCTGCTCGGAATTCTTAAGTGAGGATATATGGGAAAAACACTTAAAACGGTATTGGCTTTAGTTTTATTCATTGCGCTGATCTTTGCTGCAAGAGGCCTGTACAGGACTCTGGCAGAGAAAACGGACGCGGATTCGATAACCATGGAGGCTGATCCTGCTGATGTTGAAGAAGAGGAAACGGAAGCGGCACCCGCTCCGGATTTCACCGTCTATACATATAGCGGAGACGAAGTAAAGCTATCGGATTTTCTGGGGAAGCCTGTGGTCCTCAATTTCTGGGCGAGCTGGTGTCCGCCCTGTAAAGCGGAGCTCCCGGATTTCAATGAGGCGTATCTCCGCGAGAACGATATCGTGTTCATGATGGTGAACCTCACCACTGTTGGCGGCGAGACAAAAAGCAGCGCGAAGCAGCTTATAGATGAGATGGGATATGAATTCCCGGTATATTACGACACAACAGGCGTGGCAGGGTCCCTCTACGGAGTGTCAGCCATACCTACAACATACATGCTTGATGCGGATGGCAATATAGTTGCGTATTCGGTCGGCATGCTGAGCGCTGAGTCGCTCGGTCAGGGGATCGATTTGATCCGGCAGAAAGGTTAAACAATGATAGTATTAGTAGATTTTGAAAACGTGGATGAGCGCGGGCTCAGCGGAGTGGAGACTCTGCGAGAGACCGATCGCATCATCATTTTCCACAACGGCACGAACAAGATGACGTTCGGCATGCACAAGAAGCTGGCTTCTGCCAAGTGCGCCAGCGAGTATATCGAGCTCAAGAGGAACGGAAGGAACGCTCTGGATTTCCAGCTCACTACGTACCTCGGATACCTCATCGCTCAGAACCCCAATGAGCGTTTCCAGATCATCAGCGGAGATATCGGGTTCGATGCAGTCATAGATTTCTGGGTAGAGAGGGGAGTCAAGATCGAGAAGAAGAACAAGACTCTCAGGGACGAGATGGAGCTGAAACTCGAGGAGCTGTTTGAAGCTCACCCTGTGGATTTTGAACTTGACCTCAAGGATCTCGCAGATATGATAGAGCGCTACAAGACCAAGAATGGTCTCAACAACGCGATCATGAAGATATACGGAAGTGAGAAGACAGGAAAGATCAATTCGGTCATCCGTCCGCTCACAAAAGACAAGAAAGGAAACTAACAGGAAGAGGCTCTTACTAAGATGACATTTTCTTCCATGTCATTTCTGTGGATGTTTCTCCCGGTGGTCCTTGTGCTCTACTGGGCAGTACCGTCCGCAAATATGAAAAAATGGTGGCTTTTGTTCTCCAGCGCAGTGTTCTATTGCTGGTGCGATGCAAAGGCCTTTCCTTTATTTTGCGCTTTTGTCATCTTTAACTGGCTCATTGGCAAAGCGGTCTTGGGAAGAAAATTGGTGTTGTTCGCAGGTCTTGCAGCGGATATAGGGCTGCTCTGTTACTACAAATACGTTCCCGGTGCAGGGCAGATGCCTCTGGGCTTGTCTTTCTATACATTCCTCGGCGTGTCATATCTGGTGGACAGGTACAGAGGGAATATACAAGGATATCCTTCATTGCCGGATTCGGCTTTGTTCTTTTCTTTCTTTCCCAGAGTCATGTCCGGACCTCTGGAGAGATACGAAGCATTTAAGGAAAACGAAAAGGATCCGGATCTCTCGACAGAGAAGATCGCATACGGGATCAAGAGGTTCATCATAGGGCTGGCTAAGAAGGCGATAATATCAGATCAGCTGGCGTCATCTGTCAGCGGCCTTTTCCTTATGGATATAGGAACAGCGCCGTCTCTTTACATGTGGGTGGCTGTGCTCCTGTACACTGTCCAGATATACTACGACTTCTCCGGATATTCAGATATGGCTATTGGACTGGCCGCTATGCTTGGCTATGACATTCCGGAAAACTTTGACCATCCCTATTCCGCCCTTAGCATGACGGAGTTCTGGCGATCCTGGCATATGACATTGTCCCACTGGTTCCGGGATTATATCTACATCCCTCTCGGCGGAAACAGAAAAGGGCTGCTTAGAACATGCATAAACCTCGGTATCGTATATCTCGTGACAGGTATCTGGCACGGAGCAGGACTCTGCTTCATCGCATGGGGGCTGTGGAACGGAGCTTTCGTTATCCTGGAAAGGCTTGGTCTTTCCGGATTGCTTAAGAAACTGCCCAGACTGCTGCAGCACTGCTATACAATGTTTATCGTCATCATAGGATGGACATTCTTCAGAGCGGGAAGTCTCACTCGCGCCTTGCAGATGCTGAAGTCCATGTTCATCCCCCACAGCGGCGATGCCCTTCCCATACGCATGTTTGTGGGGCCGGGCACATGGGCGATATTCCTTATAGGTCTGCTTTTCTCGTTCGCTGTCAACTTCAGGCTTGATTCCGTAAAGAAGAAGACAGGCGAAAAAGCATGGGAGATCATTGAGACCGCAGCCCTGGCATTGTTGTTCTTTGTGTCCGTTCTTTTTATAGCCAGCGGAAGTTATTCTTCCTTCATCTATTTTCAGTTTTAGAGGAGGGAAGACATTATGAAGAAAAAAGGGAAGCTCCTTATCCTGGTATTCATGGCAATGCTTATACTGCCTGTACTGGCATACCCTGTGCTTGCGCAGTTCATTGACACAGAGAACCATGAGAACCGTGTTCTGGCTGAATTCCCGTCCGTAAGTGACGGCGCAGATTATTTCAGCAAACTCACAGTCTGGTTCAATGACAATCTTCCGTACAAGAATCAGCTGGTATCGCTGCACTCCAGCCTGTTCATGTCCCTGTTCAACACAACGCCAAATCCTAGAGTTGTCGTCGGGGAGGACGGGTGGCTGTTCTATAACAACTATGATGCAGAGAACCCGGTGGACGACATCCTCGGACGAACATCCTTCTCAGCGGATGAGGCTGCAGTTATAGAGAACAACCTTAAAGAAGCAGGTACATCCCTTAAGGAAGATGGTATTACATTTGTGTTCCTTCTTGCTCCTAACAAGGAATCCATCTACCGCGAGCAGCTTCCCGGTTATCTGAGAGATATTGCAGCGGAACAGACCAGGGCAGATATACTTGCCGGTAGCATAGATACAGGGGACTGTATACTGGTTTACCCCAAAGATGAGATCCTTAAGGAAAAGGAGAACCGGCAGCTGTACTACAGATATGACACCCACTGGAACCGCCTCGGCGCATATGTCGGATTCAGGAGCATTTGTCATGAGCTGGGTATAGATGTTCCGCCTCTCACTGAGATGTCTGTAGCAGACGATATGGGTTATCCGAGGGATCTTGCGGACCTGGCGGGCATAGGCGGCAGGTGCTCCAACGATACGGAATATGTCATCACAGATCTGTGTTCGGACGTAAAGGTCACAGAGACGCAGGAGAACGGTGTCACCGTATATACATCGGACGCAAAGACGGATAAGACGGTCCTGGTAATACATGACTCATACTACCGGAGCATGCAGGGATATTTTCCCAGGGTGTTCAGCAAAGTCATCTCTGTGGACAGGAATTACAGCGACCTGTATTCAGTACAGCAGTACATCGGCATATATCATCCTGATATAGTGATCATGGAGGTAGTGGAGCGAGGCATTCAGATCATGCTGCACGAGAATATGCCGTTCTGAAAAGCGTTATAAAAAAATAATCACCGGCCTCACGGTCGGTGATTATTTTGTCTCAAAATAGATCAGTAGTTTTGCGAAACGTGGTTCAGAGCTACGTTGAGCGGTCTCCACAGGAGGAGGCCGACGCAGAAGTTGCCTACGCAGTGGACCAAATCGAAACTCAGTCCGGACAGAAAATAAGCCAGTCCACCTGCCCAGTCGCCCACTACAAAGTAGGGGAGGGTGCACAGAGCACCGAAGACCAGTCCGAATATGCCCATAAGCGAAGCCCATGCAACCGGATGGTCATCCTTTTTCAGGAGATGGGATATAAGCCACAGAATAGTCCATACGTAAAGATATGGTATCCACCACAGAGGGTGGAATCCATAGATCAGGCCTTCCACTAAAGCGAAGATGTATATAGCGTACAGAGTATCGATTCCGAAGTGCACTTGAAACAGGCACACGAGCAAAGTGACAGGCTCTATGTTGGGCAGCGCAGAGACAGCTTCCTTGCTGGCAATGATTATGGCTGCCATAACGGCTATATAGCACGCGCGTTTCGCAGTGAAATGATATGGCTTTTTTGCCTTAGAAGTCATATCCGACGGTGAACACTATCTTGTATGAGTCGCCGTTCTTGATAGGCGTTTCGCTGGCGCCGGTCATGAGCATTTCGCCGTTTCCGTCATAGAGGCACCACCACTCTTCTTTAGAGCTGTCCGCCTCAACACCGTCAACACCGGTGATGAAGTAACCGTATGAGCTGTCCTCGCCGTTGACGAAATCCTTGATGGCGTCAATGAGGAACTTGCCCTTTGTTGTGCACTGATGGACTTTTTCGGAGCCATCTGCAAACACGACTGTTACGGTGACGTTTTTCTTTCCGGCGAATGTCTCAGGGCGTGTGATCAGGAAGATCACCAGTGCCGCTGCGAGAAGGCATACGAAAGCCAGAAGCATTTTTTTGGTTTTTGCGTTCATGTTTTTCCTCCCTAATTCTGGAACAACCGTACAGTTCAGCGTTGAAGACATGACCGCAACAAAAAAAGAGCATTGCTGCGAGACGGGCACAGCGGTCTGCCGCAGTTTCCAGAAGGTCTTTCGACTCAGAACTTCCGACGGAACATCCCCGCCTTCTCAGGAAGATTTCCCAATGGCATTGTGGGGATGGCCTCAGTTCAACACGGCGACTCGTTCGTGCAGGAATCTCACCTGCTTCCCTGGCGCTGGAGACTGTATGATTATTCGATTTGTATAATTTTACATCACATTTTCAAAATGTGGTAGAGACTTTTTCAGTGCGGAAGAAGATCGTCTTTTCTTAGTTCTTCCACAAGTATCGGCAGTGCTTTTCCTTTTGCGGAAAGCCTTTTTTCTGCGCTTGTTCTTACCAGCAGGGAATAGTTGCCCATTTTTCCTGTGAGTGATGTCAGGCCTAAATACTTGGCTGAAATGACGTCTTTATCCTCTGTGATCCGGTCGATGGCTCTCTTGAAAGCCTTTTCGATTTTGGCAGGATCTTCGGAGATAGGGATCAGCACAGTGACAGCGCTTCCCATCTCTTTTGGATATGCGGATATCTCCGAGATGTTTCGGTTGCACACTGTGAGTATGCGTCCGTCAGACAGGCCGCGGATCTTGGTGCATCTTATGTCGAAACTTTCAACTACTCCTTCAAAAGATCCATACTGCACTACATCTCCAACTTCGAAGAAACGGTCGGTGAGCATGCGGGTACCCATAACGATGTCCTTGAGAAAATCCTGGGCGGCTAAGCCGATGAAAGCACTGACCAGTCCGACTCCTGCAAGCATCGAGCTTACATCGATGCCGTTGATCTGCAGAACGGAAAAGATGCACCCTGCTATCAGAACAAGTCTGATAAGGCTGTATGTGACCTGGATGGCGGTGCCTTTTTCACCTTTATTTACTCCGGGTCTGCTTGAGAGGGAAGTATATATCTTGTCCAGCGCATGCAGGATCAAACCGACAGTGGCCACTACTAAGATGCTGGCTATCAAATTCGAACGGTTCAGGTTTTCAATAATAGCGTCCATATGTATTCCTCCAGATGAGATACATTATACAAAACACGGAAAAAATTTGGAAGAAACGGTATAAAATTGCACTTCATTATTATGCAGTGTGATATAATTTCTCTGTTGTGATAATCTATGTTTTTTGGAGGTATTGTTTATGCCTGGCACAATTTCCCGCGGCGTTCGTGCGCCGATCATCCGTGAAGGTGATGATATCGTTTCCATCGTTGTTGACAGCGTTCTTAAAGCTTGTGAAGAGGACGGATTTGAACTGCAGGACCGTGATGTCATTGCAGTTACTGAAGCAGTCGTAGCCAGAGCAGCAGGAAACTATTGCTCTGTTGATGATATAGGCGAAGACGTTCGCACAAAACTGGGCGGAGAGACAGTGGGAATCGTTTTCCCGATCCTCTCCAGAAACAGATTTGCTATATGCCTTAGAGGCATTGCACGCGGAGCCAAGAAAGTAGTCATCCAGTTTGGATATCCCTCAGATGAAGTAGGCAACCACCTCATCGATGAGGATACGCTGGACGATAGCGGCGTGGATCCGTATACTGATGTCCTTACGCTTGCGGATTTCCGCAGATTGTTCGGCGTGGTAAAGCACCCGTTCACCGGAGTGGACTATCTTGAGTACTATGAGAACCTCGTCAAAGAAGAGGGAGCCGAAGCCGAAATAATCCTTGCAAACCGTCCGGAAGCAATCCTGGAGTATACAAAGAACGTCATCTGCTGTGATACCCACACCCGCGAGCGCACAGCCCGCCGTATCCGCAAGGCCGGCGGTGAGAAGGTCCTCACGCTCTGCGACATCCTGAATGCCCCTGTAAATGGCAGCGGATACAATGCGGAGTACGGACTGCTCGGGACCAACAAGGCCACAGAAAGCGTTGTCAAGCTCTTCCCGAACAATGCCAAGGAAGTCGCAGTTGCTATCGCAGAAGAACTGCGCAGCAAGACAGGAAAGAAAGTTGAAGCTATGATCTACGGAGACGGAGCTTTCAAGGATCCTGTCGGAAAGATCTGGGAGCTTGCAGACCCTGTTGTCAGCCCGGGATACACGGACGGACTCGAGGGAGTGCCGAACGAGCTGAAACTGAAATACCTTGCAGACAATGATTTCTCCGAGCTCTCCGGCGAGGAACTCACTGAGGCCATCAAGAAGGCTATCGCTAACAAGGATGCCAACCTGAAAGGCAACATGGCATCTGAAGGAACGACACCGCGTCGCCTGACAGACCTGATCGGAAGCCTTTGCGACCTGACCAGCGGAAGCGGAGACAAAGGAACTCCTATAGTTGTAGTACAGAACTACTTCACTAACTACTCCAAATAATTACGAGAGGATGCCTTTCCCTGAGGAGAGGCATCTTTTAACAAGAGGAATATCGATGCCTGAAGAGAAAAAACCGCATAAAGTCATGCCGCCTGCTGACTGTGAGAACTGCCAGTACTACGACTATGACGAGGAATATGACTGCTACATGTGCTCCATGGATCTCGATGAAGATGAGTATCTGCGTGTTATGGAGCATGGCGCTCCCGTGTGTCCTTTCTACCGCTATTACGACGAATACACGATGGTGCGCAAGCAGAACTGAAATACGCCGTTCGTATACTTGTGTATTGCCTTCCTTTCTGATATATTTCTATACTGCAAAGATCATTAGGAGGTAATAAGATGGATAAGAAGATTATTCCGTACGAAAAGATGTCCAAGAAACAGAAAAAAGAACTGGACAGAAGAAAACGGAACACATGGAACGGATTCAACCCGGTGACAAGAAAACCCGAGAATCCGAAAGCCTACAAAAGAAGACAGACACATGAGTGGGATGATCCCGATTCAGGTGTCTGTTTTTATTTGGGTTGATGCTATTGGTAGCTATGGACTTACCCATTGAATAAGGGATTGGCAACAAAATCGTAAACAATCTGTGACACTTTGGCATTCGGGTTTTCCTTTTATGACATTTTGAGGTATAATCCGAACATATAATGGGGTTTTATGACGACATATCTTAGCAGATACCATTTTAAGCTTTTTTGAGGTTTTTGCGGATGGGCATTGACGAAAAATGGATGAGATTTGCTCTGGAAGAAGCACGGATCGCCTGTGAAGAAGGGGAGATCCCTGTAGGCGCTGTTGTAGTAAAAGACGGAGAAATGATAGCTGCTGGACACAACCTCAGAGAGAAGTCTCATTCGCCGTCCGGACATGCGGAAATTATCGCCATTGAGAGAGCAGCTGAGAAGACGGACAGCTGGAAGCTGGACGGTTGTACGCTGTATGTAACGCTTGAGCCATGTGTTATGTGTGCAGGAGCCTGTATCCAGTCCAGATTGGACAGAGTGGTGTTCGGAGCATACGACAGGGAAGCAGGCTGCATGGGCAGTGTGGCAGATCTCACGATTCTTCCTCTTGGTAAGAGACCGGATGTTTTCGGCGGTGTCCTGGAAGAAGAGTGCAGGGAGATGCTGCAGACCTTTTTTGAGAATATTAGACATTAATACAACGGAGTGTTTATGCGCGAAACACTTGGAGAAAAACTGAAAAGACTCCTCGGTGGAAAGAAAGGTTCGGATGCCGCTGTGAAAGTTTCACAGCTTCAGCCGGATATACTTGATGTTGCTCTTCAGGACCAGCTTACACACGTAGAAACGGCAGTGTCCGCCGAGCCAGTTCAGAAAGAGCCGATAGATCTGCATGATATCTCTGAAGAAGGACCGAAGTTCTCTTCAGAAGACCTTGCTCAGATGAGCGAGGGATCCTGGAAACCGGAGGGTGAGCCCGCAATAGAGGATCTGTATGTAGAGGTCCCGGAGATAGAGACTGTTGCTGAGGCAGCTGAGACGGCAACTGTGAATCCTCTTCTTGAATCTATGGAGGAAGATGCTGCTGTTATAGAGGATCTCACTTCTCAGATGGAGAGCATGCCGTTCTTCACCTCTGAGGATGGGGAGCCTGAAAACCAATCTGCAGTACCTGAAGAAGTCATAGAAGAGGCACCTGAAATCGAAGCCACAGAGCCAGCTGAGCCTGTCATAGAGATAGGGGAACCAGCAGAAGAGGGATTACCCGAAGATATAGACACGAGTGTTTCAGAAGAGATCTCCGAGGAAGAAGCTGAGGCCGCTGAAACTGAGGAGATTCCTGAGGTACTGTCTGAGGAAGAAGTTTCAGAAGATAATGAAACTGAAGAGGTCGAAGACAGATCAGAGGAAACAGGAGAAACATCAGAGGAAGAATCAGAAATAGATGAAACTGAAGAGACTCTGGAAGGATTATCTGAAGAAGAGACTTCAGAGGAAAACGAGTCCGAAGAGATCGAAGACGGGTCAGAGGAAATAACTCAGGAAGAAGCCGAAGAAAGCGAACCTGCGGAGACTTCCGAAAGTGAAGCAGAAGAAACCCCTGAAGAGGAATCAACTAAAGAAAGTGCTGTAGCTGAGGAACTCTCGGATCTGTGGGGACTGAATCGGACTCAGGAAGAGAAAGACAGGGAAGAAACACAGGATTGGCTCAAACGCCATATTTTACATGCAGCAGTGTGGCTGATCCTGTTCGGTATCATCAGTTCCGGAGCATATGCTTACGAAAAAGGATGGCGTATAAACCTTTTCTACGAGGTTCAACATACTTCAGAGAACAGTTCAACGGATGGAAGAAAAAAGCGCCCGGATAGCTCCGAGTTTATAGATAAGCAAGAAGATGAACCTGTTCAGGTCAAAGAAGATGAAACTGAAACAGAGAAGAAAAGCTTTGGAGAGAAGTTCGAAAGCTGGCTCAGTGATCTGATAGTTGAGTTCGAGGACATTAATCCTGATGATTTTGAAGTAGAACCGGTTCCTGAGATTAATATCAATGAGCCTGTACCTAATAGCAACAATGAAGAAACAAGGCCTGTTACTCAGAATGAAGAGACGAACAGTGAAGAAAATGTTGAGAAAGAATTCGTAGGCATTACTGTTTCCAATGAAAAAGATCCGGAAAAGATCTCTGAGGAAGGACCAACGGGAAGTCTTGAAAAGCCGGATCAGGTTACGGTGGAAGAGACCGGGCCGGTGCAGACTGTTGAGGTAGAACGTGCTGTAAATTATTATCTTTCTGCAGACGGGGCAGTAAGCGAGATTCGTGCATTGCCAGGGGAGATAAAAACAGTAGATGATCTTCTTAAAAAAGCAAATGTTACTCTGGCAGATGACGATATTATCGAGCCGTCACTGACAGATCCTATTTCTGAAGGAGATACAGTTAAGATAACGCGTATCCTTTATAAGACGGTTACAGAAACAGAGCCGATACCCGGTGAAGCGATCGAGAAACTGACACCTGTGCTTCGCTCCGGAAGGACATACGCCATCAACCAGGACAATCAGGCTGACGGCGAGCGCGAGGTCACTTATAAAGAAAAGTATGTGAATGGTGAACTGGAAAGCAGGGAGGAGATAAGCTCTGTTGTTACAAAAGAACCGACAGACTATATCCTTCTTGTAGGAGCAAACGTGGCTGCTTCCCCGATCAATGGAGCTCAGTATACTGATATTCAGATACTCGGCAATGCTCCGGCAGAATACAGCGCTGTATATTCCGGAAGATGCACGGCGTACAACTTCAAAAAAGGTGCATACGGTGCGTCAGGCATGTATCTTTCTCAGGGAATGGTGGCTGTTGATCCAAGCCTTATCCCGTATGGGTCACTGCTTTACATAACCAATGGTGATGGAAGCTTTGTGTACGGATGGGCTATCGCGTGTGACTACTGTGAGGCATCTGCGGCTGGGGATGCAGTAGTGGATCTGTTTTTTGATACATACCGCGAATGTACTTTCTTTGGAGCAAGGAGTCTGAATGTATATGTCGTAAAACAGCTGACACAGAGCGAACTGAGTGGATATGTTGCAAAGGAAGGCATGTTTAGAAGCAGAGTCCCTGCATAATATTTATTTAATAGTATTTATATATGGAGGAATGTAATGGCTGATACAGGTAGATGGAAGAGAATACTTCGGATCATGATCGCAGTGCTGGTCATTATAGCAATTATCGGTGTAGCGGTTCTGGTAAGATCTGAATATCTGCGACACAGGATCTCCGAGATGCATGGGTCGATATTTGGAAACGAATACATAATCGATACGTTTGACAACAACGGATTTAAAACTATGACTACCCATGGGAAAAGAATAGACATCTCATCTAATGTCATAGGGCAGGATCTGAGCGTAGACGGCTCAAATGGCAAATATGAGACACTAAGCTCTGTTATTACCATAACTATAGATGGAAGGGAGATAATCTCTTGCGGTGACACCTGCGTGTTTTATGACAAAAGTCTGAAACCTGACTATGAGTTTTATCTGGATGAGATCAACTCAGACGGAACCGGTTCCCTCTCAGAACAGGCGCTGATCGCAGGCCGTTTGAATTCTATCCGTAATTTCATAGGCAAGCCTATGGTGGTTGTCATCAAATCCCAGACCGGTGCGCCTATATACGTGTTTTCCGGCAGAAGCGTATACTGGGAGATCCCCGATGATCTTCCAAAATTCACAAAGCTGTCTATAGATGGTAAACCTCTTTATATCCACAGGGCTAATTTCCAGATAATCGATGCTAAACTGCTTGATGACTGATCATACACAAGCGGCTCACGTGGTATAATTAATTGTTAATGTAATTGCTTTTTACTGTGAAACAGCAATAGGAAGGGAAATAATGGAAGAGTCTCGCGGACAAAGCGCAGTATCGATCGTGCTTATCTTTATCACGGTTTTTTCTCTGGTTTTTGAAGCCGGACTCTTTTGGTATAGAAAAAACAGTCTTCCCGATTTTGAAAGAGAGTCCTTCACCGAGAGTGACTGCACTAATTATGAGTTTCTGGAAACAGATAACGAACACGAATATGAGGCGTTGGCTAACAACTCATATTTTGCATGTGAGATCTTCAACTTTGGTGCTGCGGATACGATCACTGTCTATATGACAAAATCTCCCGGAGACGTGTCGGAAACGGTGATATATGCTTCAGGAACGCTTGAGGGAATACCCGGCGAGTTCGTTTTCCCGCTGCAGTATCAGAGCGAAGGCGTATATCTTGCCAAGCTGCAAATGGATACTCTTGAATCAGTCAGGATCTATCCTACAGAGAAAGTGCATTCATTTGTAACTTTCTCTGGGTTCACAGTAAACGACCAGGTAAGGACTGCAGCCTTCTCATTCGGGGAATGGATGGTCCTGTGGATGGCTTTGGCGCTTATCCTTACTGTGTATGTGCAGATCAAGGCCAAGATTAGGAAGACATCTAATCTCAGCTTCTGGATCACTGCTGCATTCGGTATGGGATTCCTTGCATCTTTGGCGGGACTCATGGCAAGCAAGATGTTCACTGCTGCTTCTGCGGTGGGCGATGCGCTTGCAATTGCCGGAGGCATTATCGGTGTGTGCATGATAGTCACTTCATATATCGTAAAGTCTATCAAGTCATTTACCGCGAGGATGACGGTGCTTGCAGCAATATTGGTCATCATATTTGTTTTTGCCAATGCCCCTCTTCAGGCGCCTGATGAGAACATTCACTTTATGAGAGCCTGGACGATCTCAGAGGGAAGATTTGATTTTGACAACAACTATGTCTTCCCTGACGAGGTATATCTCTTAACAAATATATTTGAAGGCGAGTTTCACAACCGCATCATAAAGACCGGCGATGGGAATGCGCTGACGAAAATAGCAGAATATATGGAGAGAAGAAACGGAGACATATCCGGCCTCCGCAGATTTGAGACGCATCTTCAGGTGCTCCGCCCATATCTTCTTCCGGGAGCCGCCATGGCGATAGGAAGGCTCTTCACTAAAAATGTCCTGATACTTATGTACATAGGCAGACTTGCGAATGCGGCGATGTATGTATGCGCATTCAACTTCGCCATGAGGAAAGCAAAGCGATATCGTTTTGCCGTGCTTTTGGCAGGTTTCTGGCCGCTGACTCTCTTCATGTGCAGCAGTTTCTCGTATGATGCTATCTACCTAAGCTCTTTCCTGGCGTTTCTTGGTCTTATGCTGGGCGACTTCGAGGATAAGAAGGATTTCTGGTATAGTGTAATATCTTTCGGTCTTCTTATTTCCATTAAACCGACTTCTGTCGTTCTGCTTTTCCTTATCTTCCTTCTCCCGAAAGAGAAGAGAAGCTGGAAGATGGCAGCAGCGGCCCTGATCTTCGGATACGGCTTGTATTTCGGATCGAATATATATGTTCAGTTCGCTTCCAAAGGAATGTCTGCCGAACCTGTGCTGCCGGGAGTGGATATAAAAGCTCAGATCCAGTACATTTTATCTAATCCTTTCCGTTACTTGGCGATCCTGCTTGTTGACGGGTATCAGAATGCTTTCTATATCGGCAGGAACGGTCAGTTCGGCTGGCTGGACGTTGATACGATCCTTACTCCTTTCCTTACTGTACTGACGTTGTTCGTAGTGTCTATACTTGGTACTAAAGCGGCGCTCAAGGATTACCGCAAGTGGGAAAGCACGCTTCTTGCTCTTTTGAGCGTAGTATTTTACGGCATCGTCATAACCGGATTCTACTGTGCATGTTCGACACTTGGTTCGAGTTCTATACTTGGTGTTCAGGCGCGTTATCTCATACCTATTATTCCATGCATATCTATCCTTATGGCAAACGGCTGGAGCTTGTTAAAAGTATCTGTAGTTACAGATGAAGACTACAATGAAATGATTGCTCTCTGGATATGCAGCGGAACAGCGCTTGTTGCTGCTGCTGAGCTCTTTTTAAATAATTTCCTTATGTGAGGTAATCGATGGATCTTTTGGTATCTATGCTGGTACTGTTCTCGTTTTCCGCTTTCCTGACATGGAAAGGGAACCTGAACGTTACAGTGACACCATTTGTCTCCCTTTCAGGTATCATTCTGTTTTTAACTATAGCTGGTATTTGTGATCTTCTCTTTCCGGGGATGATCGCGATATATTTGTGTGCATTTTTCTGTGCCGCATATCTTGTTATAAAAGAGAAAAAACACTGGAAGGAGATAGCAAAAAAGGTCCTTCGGCCAGGACTGGTCTTCTTTTTCGCAGCAACATTGTTTTTCTGGTTCGTCCTGAAAAGCAGAGATGCCCAGTTCCGTATATGGGACGAGTTCTCTTTCTGGGGAAGCGCCTGCAAGGTTATATTTGAGAACAGAAAACTGTACACTCTTGCACATACGAGCATGATAAATGTTTCATATCCTCCGGGATTGTCACTGAACAGCTTGTTCCTTCAGTTCTTGTCGCCAGCGTTCTCGGAGTGGAAAGCATACGTTGCCTACGATATGCTTGCTATGGCAGCTGTTACTCCTGTCTTCTCCAGACTGGAATGGACCCATCCAATCGGTGTTCTGATCACAGCGGGGTTTGGCTATTTTTCGATATATGAGTTCTTTTACGGATTAGGAGGACTGATAGCATACGCGAATTCCTATGCGGACTGGATCGTCGGGTACTGTTTCGCCGGAGCGCTGCTGGTATGGTTCTGCAGCGGAAGCAAAGGCTGGACAAGATATGCAGCAACAATAGTGTCGCTTATGGCGGTCACGCTTATAAGGGATATCGGGCTTGCGCTGGGGTTGGTCGCAGCCGGAATGGTATCAGTGGACATGATCATCGGTGACGGTTCTCCTGCTTCTGTCAAAGCGGGAAAGCGTATATGGACTGCTGAAGGAGCATCTTTCCTTGGACTTATGGCATGCGTTCCGCTGACATATATAATGTGGGCAACACACTTCAAGGCAGCAGTGCACATGGACAGAGTCACGATCACCTATCCGTATTCTGCAGTACAGATGCTTCTCGGTCAGGATCCACATTGCAATGAGATTTGGAAGAGTATGATCCATGCATTCAGGACCCAGCAGATAATGAGTTTCGGACCGCCGAAAGATTCGGTCATTGTGCTTACACTAATAGCACTGGCATTTGTGGTCATCGCTAAGGAGAAACGCAGCAAGCTCAGGATACTGGCATTTGCTCTGCTTCACCTCTTCGGTTTTTTCGTCTATTACCTGTTCCAGACATATACTTATGCAGCTATCTTTTATGAAGAAGGCGGTCTGTCACTGATCTGCTATGAGAGGTACATTTCCAGCTACCTGTTCGGATGGTTCTTTTCACTTATCGGATTGATAGCGTCTGAAGTGGCTGAACCTTATTGTCCTGAAAAGTTGTCAGATTTTATCAGGAATCGCTGGAAGATTCTTCCCGGATTGCTGGTAGTCGCGCTCGCTTTATGGTCCTCTTTTTATCATCTTCCGTTTCCGCTTAAGACCTTAAGCATTACATCTGATTATGTGAATCTTCAGGCCCCTGAACTGATGAAGATACCGCAGAAGAATGCGAGACAGTTCAGATCGATCCTCAATAGCGACACCAACATATACGTGGTGGCGCAGAATTCGAGCGGGGGAGAATGGTTCCTGTGCAACTATACGTTCATGCCGGCATATACAGTGCCGACCATGGGCGGAGGGAACTTTGCGAGCCAGGAGATGATAGATACCATGCAGGATGATCAGTTCCATTACTATATGGTCTATGCCACAAAGGAGAATTTTGCGCAGTATCTGCGAGAGAATGATGTAGATCTTGTCTATCTGTACAACCTGAACGAATACTTTTATGAAGAGTTTGCCGACATGTTTACGGACGGGCTTGCAGAGAGAACAGATGGTTCAGTCTATCTCTATGCTGTACACGACCTTGGAGACAGCATGGAATTCGTAGGGATATACAGCGGTGATCACTACAGAGAATTAAGAGCTCAGTGGGGTTTGGATTGAAAAAGATAGTTAAAAAACTAATCTTGTATTGCCTGCCGTTCCTGGTTTTGCTGGGGATGTTCGTGGCTTTTGAACCGTATGATTATTTCGGCCTGCGCGGAGGCGAATCCGAATACCTGTGCAAGCCGCTGTCTTCTGTACGCGAACTTCTCATCAATCATCCGGAGAATATAGTCCTTGGGGACAGCAGGATGGCAAACCTGAATATGGATCTTGCTGAAGAAATATCCGGTGAACCCTACACTATGCTTGGATTCGGCGGTGCCCAGACAGGCGAGCTGATAGAACTGTTCTGGTATGCAACGGAGCATACAGAGCTTAAGAAAGTGGTGTTCGGGATCAATCTGTACTCAACGATCGACGAGCAGGGTCCTGGCAGGATCCCGTCTATCATTGAGCAGGCAGAAGATCCGGCGCACTTCATTCTTCATGCAGGGCACTGGCTCGGTGCTATAAACGCAGCTAAGACCAAGATAATGAACAGAGTCTGGACTTCTTTGGGGCATCCTGAGAGAATGACATTCCCCGAGGATCCGACAGATTATTCCCGTGTTCAGAATATCCCGCAGGAGATGGGAGAGAAGTACCGCCTGAATCTTGAGGAGTACAGAGATCTCATACGTTCAAACTTTGGTGAGTCGCCTGTCGTGCGTCAGGAGACAGTAGATAAACTTATTGAGGTGGTGGAATACTGCGATGCCAACGGCATAGAGATAGTTTTTGTATACCCGCCTATCCATATCTCTATATATGAGCTATATGAGGAGTTGGATATCCTCAAAGAAGCGGAAAAATACAAAGGACAGCTTAGAGAGATTGCTCCCAGCATCGATTTTGAGTTCCCGAACTCGTTTACTGAGAACGACGATAATTTCTACGACGGATATCACTTACCCAATACCGTGAAGCCCTACCTTGTAGAGCTCGTTTTCACCGACCTTCCTGCAGAATGCGTCCGCAGGACCACACCATAGGAGGCGCAGATGCTGTTAAATACATTTACATATCTGTGTTTTCTCGCAGTGGTCACAGCAGTCCATTATCTGCTTCCCGTAAAGTACCGCAACTACTTTCTTTTAGCTGCGAGCATTTACTTTTTATGGACAAGCGGACCTATATCGCTAGGTATTGCTGTGGGTGCCGCGCTGATAACGTTCTTCTTTGGCAAAAAGATAGCTTCAGCTGCGGACAGGAATACAGCAAAAAAACTGACTGCGGCAGGTATCGTCCTTCTGGTGCTAAACCTCTGCTGGTTCAAATATGCACACCTTATCACTTCTTTCCTGGAGAATCCGATTACGATACTTTTCCCTGTTGGGCTTTCATTTTACACGTTTGCTTCCGTAGGATATCTTGCTGACGTATATAAGGGAGCGATGGAACCGGAAACAGATTTTACTGAATGGCTTCTTTCTGTTCTCTTTTTCCCGCATATCTTGTCAGGACCGATAGCTAAATCAAGGAACCTTATTCCTCAGCTGAAAGAACGTGAAGTGACGCCTGAGATAATCGTCGAGGGAATGAGACGCCTTCTGATTGGTGCAATGTTCAAGGTCGTGCTGGCAGACGGATTGGCCATCATAGTAAACGGTGTGTATGACAATCTCAATAGTCATTCAGGACTTGCTGCACTGACAGCTTTGTTCCTGTATCCGCTTCAGCTTTATTTCGACTTTGCGGGGTACAGCGCGATGGCTGTGGGTTCAGCCCTCGTGTTCGGCGTTCGTCTGCAGGAGAACTTCCTTGCTCCGTATTTCTCAACAGGAATGGGCGAGATATGGAGAAGATGGCATATAACTTTGTCAGAGTGGTTCAGAGATTACCTGTATTTCCCGCTCGGAGGATCCCGTAAGGGCGAGAGCAGGACTCTTATCAATCTTCTTATAGTTTTCACTGTATCAGCACTTTGGCATGGAAATACAGTCACCAATCTCATCTGGGGAGTGGTGATAGTCGCCAGCCGTTTCCTTGAGAGATTTTTCAACAAGAACAGCAGAGGACTTACCGGCGCAGAGGCATTTACAGCAAAAAGCTGGATGAAGAGAATTCTTGTGTATATCTGGTGGACGATGACTCTGTTCCCGTTCAGGATGGAGACTGTCGATGACATGAAGAGATTCATCCAGATGGTGGGGGAGAAACAGAACCTCGGAACTTTCAAATTGGAATTCCTTAATCTTGCTGCGGCAGGTGTGTCAGATACGGGTACATACTATCTAATATATTTCGGAAGCATCATCGCGTCCCTGGCTATAGCCACATGGATAGACTTCACACTGTACAGATCCACTACAGAGCGTGGAGCAGTTCCTGTGACTGATCCTTTTGAAGCTCTACCTGTCAGGCGGAGATGGATCCTTTACTGGATAATGGGACTTGCGGTTGCTGCAATGTATATCATTATCCAGACAGGCGGAGGACCGTCCTTCATCTATCAGGGATATTGATCTGTTTCGCGTTTTTAGACATGTGAGGTATAATTAATATAGTAGGAATGTTGTCAGCGCCTTGTTCCTATGCGGAACAGGGCGCCTATTGTATAGTGAGTGTATATTATGGCAGAGAATAAGACGCAAAACAGGATAGGACAGAATTTCACACTTACGCAGCTGCTGGCTTTCGCAGCTCCTGCAATATTGCAGAGCCTTTTCAGCCAGCTGTTCAAATCTCTCGATGACGGACTGTTCGTCAGCAGATATGTCGGAGAGCACGCTCTGGCTTCAATAAGCCTGCTTGGCCCAGCCAATGCGATAATAATGGGTTTTTCAAACCTGTTTTCTATCGGAGCGACCACGCTGTCCGCCCAGAAGATGGGCGAGGGAAAGCAGGAGGAAGCAAAAAGGATCTTCACACGTGTCGCGATAATCGCCGCAGTGGTAGGCACAGCGATAGCTCTTGTCATGAACATCTTCTGTGACCCTATCCTCAGATTCCTCGGGGCGGATGATTCTCTTATAGAGAACTCCAGGACATATGTCCGCATAGTCCTTTCAATTACGCCGATCAACCTTATGGGATTTACATTCGGATCGTATTACTCCACTACCGGACACCCTGAGATGGGGCTTATCTGTTCCGTGACTAACGGTGTCATGAACATCCTTCTGGATATCGTTCTCATAGCCATTCTGCGGCTTGGAGTTCTCGGTTCAAGTCTTTCCACAGCAGCAGGCGAGCTTGCAATATTCTTCATAGGCTTATTCTTCTACATGAGAAAGAAGAATGAGATCCACTTTACAGATCCGAAAGGTGGTTATATCGATACTGCGGTCGCTTCTGCAAAGAGCGGTTTCTCACAGTTCATCAACAGCGTTTCCATCGGTACGACGTCACTTGTCACCAACAGGACTTTGCTTAGTCTCGCAGGAGCGGACGGTGTAGCTGCGAATGCTATCATAGGCGAGCTCAGGATAATCCTTACAGCAGGATTCTTCGGATATGCTTCCTGCGTTGGACCGGTCATCGCATACAACTTCGGAAACAGGAACCCCAAGAGGCTCAAGAGAATACTTACCCACAACCTGAAGATATGGTTCTACGGAACGATAGCCATAACTATTCTTGGTGAACTGCTGAGAGTGCCTATGCTGAGGATGTTCTTCCATGAAGGATACTCCCAGAATGTATATGATATGGCTTATACAGGGCTGACCATAGAGTTCCTCAGCAGCATGTTCACTGCCGGATGCGTACTCATCATGAGGATGTTTGTTGCCCTTGGAAACCCGAAGGTTGCAAGTATCCTCACAACACTGCGCAACCTTGCGTTCAGGCTGGCAATGCTTATCCTTCTGCCTGCGCTCTTCGGTATCATGGGTGTGTGGCTCTCGTTCCCGGCAGCCGAGCTCCTGTCATTCGTCCTTGGAGCAGTACTCATATACATGAATAGGGACAACTACGGATACGGAAAGAGCGGCATGGCATACATGATGATGCCGAAGCCCGGAGATTATATCCCGTATTCCGAAGAAGACTGAACAGAATAATATACAAAAAGAAGACCTCGGAGTTGCGTTCCGAGGTCTTCCTGGATTTAAAAGGGGTACAAAATTAAAGAATGAGGAGGAAATATCTTGCGATAGTACTTAGATTTGCGGCTTCTTAAGTACAACTACATAATAAAGGAAGTATTAGTCCAATCAATGAATTTCATGTTAATAAACTGTGAATTATTGAAAGCCATTTTCTTTACAAGGCGGGTACCTAATGCTAAAATTGAAAAAAGAACAAAAGTTTTATGGAGGGCTTCCTGATGAGTTTCGCAAATACAAAAGAAAGGGTATATGAATACCTTGTGCTCCATGCAGACGAAGCGCCTTCCGTTAGGGAGATGTGCAGAGATCTCGGTATCGGGTCCACATCCACAGTGTTCCGTGCGGTCCATGCTCTGGAAGAGGAAGGGAAAGTAAGGCTGAAGGACGGAACCAGAAGGAATGTTTCCATAGTCACTGACTCATATGATATAAAAGTTCCGGTCCTTGGGACAGTAGCTGCAGGACTTCCGATCCTAGCTCAGGAATCCATTGAAACGTTCATCACGTTCAACACATCTCACAGGTATCACGGTGAACTGTTTGCCCTGCATGTCAGGGGCGACAGCATGATCAATGCCGGTATTCTCGACGGAGACATCATCATAGCGAGGAAGACAGAGGTCGCCGAGGAAGGGGAGATCATCGTAGCTCTCATCGATGATGAAGCCACAGTAAAGCGCTTCTACAGGGACGGAGAATTGATCGTCCTTAAGGCCGAGAACCCAGCTTTTGAACCTATAGTCACAGATCATGCTGTGATACTTGGTAAGGTAGTGGCAAATTACCGCTATTATGAATGACAAATCCTTTCAGCATCTGCCTGTCCGGAATATCGGGCAGGCTTTATTTTTTACCCCTTGAGTTATAGTCTGCTTCGACCCTGCTCTTCCACTTAGCAGAAGAATCCTTTTGTGCTCTTGTGCGGGAGTGAACGAAATCGGAGACAGATGCAAATGCCAGTTCTATACCTTCATTGTCCTGGCAGAAATTCGTTGTGTGGGTCGCATCGATCCCGTAATGACCTGCTGTCTCTATGGCATCGATGTTGGCTCCGAGGAACACGAACTCCCAACCCTCTTTCTGCTTATTCTCGATCATGGATCTTACCTGCTGCAGCGAATATTCTCTGCTGGCATTCTCCAGGCCGTCTGTGATGATGACGAATATGGTCTGCTCCGGCACATCCTCCTTACGTATATAGTGATGGATCTTTTCAATGTGAGAGATCGTATCGCCCAGTGTGTCAAGAAGAGCCGTGCTTCCTCCCGGCTGATATTCCTTCTCAGTGATGTCCGGGACGTCATTCAGGGGGAGACGGTCATGAAGGGTGTAATGGCGGGTGTCAAAGAGCACTGTGGTGATCACTCCGGATTCGA
Organism: Oscillospiraceae bacterium; assembly: GCA_017432285.1. Taxonomy (GTDB): domain Bacteria; phylum Bacillota; class Clostridia; order Oscillospirales; family Ruminococcaceae; genus RUG11783. Next base: position 57,787 of record JAFRJM010000022.1, on the reverse strand, counting down.
CGTCTTCCTTTTGCTTGTGCAGGGAGGAATTGAAGCCTCCTATGGTATCAGTCGTGTATCCGAACATGGATCCGCTCTTATCAAGGATATATACTATCTCAGCTGTTTTTTGTGTTTTGCTCATTGTTTACCTCCAAAATAATAAAGACTGCCTTTTCTCTCAGGCAGTCTTATTTTATCCGGGATAGTATGTTCAAAGGTCGCCCTGCAAGCGACAAATCAGAATCCTAAAAGCGGCTGATCGTGCTCATACAAGGCAGCGTTGACCAAGTCTATGTCCCATTGTCTGTTTACAAGAAAATATTCAACGATCAGGTCTTGAACAGAACTTCTGCTCAGGGTATACCCTGCTTTCTCAAGCAGAGCGACCGCCTCGCTTTTACTGAGGGATAGTGCGATACAGAGAGCCAGAACAGTGCTCTTGCTAGGGTGATAATTTTCGTTGCGCATCTTGCTGAAGTGCCTGCGGTCTATTCCTGCTTTTCTGTAGCATTCACTGTCTGTCATTCCTTTGGCATCTATTAGTTTGAGCAGAGAAGCTGAGAAACTGGCATCCAGGTTGCGGAGGTGCTCATCAAGAGAGCTTTGTGAGAAATTGCCCGCTGCATAGGAAACAGAAGGCTCTTTTTGCTCTTTTCTTTTTTCTTTGGCTGCACCGGATAAAGCCTGATCAAAATGAGGCAGTGAAGGGCGGGGTTTAGCAGAAACAGCTTCCCGCGCTTCTTTTTCTTCAGACCAGATTTCAGCAGTTTCATCTAAAGAGAGGCTTGAGAATGACGGGACAGGACCTTCGATCTGTTCTTCATCAATTGCAACAAGATTGCGCTGGATGTATATGTTCAGTGCCTGTTTTATGTCGTCAGTGAGCGTGACTGACGGTTTATGGCCTAAAGTGTTTTTCAATGTATCGAGTAAGTTCTTCTTTGTCATTGTTCAGTTTCCCATCTATTACTTTGGTCAATAGTTTATCCAGTATTTCCCCGAGGGCAGGACCCGGTCTGTAGCCCATCCGGATGAGGTCGGACCCGTTGACAGCGAGATCCTTCAGAGAGAAGCATTGTTCTTCAGACAGGATCTTCTCCGCTATGGCAGAGAGCCTGTCATAACCCTCCTGCCTGTCACGGTAGGCAGGACTCTGTGCCAGATTATCCGCGCAGTACAGCAGTATCAGCTTGTCGAACATCTCCGGACCGATCTTCCTGAGCAGTCTCTTTATAGACTTCTCGTTCTCTTCCAGATGGAGATCATGGTATTTGACGAGCAGGAGCACGGAATCTTTGGTCTGATTATCGTATTTCAGCCGGTCCATGATCCGTTTCGTTATTATCTCACTTTGTTTTGCATGTCCGTAGAAGTGACCGACGCCGTCTTCGCCTTCAGAGTAGCAAAACGGCTTTCCGATATCGTGGAAGAGGGCTGCAAGGCGAAGATCCTTTTCCGGAGGAATGGATTCTACCGCCACTGCGGAATGCGTGAGAACATCGTAGATATGATGAGGATTGTTCTGTTCGAAGCCTTTCATGGGAAGAAGTTCCGGGATCGGTACTCCGAGGATCTCTGTCTCATCCACTAGTATCCGGCGCACTCCTTTCCCGCAGAGTATCTCATTTAGCTCCGCAGCTATGCGTTCCGCGCTTATCTTTTTTAGTAGGCCGGCGCACTTTCTCATGGCTTTTTCTGTATCTATGTCTATGGGAGAATCAAAGCGGGAGGCGAAACGCAGCGCACGCAGGATACGCAGTGCATCCTCATTGAATCTCTCCTTAGGATCTCCCACGCATCGGATAGTGCATGTATCAAGGTCCTTTTTTCCGTCGTAATAGTCGATGAGGCCTTCTTTTGGGTGGTATGCCATTGCATTGATGGTGAAGTCCCGCCTGGCAAGATCCTCTTTCAGAGAAGTGGTAAAGACGACATTCTCGGGATGGCGATGATCAAGATACTCCTGATCCACCCTGTATGTCGTGATTTCTATAGGTGAGTGGTCTATCACCACAGTGACAGTGCCATGTTTTATTCCTGTCTCTATCACGTGGTATCCATTGAAAACAGCCTTTGTCTGTTCGGGAAGAGCAGACGTGGTTATATCGTAATCCTTCGGCTGAACACCCAGTAAAGCGTCACGGACACAACCGCCGACCAGATAGGCTTCGTAGCCTGCGCTGTTCAGCAGATCGATAGCTTTTAGGATGTGTTCAGGGATGATCATGTTTGTTCTTGTGCCGAAAGGATTTTCTTTGTGAATGCGGTGACTATATTTTCATATCTCTCCGGGTCCACAACACAGCTCATGCCGTGACCGGCTCCGGGGAAAGTGTGGAATTCTATCATCTCGGGATTAGCTTCATATATGCGTTTGCTCATTTCGACCGGGACGAAATGATCCGCTTCTCCATGGATGAGAAGTATCGGAACAGGTGTGGCTTTAACGGATTCTAAAGCAGAGTCTGCATCCAGCTGGAAGTCGCCGAAGAATGACGCAGCAGTCCAGGTGAACGGGAAAGCCAGTTTTGCCGGGATCTTCATGTCCCTCGATGTAACGACATTTATTATATCTAAGGGACTGGAGAAAGGACAGTCTGCAAGGATGGCTTTAACGTTTTCGGGAAGTCCGTTGTCACAGGCCATAAGTACTGTGGCGGCGCCCATTGAGATGCCTGCCAGGATGATATCCGTATCACTGCCGAAGCGGGCTAGGGCATAATCTATCCAAGACGAGCAGTCCAGGCGCTCGTTCACTCCGAAGGTTATGGTATGTCCCTCGCTGGAGCAGTGTCCGCGTTCCTCGATAAGGAGCTGGTTGAATCCAAGGCGCTTATATATCTTATATCCCAGGCTGAAATCCCAGGAAGGTTTTCCGCGGTATCCATGGAACCCTATGAGAAGCGGCGCGCCGTCTTTTTCGTGGTAGTATCTTCCGCAGAGACGCAGACCGTCGAATGACACGGTCTCGACGTGTTCATAAGGAACAGCCTCGAGCTCATGACACCACTGTATGACTTTCTTGTCGACTTCAGTCGGTTCCGGCTTGTTATCGGTGTTCAGCTGCTCGAGCTGCATCGGAAGTGGTGTATAGAATCCGATGCGGTATATAATATAGGAGATCAGCAGCCAGAGAACGACAAGGATCACAATAAAGACCATTGCAATAAGACCTCATAATTATTCTAATGACATTATAATGCAGGACAGCAAAACATAGAAACGGTTTTACCATTCAGATGGAGAAAGAGATGGACAGGATCGAAGTAGTAGCAGCAGTTATAAGGAAAGACGGGATGATCTTTGCTACTCAAAGAGGCTACGGAGAGCAGAAGGACGGCTGGGAATTTCCGGGCGGCAAAGTGGAAAAGGGCGAGGACTTCCGTGAGGCGCTTGCGAGGGAGATTCGCGAGGAACTGGAAGTTGAGATACTGCCCGGAGAAGAGGTCTGTTCAGTGGAATATGATTATCCGAATATCTCAATAAGGCTTACATGCTTTTGGGCAGAGCTGAAGGATGGAAGTCCGGTCCTGCTTGAGCACGAGGCAGCAAGATGGCTCGGCCCGGAAGAGATCGATTCGGTTGACTGGCTTCCTGCTGATAGACTGGTGCTCCCATATTTGATCAGTAAGGAATAATACATAATATGATAATGAAGGCCGCATGGATTATCCATGCGGCCTTATCGTGTACAAAAAGAGGCTTATAACTTGTTGAAACGTACCATCAATGCTCTGAGGCGTGATCCGTTGATCTGCAGTTGCTTTCTGGATACTGTTTCATCTGCAGTGCCTTTTACCAGTGCTTCAAAGTCTGCCTTTGAGCCTGGCATGAACAGAGAATGTCCTGCAGCTGCAGCTTTAGCGCTGTTTGCGACTGGATATTTGGCACCTTTCTTGGTCATACCGGCCACCACCCAGTCTGTCATTACCACGCCTTCATATCCCCATTCGCGGCGGAGGATATCCACGCAGAGGCCTGTATGTTCAGATGTATGGGTTCCGTTCAGGAGGTTGTAGGAGGACATCAATGCAGCAGGGTCGGATTCTCTTATGCACAGTTCAAAACCGCGGAGATAGATCTCGCGCATAGCGCGTTCGCTGACATGGGAGTTGTTGCCATATCTGTTGCGCTCCTGGTTGTTAGCTGCATAGTGTTTGATGGTAGTGCCGCATCCCGGATGAGCCTGAACACCTTTGGTTATCGCAGCGGCAAACAGACCGGAGATGAGCGGATCCTCGCTGTAATACTCGAAGTTTCTACCGCATCTGATGGTCCTGTGTATATTGAGTGCAGGAGCGAGCCAGAGATCCACATGGAACATCTCCATTTCTGAACCTACGATATCTCCGCATGTTTCAGCGAACTCGAGGTTCCAGCTCTGCGCAATAGCGGTTCCGATAGGAATGGCGGTAGCATACTGCTCTTCCAGAACCGCTCCCTTTGGAAGTTTCTTTGTTGATGACAGGAACGGACGGATAAAAAACGGCATAAACTCAAGCACGGACTGAGGCATGGTAGCTCCGAGTGTATGGAGCGTACCGTCCTTGCCTCTGTAAAATTCTTTGCCCAGACGGAGTCCTGCAGGACCGTCTGCCATAATGATTGGAGGGAATTCTTTCAGGTCGATCTCGTGTGTAGTCTCTCCTGCAGCTCCGGCGACGGAAGGGCTTGCCTCACCGATGACGCTTGTCAATCCGCCTTTGGGGTTGTAGTATCCGATTCCGAGATGAGCGAGTTCTGTGTCATTAAGGAGACCCATAGCGTGATCCACAGGGTCCGGAAGATCATAGTCCACAGTGACAGTGCAGAAATCCTCTGCGGTGAAATTCAGCACCGGACAGTCTGCAGGGATCTCTCCGGCAGCAGCTGCTTCAGGTTTCCATTCTGTAAGTCCCGGATCCCCGAGAACGTTCTTCACTTTTTTAACAGTGATATCTTCATCCAGTTTCAGGACTGCGCATACGAAGGTGTCTCTGCTGCTGTTGCCCAGACGGAGGATATAATCGCCGTGCTCAAGCACATAGGCGGCCTTTTTCTCGCTGTAGGATGAAAGATCGGAAAGGCTGAATGACAGTTCTACTTCTTCCTCGCTGCCGTTTGCGACCGTGGAGGTCTTTGCAAATGCAGCTAGAGCCTGGTATGGCTTATCCAGTTCTCCGGAGGGAGATGACAGATACAGCTGAACGGTCTCTTTACCAGCGAAATTGCCATTGTTGGTGACTTTTGCTGTGACAGATACCCGATCTTTTTCCTTTTCCACTTTAACAAGACTTACAGAGAACGTGGTATAGCCAAGTCCGTAACCGAACGGGAACAGAGGTTTTACGTTGACCGTGTCGAAATAACGGTATCCTACATATACGCCCTCGTTGTAATAGGTATCGTCTTCATCGCCGAAGGTCCCTTTATTGCAGTAATCCTGCCAGGCTGCCCAGGTAGTAGTGAGTTTTCCGGAAGGGAACGTCTTTCCGAGCAGAAGATCTGCAAGAGCGGTGCCGGTATCTACGCCAAGCTGGGAGAGCACGAGTATATTGCTGACCTCCATTACAGGAGTCAGATCCACAGGTCCGCCTATATTGAGGACGAGCATGAACCTGGAATATCTGCGGTTGCATTCAAGGATATCACGGACCTCTGTATCAGTGAGAAGGATGTCGCCTTTTTCCGGATTCCTGTCATTGCCCTCGCCGGAATTTCTGGCGAGAACATAAATGGCTGTTTCGGTATTGCCCTGCAGTGAGATGTTGTACTCAGGCTCCGGCATGGTCGCACCCATACCTTCAATAACGGCTAAGGTGTGGTTGGCGCGTGCCCTGGCGTGAATGTCCTTGATGAACTGCTTATGTGCTTTTACAAGAACTTCATCGTAAGCATCAAGCCATGCTCCTGTTGTGATCGTGAAGCCGGCATCCTGAAGGCCTTGCTCGACATTTACGAAATAGCGGGAGTTCACTTCGCCGGAACCTGTTCCGCCTTTCACGGTGTGCCTTGCGCCGCTCCCATATAATGAGATCGGGCAAGGGGAAGACAACGGAAACTGTCCGTCGCTCTTGAGGAGCACTGTGCATTCTCCAAGATGATCGCGGAGACGTTTAAGGTGATCCGTTTCGTATTGATACATGACAAAACCTCCGTAAGATGGTAGATTAGTTATTGATTAAATTGTAACATACAGGAACCGGCAGTCTTATAAGAAATTAGGGAAACATTATGTTTATTAGGAAAGTTGAGGAAAAAGATATCCGGAGGATCGACGACCTGCTGCTCCAGGTCCTGCGGATCCACTATAACGCACGCCCGGATATATTCAGACCTGAGACCAGGAAATATACGGATGAGGAACTGAAGGAGATCATAGCTGATCCTGAACGCCCAATATTTGTCGCAGAAGTGGACGGCAGAGTGGAGGGGTACGCCTTCTGCATTTTCCAGCAGCATACGGACAGCAACAACCTCAACGACATCCGCACACTGTATATAGACGATCTCTGTGTGGATGAGAACTGCAGAGGAATGCATATTGGAGAGGCCCTTTACCGGTATGTTTTGGACTTTGCCAGAGAGTCAGGCTGCTACAACGTCACCCTTAATGTATGGAGAGGCAATGAATCCGCCAGGGGATTCTATGAAGCGATGGGAATGTCGTACCAGAAATACGTCATGGAACAGATACTGTGAAGAAAACAGATGATATATCAGAGCCGCTAGCTTTGGGCTAGCGGCATTGTCGTCAGAACAGTTCATCCAGCAGGATGTAGTATCTTAGTTTTTTCTCGTCTTTTTCTACGCCAAGGTATTCGAAAAGAAGATCTTCATAATGATCTTTGATGGGAACGGACGCATATCTGCCGTTGAGATTGTCCTGCAGACTTCTCCAGCACAGCGCTATATCCTTCCATCTGTCTGAGATGCCGGATCTGCTGAGATCCAGGAAGCCTGTGAGGACATCCCCGGAAAAGTAAATGTTGGGCAGACAGAAATCTCCGTGAGTTACTACGAGATCTTCTTCAGGCCTGTTTTCTTTGAGCCATTCCAGCAGATGGCCGGGAGATTCAAATCCGTTTGGCCCGTATGTGTCAGGCTGTACGTTTTCTGTGGAAGCATATCCGCTGAGAACGTTTTCTTCGGCGTACTTCAGTTTGATGTCCAGCGTCTGGTCTGACGGACATCCCGCCGGGTCGACAGACCACCACATTTTCAGCGCAGAGGCGAGAAGCGAGACCAGTTTTTCGGGATCTTTTTCCATCTCCGGGGAACAGGACATCTCCCCGGACAGACGTTCCATAAGGAGATAGTCTTTGCCATCCTGCGAGAGATATTCTATCACCTCAGGAACAGGCAGTTTCCCTTTGAGCCATCTCATCATTGATGCCTCAGTCCTGGATTGTTCTCCGGAAGGAGATATTTTAAGGACATGTTTCGGATAAAGCAGCACTGAGGAAACAGAAAGACCCACACTGTCTTCTTCAGGACAATGTGAGCCGAGCCATTTATTCAGCTGTTCAGGCAGATCTGTATACATTGAATCATCCGTTAGCGCCTGTCTGCTCTCTCATGGCGCGCTTTTTCTGTTTATCGATCCATTTAAGGGCAGCGCGGTTGGCTTCCTTCAGGACACGTTTAAGTCTTATGTGGCTGACGAGCTTCATCGCTTCCGGGAAGGGAACCAGAACGGCGCCGTTCAGTTCTTCTTCCTGATACACGATCTCCTGATCCTCGTAATACGCAAGGAAATAGACCACGGTCTTTTCTGTGTCCGGTTTGTGCTTCAGGATATAGTGATCCACTTTTCTGAAGTCTCCGACAATAGCGGCGTTGACACCGGTCTCTTCACGTATCTCGCGCAGAGCCGTTTTACGCTCTGTTTCGCCGGGTTCCATATGCCCCTTTGGGAAGCCGTAGTAATTCTCTTCCACAAGGACAAAGTATGGCGTGTCATCCTTGACGGTGAACAGGACACCGCCGCAGCTTCTCTCATAGTTCATGAGCAGCCTCCTCTTTTGAGTAGACTGTCATGTCTACGCCGGTATCCTGGACAAGGATATCATCAGGGAAACGGGAGAATTTAACAGCGACAAAAAGATCGCCTGCAGCTCCCGACACATTGAGGATCTGAAGGGCATATGCGATCCACAGCCATGCCCCCTTGAGGAACAGGGACAGTATAAGGAACACGATGCCCCACACGATGACCGGAGCTATAGCGGTATGGATGTACGGGATCTTTGCGAAATAGTCCTCAACGCTTCCCGCATACGCGTAAAGACCAGTGAAGCCGAACCTCACCTTTTTAGCTCCGTAATACTTCATGACTGTTGCGTGGGTAAGCTCATGAAGACAGATATAAGCGAAAATGGACACGATGAACACGGCCATCCTTGTCAAATAAGGACCGAAGCCGCCTCTCATATCAAACAAATGCCATATAGGGTAATGAAAATGCATAGGGATCCCGACTACAAGGGCAAGGATCACTGATAACACATTTACAAATAAAGCGATCTTCTTATCTTTCTGAAGATCGACGGAATAATACTCCCGATACCCCTCAGGCAGAACCTGACAAGTATGCATAATGGATCCTCCGTTGGAAACATAACATATACAAAGTATACCTTATTCGGACTGAAATTGAAAACGGAAAAGCGCACAGTTTTTTGTTGTTGCCTTTTGTGATATCATGAGAAAAAAGACAGGGAGGCATGAACGATGGATTTTTGTGAATTGGCAAGAGAGCGGTATTCCGTCCGCAAATTTGACAGCAGACCTATTGAAGATGAGAAACTTCAGAAAGTTCTGGAGACCGGTCTGATAGCTCCAACTGCGAAGAACTATCAGCCGTTCAGCATCTATGTGATCAGGAGCGAGGATGCAATGGCAAAGATCAAAGAGGTCACCAACTGTTCATACGGCGCTCCGATAGTGCTGATGTTCACATATGATCTGGCGGAGGAATGGCTGAATCCTCTTGATCCCTCATGCACTTCCGGTCAGCAGGACACCAGCATCGTGGCAACACATGTCATGCTGCAGGCGGCAGAGCTCGGCTTAGGTACATGCTGGGTCAATATGTTCGATCCCACACTGGCAGCGGAGCTGTTTGACATCCCGGAAACAGAGATACCGCTGCTGCTTATGCCCATAGGATATGCCGCGGAGGATGCGGCGCCATCTGTAAACCACACCACTAAACGCCCTGCTGAGGAACTCGTTTTCTATCTATGAAGAAAAAGAAAAAAACTGCGAATATCATTCTGAATGTGCTCATATTCATTCTTGTAGGAGTTGCGCTCTTCTCTGGATATAAGCTTATTTCCACATTGAATGAATACAAAAAGGGTAGACAGGAATACGACGATATTAGAGAGCAGATGATCATAGAGCCGACAGACCAGCCGCAGCAGGCAGATAATGAAGATCCTGGTTCGGTATGGGTTGATGACGGATATCTGAGGTTCGACTATAACGGTCTGCTGAGAGTTAACCCTGATTTCAAGTGCTGGATAGATATACCCGGCACGATCATCTCGTACCCCGTAGTTCAGGCCTCTGACAACAACTATTATCTTCGCAGGACCTTTACGGGACAGTACAATGTCGGCGGAGTGATCTTCATGGACTGCATGTGTCCCTCTGACCTTACCGGCAGGAACACCGTTATATACGGGCACAGGATGAATGACGGTTCAATGTTCACGGATCTCAAGAAGTTCCTGAATGCTTCTTTTGCAAGGGAGAATGACGAAATTCGTCTGTACAAGGCAGACGGGGTATATGTCTACAAGATATTTGCCGCATACAAATCAGATGCGTTAAGCGACTGGTATTATCCCGGATTCAACAGTGATGCAGAGTTTGAATCATGGCTGAGGACTCAGAAGGGCAGATCGGATGTCATTTTTGATATGATGCCTGTTGCGGAAGACAGGGTCATCACTTTGTCGACCTGTGTCGGCAGCTGGGACGAATTGGGAAGATACATCGTGCAGGCGGTGCTTGTGGATGTTGTCAAGTTGGATGGCTGAGTTGAAGTTTTTTGTGTAATACAGTAGAATTAGGCAGGATACATTTTCGCAACAATACTGTGGATTTCAGTTTCCCGTAAGGATCTTGAGATCCGCAGTTTTCATTTTTAAGGAGTAAGTAATGCAATACGATGTAATAATCGTCGGGGGCGGCCCCGGAGGGATATATGCCGCATATGAACTGAGCCAGAAGAAGCCCGGCCTTAAGGTCGCGCTCTTTGAGCTCGGACATCCTCTTGAGAAGAGGAAATGCCCGATTGACGGCGTCAAGGTGAAGTCCTGTGTCAAATGCCCGGTCTGCGCCATCATGAGCGGCTTTGGTGGAGCAGGAGCTTTCTCAGACGGAAAGTATAATATCACCAACCAGTTCGGCGGTACCCTGTACGAAAAGATTGGAGCACGCAAAGCCACTGAGCTCATGTGGTATGTGGACGGTGTAAACATGGCCCATGGAGGAGAAGGCACAAAGATCTACAAGGCAGCGAATCAGGACATAAAGAAAAAATGCCTACAGAACGGACTCAACCTTCTGGATGCTGAAGTCCGTCATCTGGGAACAGACGTAAACTATATCGTCCTGAAGAATCTGTACGCCGAGATGAAGGACAAGATCGACTTCTTCTTCGATACGCCGGTACAGACCATAGACGCTGTGGAAGGCGGATACAACGTAGTCACAGACAAAGGAGTCTACAGCTGCGACAAGTGCATCGTTTCCGTAGGAAGAAGCGGAAGCAAATGGATGGAGAACCTTTGCAAGAAGTTGGACATCCCTACAGAATCCAACAGAGTGGATATAGGCGTACGCGTTGAGCTTCCAGCCGTTGTTTTCTCTCACCTGACTGATGAGCTGTATGAGAGCAAGATCGTATACAAGACACAGAAGTACGAGGACAATGTCCGCACATTTTGCATGAATCCAAAAGGAATAGTTGTAAACGAGAACACGAACGGTATCGTCACGGTAAACGGCCACAGCTTTGAGGACCCGTCCAAACATACCGAGAATACCAACTTTGCCCTGCTTGTTAACAAGCATTTCTCAGAGCCTTTCCACGACAGCAACGGCTACGGCGAATCCATCGCCCGCCTGTCCAACATGCTTGGCGGAGGAGTCCTTGTGCAGCGCTTCGGTGACCTTGTGAGAGGTAGAAGGAGCACGGAAAGCAGGATAGAAGAGTGCACTGTGGTTCCGACGCTTGCAGCGACACCTGGCGATCTTAGCCTTGTTCTTCCCAAGCGTATCCTGGACGGCATTGTGGAGATGATCTATGCTCTGGATAAGATCGCTCCCGGGACAGCCAATGATGACACACTCCTGTACGGCGTGGAAGTCAAGTTCTACAACATGGAGGTCGGAGTGGACGAGAATCTGGAGACCTCATATCCTGGACTGTATGTTATCGGCGACGGAAGCGGAGTTACCCACTCGCTGTCACATGCTTCAGCAAGCGGTGTGTATGTCGCAAGGCGCATAGCAGGAGAATAAACTGTGAAACAGAAAAATGCCGGTCTGCAGACCGGCATTTTTAGATATTTAGAAAGATCAGATTTCAAACATCGGCATTACTTCGATCCCGAGATCAGCTGCAAACTGTTCCGCAACTGAGTAGACTTCTTTCCTGAGGTATTTCGGATCATGGGCATCCATGTTTATCATGTAGCGCAGTTTGTAATCCTTGGAGAGAAGGAAAGCTTCCCTGTTTGGATAGGCGCGTCCGTCATATGCGCCGTTTCCGTTTATCTCAACAGGGAGATCATGTTTTTCGCATTCCTCGAATATCTGTCTCATTACTGACTCGGCTTCATCATCAAAGCCCGGCCCATATCCCGCAAGAGCGAGATCCGGATGACACAGGAAATGGAAGAACCCGGTGTTTATACCGTCGCACACAGCGTCGGCATAGACGTGCATCTCTTTTGCGGTCTTGGTCCTGCTGAAGGAATCATAGATACGGTTCGGGCCGCTGCGGTGCTGTCCGAGGATCATGAGCTTGTAGCCGTATACATCACGGAGCATGGCATACTCATCCATGCATTCGGGATAGTATTCGCACTCGAAGCCCTTTATGACGCGGATCCTGTCCGCATATTTTTCCACGGCTTCATTGAGAAGACGGTCATACTCATCGATCTCCTCCCACTGGATCCTTCTGGGATCGATGTTGTCTGAATGGGGGACGTGGTCTGTCATTCCCAGTTCCACAAACCCTTCTTCTATAGCAACCTTTACGTAATCTTCTATCTCTCCGTTTGCGTGTCTGCACCAGCGATTATGTGTGTGGTAATTAGCAATCATATTCAACCTCTCGTTGTTTTACTAACGCGTATTATAACATACGCGAACGGTCTTTTGATAAATACTGAAAAAACATCTTCATGAACCTGTTTAAGTGGTAAAATAGTACTGTATTAAGGGGGATGTCCAAAATGCGTAAGACAAAGATAGTTTGTACGATAGGTCCGGCTTGTTCTTCTGAAGAAGTGCTGACGCAGATGTGCCTTGCAGGCATGAACGTGGCGAGGCTCAACTTCTCGCATGGAACTCATGAACAGCATAAGGAAAATATCGATACTATAAAAAGAGTTCGTGAAAAGCTCAATCTGCCTATTGCTATCCTGCTTGACACGAAGGGACCGGAATACCGTATCCGCACATTTGAGGAAGGAAAAGTGGATCTCGAAACAGGAGATAAATTCCGTTTCTACGGCGGTGAGGAGAGAATAGGCAGCAAAGAAGGAGTCAGCGTCTCATATCCAACACTAGCCAAAGAACTGGAAGTAGGAGACAGGATACTGGTGGACAATGGTCTGCTTGTGTTCAGCGTAGATGGCTTCGAAGGGGATGATGTCCTTACAACTGTTGAGTTCGGAGGGACCATATCCAACCGCAAATCCATGTCTTTCCCGGGAAAGGTCCTGAATCAGGTCTATCTGAGCGAGCAGGACAAGGCAGACATCAAGTTCGGTATAGAGCAGGGGATAGACTTTATCGCGTGTTCATTCGTGTCCAGAAAACAGGATCTTATCGACGTGCGTGATTTTGTCAGAGAAAACAACGGACAGGGCATTGAACTGATAGCTAAGATAGAGAACCGCCACGGTGTGGACAACATAGATGAGATCTGCGAGGCGTGCAGCGGCATCATGGTAGCGAGAGGTGACCTCGGAGTGGAGATACCTTTTGAGGAACTTCCCAAGATCCAGAAGATGCTTATATCCAAATGCAGTCTACTGGGGAAAAGAGTCATAACAGCGACCGAGATGCTTGAGAGCATGACGCACAGCCCGAGACCTACCAGAGCAGAGACCTCAGACGTGGCAAACGCAGTATACGATGGCACAAGCGCGATAATGCTGTCCGGCGAAACAGCTGCAGGCGATTACCCGGTACTGGCAGTTGAGGCGATGTCAAGGATAGCTGAGCACACAGAAGAGAATATAGATTACGCAAAGCAGTTCCGTGACAGGGAATTTAAGATAAACAACATCATCGACGCTATCTCGCATGCCACATGCGGCATGGCTATAGATATCGAAGCCAGCGCGATAGCTGTATGCTCTATTTCAGGAAAGACTGCCCGAATGGTCTCAAGGTTCCGCCCGCCGGTGGATATCCTCGGAATGTGCTGTGATGAGAGCACGATGAGAAAGCTTGCACTGTCGTGGGGAGTACAGCCCGCTATGTGCGAACAGCTGGAATCCACTGAGGTGCTGTTCTACACAGCGAAGAACAAATCCAAGCAAGTGTTTGACCTGAAGAAGGGCGACAGGATAGTGATAACCGGAGGAATCGCCGGACAGTCAGGAAACACCAACCTCATAAAAGTCGAGACGATAAATAACTGAAAAGTAAAGACTGCGGAGCATATCAATGCTTCGCAGTCTGTGTTATATGCTGTTATTGTACGGATTCGAGAAGGAAAGGGAGGAAATAACGGATCTGCTTTTTCCACCACGGCCAGTCATGGTTGACATCGAAGCCCCAGTAATCGAACCAGGCATTGATACCTTTCTCTTTGAATATCCTGTCAAGAAAACGCTGAGAATTGAGACCGTCTTCCCAGGCGCCCTGCCCTATACAGAAGATGATCTTTTTCTGATTGTATATATCGATATAGGGATGTCCCAAAGGAAGGTTCGGCATATATGCTTCCGGGCTGTTGTTGTACAGAACATCGTTCATCCATCCGCCGAAGAAATATGCGGTGTCGTAAACACCCGACATTGCAAGCATGCCGGAAAACAGGTCAGGCCTTCTCAGAAAAGTGTTTGCCGTGTGATTGGCTCCCATGCTGCACCCGGTGCAGAATGGAAGGATGCCTGACGGATTCTCGGATCTGATAAAAGGCACTACCTCTTCAACGATATACTGGAAATAGCATTCCTGACGGTCTGCTCTCCACACAGGATCTCCGTCTGTGAGAGACCAGCTGTCTACGTCCACGGAATCCACACAGAACAGTTGGATCGTTCCGTCGTTCAGAACATCATTGAGCACGTCGCACATGCCGAAGTTGGCGAAATCATGGCACATGGAGTTCTGGCAGGCAAATACCAGGAACGGAACCCCTGCGTGCCCGTAGATAGCGATGTGCATGTCTTTTCCCAGTCTGGGGCTGACCCAGTTGACTTCCTTGAAATACAAAACGGATATTCTCCTTATCGTTAGATTAATTGCTACTTTGTAATAATAGCATTTTGAAGGCCAATCTACTAGAATTATATAAAACTGAAAAGAATCCTGGGATGTTCATATGGAAAAGAAGAAAAAGAATTGGGTAGACATTTTGTCTGTGTTACTGTGGCTGGCATGCGGTATCTGTTTAGGGCTTTGTATTGTGAAGACAGCAGACCTCGATGCAGCTTTGGGAGAGGGCATCGGGTCGTTCCTGGTGATGTATGGCTTGTATATGCTGCTTTCAGTCGTAGCTGTTACAATACAGCTGGTGATACACGAAGCAGGACACCTTATATTTGGCCTTTTGAGCGGGTATGGATTCAGCTCATTCAGGATCTTTAGCATCGATATCAGCAAAAGAGACGGCAGGATAGTTATAGGCAACAAGAAGGTCGCCGGAACCGGCGGACAATGCCTTATGGTACCACCGGAGTACAATGACGGAGATTTTCCGTATGTCTTGTATAACCTGGGCGGGATCATCCTGAATCTAATCTCAGCGGTGATATTTGCGCTGCTCTATATCCCAGCAAGAGACGTGCCGGTCCTCAACACGCTGCTGCTGGAGCTGGCAGTTGTTGGAGTTTTCTATGCGCTGCTTAACGGCATACCCATGCAGACAAAGGATGTTCCCAACGACGGATATAATGCGCTTCACACGGGTGACACGGAAGCGACAAGACGGAGCTTCTGGTCGCAGCTGAAGATAAGCGAATGCTCTTTCAACGGAGAGCGCGTCAAGGATATGCCTGAAGAACTGTTTTTTCTCCCTGCACCTGAAGACAGTGTCAATGCGATCGTAAACTCCTCATTGGTCTTCTACGAATGCAGGCTAATAGATTCCGAAAGATACGAGGAAGCAAACGAACTGTGTCATAGGATCCTCAATGGTTCGTATGAACTGCCCGGGATCCACCGCAACCTGATAATGTGTGACAGAATCTCCACAGATCTACTGCTGCAGAACGGAAAGTGTACCAAAGAAGAAATGGAAGAGCCAAAGATGGCTGAATTCCTGAAAAAGCTGACGACTTCACCTGAGATCCTGCGAACGAAATATATTGTATCGCTCCTCCTGAACAACGATGAGACGGAAGCAGCCAAGTGTCTGGACGAATTTGAGAAGATAAGTGCAAATTATCCGAACACAGGAGATATAGAAGGAGCAAAGCAGCTGATCCGCAGAGCGCAGGAACAGCGGCTGATGGTCCAGTGATCACGCACGGAGGAGAAACATGAGAAAGATAATAGCTGTGTTTCTTTGCTTGCTTATTGCTATGGCAGCAACGTCTTGCGAAGCAAAGCACACGAATATAGATACCGGGCCGCAGTATTTCGAAGGCGGGATCAGCGATACGATGAACACCCTTTTCTTCGATTTCACTGTCAATTCCGCTGCGTTCACAGATACATACAGTGACATCACTCTGGATGAAGAAGTATTCCTCGTAGCAAATGTGACGGTGAAGAACACAACGGATAAGCCTGTCACGATGTTTGACACGGATTTCCAGGCGCAGTGGGACGATGATGCGGATGATGCCTACAGATTTCCGATAACATATGACTATGAAGACGGTCTGCTTGATCCTATGAGACAATTCCCCATAGAGTATGATCTGGAAGCCGGCGAGAGCAGAACGGGCGAACTGGTATATATCGTTCCTAAAGGTTGCTCTGAATACTCGATATCATATAAAGAGGTATATACGAACAAAGACGGCGAAGAGATAGAGGGAGATCTGTTTTTCGTGTTCTTTAAACCCTGAATGACAAAGAAATAGGGAAGGAACCAGACACCGGTTCCTTTTTGTATGTCAGGAAATGCTTTTTTTCAGTGCTGATATACGATATAATTCTCTCGTTAACAAATTAAGAGGTTTAATTGTTGTGAAAAGTACATTTAAAGAAAGAGTAAAAGATATCTGGAATTTCTTTACCGCATACGAGAAGATATGGTTCTTCAGCATCCTGATCCTGTCGATCATTCTGGGGATCCTGTTCCCTGAAGAAGACGTCAACGGAATAAACGGGCAACTCATCATGTTCCTGTATTTCCTTGATACTTTCCTGAACATCCTGTGTGAGCTGCTCATCTCAAAGCAGTCCAAGTGGAATTTCATAGTATCTGTTTTTGTGGAGCTGACTGAGATCGTTACGCTTCTTCTCCTGGCCGCCAGATTTGCAACTATGGTAACGACGCTGTTTTTCTGGCTGCCGATCGATATTATCAGTTTTATAAATTGGCACATACATCCTGACCGCGTGGAAGAGGAGATTACAGAGGTCCGCAGACTGACAGGTTGGCAGGAGGTGGCCGTTATAGCAGGCATCATTGTCTGGACTGTAGTAGTAGGTTATCTCACTTCCGAGCTGAACATCGCAACAGATCTGTTTGGCGGGAATAAGACGATAGAGACGTGGGTAATTTATCTGGATGCGTGTGCCAGTGTGGTCGGCATTGCGAACGGAGTGTTCATTCTCCTGAGATACCGTGAGCAGTGGATCGCATGGTATATCAGCGCTATCCTTGAGATGATAATCAATATCCTTGCCGGACAATATATGCTTCTGGCGCTCAAGATAGGCTATCTCACGAACACTACTTACGGATATATCAAGTGGACAAAGTACATCAAGGAACACAAACCTGCTGAAAAAAGCATAGGGTGATCCTGGAGATATCTATAAGGACAGATTGGTGTCTCGCCAATCTGTTTTTATGTTATCATTAAAGATAGGGCGGACGAGAGCACACTAACCGCCCCAGAACAATATGGGAGTATGCTATGGAAGGAATCTGTGTTCGAAGCGAGATAGCTCCTCTTAAGAAAGTGCTTCTGCACCGTCCGGGAAGAGAGCTTTTGCAGATAACGCCGGACAGGCTGTCTGAACTGCTTTTTGATGATATCCCTTATCTCAGAGTAGCACAGGAAGAGCACGATGCATTTGCCGGGATCCTCCGGGATAACGGAGCGGAAGTAGTTTATCTGGAAGACCTCATGACGGAAGTGCTGGATGCCTATCCTGACCTTGTACATCCTTTCCTTTATCAGTGGCTCGAAGAAGGGAATATCAAGACAAAGAAATGGCAGGACAAGCTGTATGATTACCTGACAGAGTCCTACAGTGGGAAAGCGCTGGTCGAGAAGACGATGGAAGGCATCACGCTGAGTGAGATGGGCGGAGCTTCAAAGTATTCTCTTCAGGATATGATCGCGCCTCCGGATGACCTCATTGTTGATCCGATGCCTAATCTTTACTTCCAGAGGGATCCGTTTGCGTCTGTAGGAACCGGTATCCTCCTGAACAGGATGCATTTCCCGACGCGCCGAAGAGAGACGATCTATGCGGATTATATATTCAATTATCACCCGGATTATAAAGGATTGGTCAAGAGGTATTACGGGCGGAATCTCCACGCAAGCATTGAGGGCGGAGATGTTTTGAACCTCACTGCCGATACACTGGCGATCGGTATCTCGGAGCGCACCAGCCCTGACGCTATAGAAGTAGCAGCACAGAATCTTTTCAGTGATCCGGACTGTCAGATCCGCAGGATACTTGCTTTTGACATTCCAAACAGCCGTGCTTTCATGCATCTGGACACAGTCTTCACTCAGATAGACAGGAATAAATATACAGTGCATTCGGGCATTCTTGGTTCGCTTACGGTATATGAGATAACTCAGAAAAGAAAGGGATCTAAAGAACTCAATATAAAACGCATCGATTCCTCGCTGGAAAAGATACTCGAGCGGTATACACATGTGGATGACATAAAACTCATCAAATGCGGAGGGGACGATCTCATCGCAGCAGCGAGGGAGCAGTGGAACGATGGATCCAATACTCTTTGCATCGCTCCGGGAAAGATAATTGTCTATCAGCGGAACGAAGTGACTAACGAGATGCTCCGCAGAGAGGGGATCACTGTCCTCGAAATGCCGTCGGCAGAACTGTCACGCGGACGCGGCGGTCCGAGATGCATGTCAATGCCTTTGATACGCGCAGAAAACCAGAAATAATCTATTTACATATATGGAGGGATTCACTATGGGAATCAGCATCAGCGGAAGAAGTTTCCTTACACTTCTTGATTACACTCCTCTGGAGATCAATTATCTGCTTGATATGGCGGCGGAATTTAAACGCATGAAGAGGACAGGCATTGAGCACAAGCTTCTGCCGTGCAAACAGATCGTCCTTCTTTTTGAGAAGACATCCACAAGAACGCGCTGTGCATTTGAAGTGGCAGCGAGAGATCTCGGGATGGGTGTCACATTCCTCGATCCAGGTTCATCCCAGATGGGGAAGAAGGAATCCCTTGCGGATACAGCCAAGGTCCTCGGAAGGATGTATGACGGCATTGAGTACCGCGGATACAAGCAGTCCGTGGTGGAAGACTTGGCTAAGTATTCCGGTGTCCCTGTGTGGAACGGCCTGACAGATGATTTCCACCCGACGCAGATGCTCGCGGACATGCTCACCGCAAAGGAAGAGTTCGGAGACATCCGCGGACGGAAGCTCACGTTCTTCGGAGATGCCCGCAACAACGTTGCAAACTCGCTCATGGTAGTGTGCTCAAAGCTGGGCGTAAATTTCTGTGCATGCGGACCAAAAGAGCTTATGCCAAAGGATGAACTGGTCGCAAAGTGCCGTGAAGTTGCCAAAGAGACAGGCGCTGAGATAGTCCTTACCGATGATATAAAGGTAGGAGCTAAAGACTGCGATATCGTATACACTGATATCTGGCTCTCTATGGGCGAACCCGCTGAGCTGTGGGATGAGCGCATCAAACTGCTGCGTCCCTATCAGGTCAATAAGGAACTGATGGCTATGGCAAAGCCCACAGCTATCTTTGAACACTGCCTGCCCTCCTTCCATGACAGGGAGACCACAGTCGGCGAAGAGATCTATCAGAAATACGGACTTGAGGCGATGGAGGTCACGGATGACGTCTTCCTTGGGAATCAAGCCCGCCAGTTCGATGAGGCAGAGAACCGTATGCACACCATCAAGGCTGTGTTGTATGCCACTCTGAAGTAAGCCATGGGTGAGAGGATAGTAGTTGCCCTGGGAGGAAATGCTCTCGGGAAGACGCCGGAAGAGCAGCTTGCTTTGGTAAAGAATACAGCGAACCCGATAGTGGATCTTGTCGAAAAAGGGTACGATGTCATAATCGGACACGGAAACGGACCGCAGGTCGGAATGATCAATCTGGCCATGGAGTTCGCAAATACCAGGGGCGGCGGCACGCCTTACATGCCGTTCCCGGAATGCGGAGCGATGACACAGGGGTACATAGGGTATCATCTTCAGCAGGCTATCCAGGAAGAGCTTAAAAACCGTGGGATAGATAAGCAGTGTGCCACTGTAGTGACACAGGTGGTCGTGGATGAGAAGGATCCCGGATTCCAGCATCCCACCAAGCCTGTCGGAAGCTTCTATACGAAAGAAGAAGCGGAAGAGATAGCAGCTGAGAAGGGGTTCACTTTTGTTGAGGACGCCGGAAGAGGATACCGCCGCGTCGTGCCGTCTCCTGTTCCGAAGCGCATCGTGGAACTTAAAGTCATAGAGAAACTGGTAGATGCAGGCGTCATCGTCATCACAGTTGGCGGCGGCGGGATACCTGTTGTCGAGACGTCTGAAGGACTTAAGGGCGTTGCTGCTGTAATAGATAAGGACCGCGCCAGTTCTTTGCTGGCTCAGGACCTCAATGCGGACCGCCTGATCATCCTCACTGCTGTGGATCAGGTGAGCATAAACTTCAACAAACCGGATCAGATAGAACTGGATTCCATGACGCTGGATGAGTGCGAAAGGTACATCGGTGAGAACCAGTTCGCTCCGGGAAGCATGCTTCCCAAAGTGCAGTCCTGCATGGAATTTGTCAGAAACAATGACAGCGGAGGGACAGCCCTCATCACTTCTTTGTCACGCGCTGCCGATGCGCTTGAGGGCAGAACAGGAACAGTGATAAAGAAATAGATCAGGTGTAGCGCAAACTTGCATTGCTTCAGCAAAAAAAGATATAATAACTACCTGCTGCAATACACTAAAGCATTTTTTTCAGGAGATAAGTAATGAACCAATTTGAGACAAAGATCTTTAATGCCACACAGGAGGCAATAAAGGAACTGTTTGATCTGGATCTCACGTCCGGAGATTTTGCCGTTGAGACTCCCCGTGATCCGAGCCTGGGCGACTATGCCGTAAGCGTAGCTATGAAACTGGCGCGCACGCTGCGCAAGAACCCCATGGATATAGCTGAACCCATAGCGGCCAAGCTGACGGAGAAGCTTCCCGAAGCGGAGAGCGTAACAGTGGCAAGACCTGGGTTCATTAACTTCAGAATGAAACAGTCTGCGCTTTCTTCTGTCATTAATCAGGTGCTTGAGGCAGGGGACAAGTACGGATACAACGATTCAGGCAAGGGCAAAAGGATCCTTGTGGAGTGGGTTTCTGCAAACCCGACAGGAGATCTTCACTGCGGACACGCAAGGAACGCCGCATGGGGAGACTGCATATGCCGTCTTCTCGAAGCCAGCGGATGGGATGTCCTCCGTGAGTTCTATGTAAACGACGCGGGCAACCAGATAGTCATGCTTGGCGAATCCCTCACTTCACGTTATTTTGAGTATTTCGGAAAAGAATACCCTCTTCCGGACGGAGGCTATCATGCCGACGATGTCAGACAGATCGCATACGGGATCGCGGAGAGGGAAGGAGATAAATGGCTGACTGCGGATCCCAAAGAGCGCCTTCAGTATTTCATGTCAGTAGGCAAAGAACTTGAGCTCAAGAAGATAGAGAAGGATCTTGAATACTACAGAGTGACCATGGAGTCCTGGATACATGAGACTTTCTTCTATGAGAATGACATGGAAAGGATCAATGCCTGCCTGGCTCACATGAACGATCTCGGCCTTCTTTATGAGAAGGATGGGGCACTCTGGTTCAAGAGCACTGATTACGGCGATGACAAAGACCGTGTTCTCCGCAAGAGCGACGGGACACTGTCCTACCTGACACCGGATATCGCTAACCACGTGTACAAGGTGGAGCGCGGCTATCCCAAGCTCGTGGACCTCTGGGGCGCAGACCACCATTCATACGTCACGCGTATGCAGTGTGCTTTGAAAGCCCTCGGCTATCCGGACGGAACGCTCTCAGTCGATATCATCCAGATGGTGAGGATGGTGGAGGACGGAGTAGAAGTCAAGATGTCCAAGCGCACAGGCAACGCTATCACTCTGCGTGAGCTCTGCGACGACATCGGTGTAGACGCAGCCCGCTGGTTCTTCGTATCCAAGGATGTTGCTTCCCCGATGGATCTCGACCTGAAGAAAGCAAGGACAAAGGACAACGAGAACCCTGTCTACTATGCGCAGTATGCACACTCCCGCATGGCGTCCATCACCAGGAATCCGGATATCCCTCCGTTTACTAAGCAGGAATCGTATCCTCTGCTCACAGATGATAAGGAACTGCAGCTCCTCAAGATGATCGCGGAGTTCCCGAACGAAGTGGCGACCGATGCAGAGGCGAGAAAGCCCAGCCGCATGACCGACTACATCATCGCACTGGTAAAGCTCTACCACAGCTATTACAACAGCTGCAAGGTGAACAACCCCGATGATCCTGCGCTCACAAATGAGAGGCTGGGGCTTGTGAAGGCTGTTATGGCTACCCTTAAGAACGCTCTGTACATGATCGGTGTATCTGCACCGGAAAGCATGTAACATATCTAATACATATAAAAGAGCCAGGCCACGTGGCCTGGCTTTTGTGCGCTGTATAAGCGGTTATTGTTCGGTGGACTGGTCCGGCTCTGCGAACTTTCCTTTCTTCCTTTCTTTGACGCACTGGGTGAGGAGGTACTCGATCTGTCCGTTGATGGACCTGAAATCGTCCTCTGCCCAGGCAGCGATCTCGGCATAGAGAGAGGAGGAGAGCCGAAGCGGTACCTGTTTCTTTTCCTTTTCTTTTTCCATGCCGAACCTCTCTATCGATTAGTAGATCGAACCGCTGTTTACTATAGGCTGAGCATCCTTGTTGCCGCAGAGCACTACGAGCAGGTTGCTTACCATCTGGGCTTTTCTCTCGTCATCCAGTTCTACGACATTGTTCTCAGAGAGTTTCTTAAGTGCCATTTCAACCATTCCTACTGCACCGTCAACGATCTTCTGGCGGGCTTCGATGACTGCTTCAGCCTGCTGGCGCTGCAGCATCGCTCCTGCGATCTCGGGTGCATATGCGAGGTGCGTGATCCTTGCATCGAGGATCCGGATACCTGCGATCTCTACGCGTTTCTGGAGTTCTTCTTGGATGCGCTCAGAGACTTCGCTGCTCTCACCTCTCAGGGAGATGGTGTGATCCTCATAATCGTCGTAGGGGTAGCAGCGTACGACGTCGCGCAGAGCGGAGTCTGCCTGGACCTCCACGAACTGCTGATAGTTGTCTACATTGAATACTGCCTTGGCGGTGTCTATGACCTGCCATGTCACTACGATACCTACTTCAATTGGGTTTCCGCGCTCATCGTTGATCTTCTGTTTATTGTTGTCCAGTACCTGGGCCTTCAGAGAAACTGTTCTGCGGTATGAGGTGGTAGTGGAAGTGACCTGAGTTGCGCTTGTAGAACCTGCGTTCACGTTCTCTGCAGTCACCTGGCTGACGTTTCTTCCCGGATAAACTGCTGAGCAGAATGGGTTCACACGGTAGAAACCTTCCTGTTTGATGGTTCCATAGTATTTACCGAATAATGTAAGTACCAGAGCCTCGTTCGGGCGGACTGTCTTCAGCCCGAGGAAGAAGAACCATCCTATGAAGAAATAGATAAATGTAATGATCCTTAGAAAATTCGCGAATCCGTAGTACGGGACTGCAAATGAAGCTGCAAACAGTACGAATGCAAGGATGTATCCGCCTATTGCCAGAATCAGGTTCAGCCATCCGTTTACAGGATGGATCTCGCGCTCAGTATAATTGAGGTTTGCATTCTGAATCATTGTATTAACACTCCTTTCAAGAGATTGTTTTGTATCTGATATCAAAATGATATCATATTGGTATCTCATGTCAAGGGGCGTCACAAATTGTTTACAATTAGTTATTTCGCGGTATAGACTGTTTTTTCCGTGAAAACAGCGTCCATACGTATATCAGTATCCTGTACGGGAATGTTTTCTGCTTTCTGGCACTCAAACGCCACAGCGATCACTGCGGCGTTGATACATAGAGGAAGGAACCTGTCATAGTAGCCTCCTCCCATGCCGACTCTTGAACATGTTTCGTCAAAAGCGGTGCAGGGACATATTATAAGATCCAGCTGATTCGGAGCTATCTGTGTGGAGCGGGTCGGATCCGGTTCGCGGATACCGAAGCTGCCAGTAGTCCAGGCATCCAATGAATAAGGGGATATAGCGATCATGTCTTCTCCCTGAACCCTAGGATAATAGAACTGCTTATCTCTGCTCTCTGCAAGAGACCGTAGAGAACTGAGATCGACTTCTTCTTCAAGTGCAGCGTAGATCATTATATTGCTGGCAGAGAAAAACAGGGGAGAATTAGCAATACGCTGGACTATTTTTGCAGAAAAGCTTTTGCGCTCTTCGTGGCTCAGGCTTCTTCTGGCTTTTTTCCCTTTGGACCGGATCTCTTTTTGAGTGCTCATATAAAAATAACCTTTCTGCAGAATAAAATACTTGCGGTAAGTACGGCTAATAATGTAATGTATTCCTAAATCGTATATTTGTATCGATTATAACATTTTCGGCAAGAAAGAAGGCCTATACCAGAGCGATGAATGATGAATGGACGATAACTATACCTCAGCTGACAGGAGATGAGGAGCGTCAGGCATATGTATATGTCCCGGAAGAAGCACTGTCCGATCCGGATGCAAGGTATCCTGTACTGTATATGTTTGACGGGCAGAATCTTTTCTATGATGAGGATGCTTCTTTTGGCAAATGCTGGGGCATAAGGAGCTATTTCACAGAGCACAATGTGCCCCTGATCGTAGCTGCTATCGAATGCAACCATCATGATGAGAGGGACGAGTGCGGCGGACGTTTGTCTGAGTATTCTCCGTTCGATTTCGAGAACAAGCATTTCGGAAGTATAAAGGGACGCGGGAAGATCACTATGGACTACATAGTGAACGAGTTCAAGCCATATATAGACGCGAACTATCCGACACTGCCGGACAGAGAATACACTTTCATCGCCGGAAGCTCCATGGGAGGGCTGATGACAGTTTACGCTCTGATGGAATACAACGATGTCTTCTCAAGAGGAGCCGCTCTGTCACCTGCATTCGGTTTCGCCCCCATGAAAGTACGGGAGATGATAAACAGCGGCAAGATCGGCAGAACGGTTCTGTACATGGATATGGGCTCTCAGGAACTGAGAAGCGCCTGGGCTAAGAAGGTATATGGAACCGCAACGAACCTTCTCGTGAGAAAAGGCGTCCTGCTGGACAGCAGGATAGTGCCAGACGGTTTCCATTCGGAAGCGTCATGGGAGCTGTCCATACCGTTTTTCCTCAGTACCCTGTTTTATGGCCTCGAGTAGCGAATAGTTTTGGAGTACCACAATGAAGAATTTTGTTTTTATATCACCCAATTTCCCGGACAACTACTGGCTCTTCTGCAGACGTCTCAGGGAGAACGGCCTGAGAGTGCTGGGCATCGGCGACAGCCCGTATGACAATCTAGCGTATGAGCTCAAAGAGTCACTGGACGAGTATTATAAGGTCTCCTCGCTGGAGAATTATGATGAAGTGTACCGCGCTGTCGCGTTCTATATCCACAAGTACGGAAGGATCGACTGGCTCGAATCCAACAACGAATACTGGCTTGAAAGGGATGCGGATCTGAGAAAGGACTTCAACATTCTTTCAGGGTTCCAGCCGGAAGATATGCCTAGCGTCAAGTTCAAGTCCAAGATGAAAGAAAAATACAAAATTGCCGGAGTCCCTGTTGCAAGATATCATCTTGTGGACAACAGGGAGAACTGCAAAAAGTTTATTGATGAAGTCGGCTATCCCGTGATAGTGAAGCCGGACAACGGCGTCGGAGCTACAAGAACATACAAGCTCTCGAGTGATTCGGATCTTGATGAATTCTTCGGGTTCAAAGATGACACGCTGTACATCATGGAGGAGTTCATCGATGCAACAGTAAATACCTATGATGCTATCGTGAATAGTGCAGGTGTTCCGCTTTTCGAAACTGGAAACGTCACAGCCGTCGACCTTATGCAGGTGGTCCTCGAGCAGGGCAACAGCTGCTTCTACATCAGGGACGAGCTCCCTGATGAACTTAGAGCCGTGGGCAGAGCAGCCCTGAAGGCATTTGGTGTCCACAGCAGGTTCGTCCACTTTGAGTTCTTCAGGCTGAACAGAGACCAGCACATAGGAAAGAAAGACGACATAGTAGCACTTGAAGTGAACATGAGGCCCAGCGGCGGTATATCTCCGTCCATGATGAACTATGCGAACGGCACCGACGTATATAAGATCTGGGCGGACATGATAGCCTTTGACCGTACAGAGAAGGGCAAAGATGCCAAGCAGAACTGTGTATTCACTGGCAGGAGAGATGCCAGAAACTATGTTCTCAGCAGGGAAGACATTCTAAATACCTATGGAGATCATGTGGTTGAAGAAGGACGCGTAGGCGCAGC
Source organism: Oscillospiraceae bacterium (assembly GCA_017432285.1). Classification (GTDB taxonomy): domain Bacteria; phylum Bacillota; class Clostridia; order Oscillospirales; family Ruminococcaceae; genus RUG11783. The sequence goes on along the minus strand of JAFRJM010000022.1, from coordinate 31,402 downwards.
ACTGACGGATGATATGGGAGATTACTACTTCCTGTCCTGCTTCAAATCTCTGGACGAGATGAACGATTTCGTAGCCAAGGTCTTTGAAGAGGAATAATCAGAAATACAAATAAGACTTATGCAGCCAGTTGAAGGACTGCATAAGTCTTTTCTTGTGGTATAAGTTAGCCTAAAACAGCAAATGACTGAGGCGGCAATACAAGTTCCGTGCTGTTCAGTTCACACTTGTTTATGCTGTACAGCAGTTCCTTTCCCTCCGCTGAAGGAAGATCTACACTGTATCCTTTCGAGGAAGTGTTTACTGCGAGGATCTTATCTCCTCTGGAATACACGAACGGCTCATTCGGACCTCCGGCTTTAATGACTTCAAAGGGAGAGTCAGCCTGAAGGTCAGTGTATCGGTGCCTTAAAGCCGTCAGGCGCTTTGTCTCGTTGAGCAGTGAATCCGGATTGGACTCCTGATCGGAAACGCTTGGAGCATCATCGGATGGATCGACGGGGAGGTAGAGGAGCCCGGGATCCGCATCCGAGAATCCTTTGTTCACGGAGTCATCCCACTGCATCGGGGTGCGGCTTCCCGTGCGCTGGTATCCGCCTTCCTTGGTCTTCACGTCAAGGAATCTCATCCCGATCTCATCGCCGTAATAGATGAACGGGACACCCGGCATGGTGAAGATGAATGCATAGGCAAGTTTCAGTTCATCAGGAGACAGTGTGTTTGCCGGACGGGGAGTGTCATGGTTGCAGGTGAACATGGAGATGTAGCCCTTGGCCTTGGACACTTCATATTTGGGCAGATAGTCGTTCAGGAAACGTGAGATCTCACCGCCTGCATCCTTCTTGAAGAAACTGTGGTCTCCGCCTTCTGTCTCATAGTCTCTTAACAGGGTGTTGTATCCGTTGTAATGGTGGTCCAGATAGAAGTCCATATGGAAACCTCCCAGACATATCGCCTGATACGGATTGGACCACTCGCTTACGAGAGCAGCTTCCGGATAGTCCCTGTCCAGCATATTGCGGATATCTCTCCATATAGCGGCGGTTGCGTGTTTGTCGCTGTCATCGTTCTTCACCAGGGAGTCTGCCATATCCACGCGGAATCCGTCGCATCCGCGGTCCAGCCAGAAGCGCATAACATCCTTCATGGCTTCCTTCGTGGCGACCGCTTCGGGTGAGTCGGGAGCGGACATCCAGTGTTCAGTCCTATTCAGCCATCCGTAGTTGAGAGCGGGCTGGGAGGCGAAGAAGTTCAGCATATATGAGCCTGCGCGTTCCTTCATCCCGGAGATATACGGATGGTCCGCTATTCCCTGGAAAGCGTGCTCTGTCCATACATATCTGTCTGAGTATTCGTTCCGCTCTGCCTTGCAGGATTCCCTGAACCATTCATGCTCATCCGATGTGTGTCCTGGCACCAGATCCAGAAGAACCTTTATGCCTCTTTTGTGTGCTTCATCGAAGAGGCGGATGAGGTCCTCGTTGGTCCCATATCTCGGAGCTACTTTCTTGTAATCCCTGACATCATATCCGGCATCCATGAAAGGGGAGTCGAAGCAGGGATTTATCCATAAAGCATTGCAGCCCAGAGATGATATATAATCCAGTCTTTGGATTATACCCTCAAGGTCTCCTATTCCGTCCGAGTTGGTGTCCTGAAAAGATTGGGGATATATCTCATAGAATACAGCGTTTCTCAGCCATTCAGGTCTCATTATTCTTCCTCCGTCAAGGCGGTATTATATAACATCATTTTATTCAAAATCCGGATCAAATGGTATACTAATTCCATAGAGAGGTGATTACTATGGACGATCTCAACCTTATAGAAAAAGCTAAAGCATATGTGGAAGAACTGTTCCATTCGGATTTCGGAGGCCACGGCGCGGATCACACCTATAGGGTGTATGAGAACGCTATGCTTTTGGCTGATAAGGAACCAGAATGCGACAGGGAAACAGTAGCTCTGGCGGCTTTGCTTCACGATGCGGACGACCACAAACTGTTCAATACTGAGAACAATGCAAACGCAAGGCATTTTCTTATAGAGAATGGAATTACTGAAGAAAAGACAGATGAGATCTGTTCGACGATAAATATGGTATCGTTCAGCAGGAACAGAGGCAGGAGACCTGATACCATTGAAGGAAAGATCGTACAGGATGCGGACAGGCTGGACGCTCTTGGAGCCATAGGTATTGCAAGGACATTCGCTTTCGGAGGAGAGAGGGGAAGACCTCTGGATGATTCCATTCAGCATTTCTATGACAAACTGCTTCTTCTGAAGGACGAGATGAACACTGAAGCGGGCAGGGAACTGGCAGAGAAGAGGCATGCTTTTCTGATTGGATTCCTGGAAGAATACAAGTCGGAAACTGGCGAACAATAACAGGAACTATACATAAAGAAGCGGGCAGGATCTCTCGATCCTACCCGTTTTTATATGCAGTTTTGATCAATCGTAATGCAGTTTAGCTGCGCGCTCACGGTGCACCTTATCTATCCTGCGGAGGAAAGTGAAATCGAATTCACGGTCTCTGCCTCCTGTGAGGGCCTTGACCTGATCAGAAGTGAACGGTTCGCACGGTTCGATGTAATATGAGCGGAAAAGGTTCAGCTCTCTGTTACCATGCTTCGGAGCGAAGACGGATACTGGTACGAACAGCGCCTTGCGGTCTCCCTTATGCACAAGATGGGCAAGTACAGTCATGGACGGATTCACCGTGTTGCCTATTATCTCTTTCTGCCTGGTGGCAGACGGAGCGACAAAAATTATACCGTTATTCTCGGAAACTGACTTTACCTCGCGGATGTATTTGTGGTCGAACATCATCTTCAGCAGCTGTACATCCTTGAGTTTTGACTCATCGCCTGCGAACTTCACCTTCAGTTTGGCTTCTGTAGCAGGAGTGATCATCGGAGTGATCCTGATCCCGAGCCTTTTCAGCTGCGGGATGACCGGGACCATAGATTCATACCACGGGAGATTTACCGGGAAAAGGAATTCCCTGTTGCCGTAATTCCTGAATCCCAGATACACGAGCCTGCACACTTCACCAAGAGAAGGATGGTTGAACCCGATAACGACAGTGTCGTCGCTGTACGGAAGTTTTCCCAGCAGCTTGGCAGGAGTGGCAATGCGGATGATCCCTGCGGCTCTTTTCCTCAGGTCTGTATCGCTTTTCTGCACGCAAACAAGGCGGACGACGAAGGAGCACAGTCTTCCTATGGGAACCATCTCTCTCTTCATGTCGTGAGCGCCGATGGTGTTTAGGACAGACATCTTTCCTGAGTCGAGCCGTTCGATCAGTTCCTGGCTTGTATAATCTCTGATACTCATTGTTTAAATTATTGCGCATAGGAAATGAGCCGTCAAGAATGGCGGAAATATTCTTCCTGCTTTTCTCATATTGATGGGATTGTCTGCAGTTCTAGAAAAGGCTTTTTTTCAATGGTACAATAAACTCGTAATGCAACTATAAATGACGGACACGATTATGGGGATATCGATTATGGAAAAACAATACGCCGTTAGAGACAGAAACAGCAGTATCCTGTTTAAGTCTGATCAGTTTGAAATTGATCTCGTGACTTATACGGTACCTCTTTCTGACGGAGCGGAGCTGCTTATCTGCGGCACTGATGAAGACGAAGAGATAGGCTCTCTTCAGGAAAAACTCCGCGAGGCAAATGACGCGAACATTGCAAAGGAATCGTTCCTGAGCAACATGTCCCATGACATCCGTACACCTATGAACGCAATTGTAGGCATGACGGCTCTTGCTAAGAAGCATATAGATGAGAAGAGCCGTGTAGCGGATGCTCTCAACAAGATAGATGTTGCCAGCTCACACCTTCTGAGCCTGATCAATGATGTTCTCGACATGTCCAGGATCAACTCGGGAAAGATGACAGTCAATACCGAATTGTTTTCCCTCAGCGATCTGCTTCACGATGTGCTCGTGATCGTCCGTCCGCAGATGGCTGAAAAAAATCACAGCTTTGATTTCAAGGTGGGAAGTATAGATGCCGAATACCTTTACGGCGATGCTCTCCGCATACGTCAGGTGCTGGTGAACATCATAAACAACTCAGTCAAATACACAGAGGCTAACGGAAAGCTGTCGCTCTATGTCACGGAGGATGTGGATCCCGGCAACAAAGTCAGGCTCATATTTACCTGTGCTGACAACGGCATCGGTATGAGCGAGGAATTTCTGAAAAAGATCTTTGAGCCTTTTGAGCGCGTCAACTCAACGACCGTATCCCGCATAGAGGGCACCGGCCTTGGAATGAGCATCGTCAAGAAGACGGTGGAGGCCATGGGCGGAGAGATCAGCATAGAGAGCGCGCTAGGTGAAGGAACTACGGTCACGGTCTCACTTCCGCTCACTTATGAGGTCCAGAAACTCGAAACTGGTCCGCTTAAGGACAAAAACATACTGATAATAGAGGGGGAATCCTCAGCTGCGAATCTGTTTACGAAATATCTGGGCGAGGCAGGAGCAAGATGCGAGATCGTCGCCTCAGCCTCCGATGCTGTTTCAGCGATAACAGATGCGGATTTCCACGGAAAGAGCTATCAGGCGGTGACAATCGGCCAGCAACTGGCTGAAGGAGATTCCGTTTTTGGTATCAGCTCATATCTCCACAGATCATATCCCGAACTTGTTCTTGTGCTGTGCAGCCTGGCTAACTGGGAAGAGATCGAGTATCAGGCAAACAGAAACGGGATACATCATTTTATCCCGCGTCCATTCTTCCGCAAGTCACTGATCAACGGCCTTTCTTCCGCTCTGCAGGGCAAAGATGATGAAACTGGAGGCTCCGGCGCATATCCCGATCTGACAGGAAAGCATATCCTGCTGGTCGAAGACAACCTCATCAACCGGGAGATAGCAAAAGAACTGTTAGCTGTCACACACGCGGAAGTTGAGACGGCTGAAAACGGGAAGGATGCCGTTGAGATGTTCAGCGCTTCCGATGAAAACTGGTACAGCATGATACTCATGGATATCCAGATGCCGGTGATGAACGGCTATCAGGCAGCCGAGGCGATACGCGCTGAAGACAGACCTGATGCCATGACGGTCCCGATCTATGCCATGACAGCCAACACGTTTGCGGAAGATATAGCCCGCGCCAGGGAATCGGGAATGAACGGACACCTGGCAAAACCGATAGATATCAACGCTCTGATGCACACGCTGCACCAGGCAAAATAAAGATGATTATTATCACGAAAGAAAGGAGGATCACTGATGCAGCCTTATCAGTTACGATACATCGAAAACACAAAGAAAATAGCTGACATGATCAGTTTTTACCGCGGCGCGGGATCCGACTTTGATTCGTGGTACAGGGAGCGCAAAGATCTGCAGCAGGAGATAACCAGCCTGAGAGAAGACAATCTGCGGCTTCTCAATGACTATCTGTTCCCGACATTGGATGAACTGTACAGCGCCTCCGCTGAGACAATACAAGATCTCGAAGATTTCGCTGCTGATCTATTGGACTGGCACACTAACCTCGACTGCGGCGTCTATCTGGTCATCCATGATTCGCTGCTGTCTCTGTGCAGGACACGGAAAGACCGAAACGGTATCATCAGGGAGCTGTATCTTGTGGGCATGGGCCTTTACTTTCAGCGGCGGATGGTAGAAGGCGTTGATTCCCCGCTTTCCCAGGAACTGATGTTCCAGAATGAGATGGCATTTACTGAGGCTTCATCCTATTTCCGGTTCTTTGAAGACATCGATGACGAGGAAACGCGCGGTTATATGATCCGCGCTTATGCGAATATAGCTATATGTTCCAAAGATTATCACAAGAAGATCGCTGCCACCAACACCGCGCTGAAGATCATTCAGGACGAACACTACAGGGAGCTTGCTCCGGATCTTCCATGGGAACGTTTCCTGCGTGCTGCGCACCAACAGATGAGTTCCAACCGTTCGGATCTTGCCAGGGAGAAACTGACTAAAGAGGAACTGGCCCTGGTGCTGGAGTCCTGCTATGAGGTGTTCAAACCCGAATCAGAGACAGATAATCCGAGTATCCGCTGGCTGTGGCCCTACTATGACATGGAATACAGCTGCGGCTATGTGGATCTTAAGACCACTATGGAAAGGCTTGAAACATTGATAGATCAGTCCCCTGAGGATCAGTATGATCAGTCCGGGCTCTACGGCAACGTTCAGCTTCCGATCTACTACGGAAGGCTGATCAAGGCAAATCCTCAGCTTCAGTCTGAAGAGCATTATATCCGTTATTTCGCCAAGGCATACCGGAAGATGGAAAAGATGATGCTCTCTTATCCCAGCGAAAAGAAGGACGACTTCACTGTATATCTTCTTACTCTTGTGATCTCAGACTACTACGAGATGGAAGGTGTGACAGATTACAGGCGGTTCATGGTTAAACTCATGCAGCAGTTTGCCGGTGACGTCTATATAAGATCCCGCCGGATAGGCGACATCATGAGAGCAATCTCCGAGGCGATACTCGAAAATGATCCGGGTTTCTTTGATGATATACCGCGTTTCGGCTCTATGTCTGCAGAAGAGAAAATGTCTGAGATCCCGAAATATGCGGAAGAGTGCGGACTGTTCCATGCTCTTGGAATGATAAAGATGAATGTCACCAGAACGATGGAGACAAGAAATCTGTTTGCTTCGGAAGAACAGATCTATCAGTTATATGTGAAATCCGGCTATGATGATCTTGCTGCCAGAAAGACCACGGAAATGTATGCTGATATCGCGCTTGGCCACAGGAAATGGTACAGCGGAAATGGCGGTTATCCGGAGTCGTATGAGCGTATAGACTCGCCGTTCCGCCAGATGACGGATGTATGTGCGCTGTCGGTATATCTCGCCGAAGGGGAAGGAACCGACATCCGCAGCAGGATAGACCGTCTCCTTCTTAAAGATGACGGCAAATTCTCTCCTCTGGTCCTTTCATATGTCTCGGATGAAAAACTCAAAGCCAGGATATCGGACATAATTACGGACGACGGCAAGAAATATTACAGGGAAGTCTATGACCAGCTCTACGAACAGAGTTAAACTAATCAAAAAAGTTCACATAAAAATACCCCCGGTCCAGGATCGGGGGTATTTATTATGTGCTTATCAGATGCGGGCAACGCCTGTGGCTTTTGCTGCTTCAGCAACTGCTGCAGCGACTGTTGGGCCAACTCTCGGGTCGAAAGCCTTCGGGATGATGTAGTCTTCGCTGAGCTCATCATCGGAAACGAGGGAGGCGAGAGCTTTTGCTGCTGCCATCTTCATCTCTTCATTGATATCGCTTGCGCGTACATCGAATGTTCCGCGGAATACGCCCGGGAATGCGAGAACGTTGTTGATCTGGTTCGGATAGTCGCTTCTTCCGGTTGCAACGATCCTGGCTCCGCCTGCTTTTGCATCATCAGGCATGATCTCAGGTGTCGGGTTAGCGCATGCAAAGACGATAGCGTCCTTGTTCATGGTCTTTACCATCTCTGTGCTGAGGGTGTTAGGAGCAGATACACCGATGAAGATGTCTGCGCCTTTGACTACGTCAGCAAGGGTTCCGGTTTCTTTGTTAAGGTTGGTGACCTTAGCCATCTCCTCTTTGATCCAGTTGAGGTTGTCTCTTCCTTCATAGATCGCGCCTTTTCTGTCTGTGAGGATGATGTTCTTGAAACCTGCGGACAGGAGAAGTTTTACGATGGAGATAGCGGCTGCGCCTGCACCGGAGGTAACGACCTTGACGTCTTCCTTTTTCTTGCCAACTACCTTAAGAGCATTGGTGAGTCCTGCCAGTGTGATGATGGCTGTACCGTGCTGGTCATCGTGGAAGATCGGGATGTCGCATTTCTCTTTCAGTTTTCTCTCGATCTCAAAACATCTCGGAGCGGAGATGTCCTCGAGGTTGATGCCGCCGAAGGATCCGGAGATCAGATATACTGTGTTGACGAACTCATCTACATCCTTTGTTTTTACGCAGAGAGGGAATGCATCGACTCCGCCGAAGGATTTGAACAGGACGCATTTTCCTTCCATAACAGGCATGCCTGCTTCAGGACCGATGTCGCCGAGTCCGAGGACTGCGGTACCGTCTGTGATGACAGCGCAGAGATTGTGACGTCTTGTGAGCTCATAGCTCTTGTTGATATCCTTCTGGATCTCAAGGCAAGGCTGCGCTACGCCGGGCGTGTAGGCAAGAGAAAGATCATCCTTGTTGCCTACAGGAACCGTAGAGATAACTTCAATTTTGCCCTTCCACTCGCCATGGAGTCTGAGGGATTCTTTCATATAATCCATAGTATTTCCTCCGATCAGGTTTCAAACGGGAATTTATAATCCAGTTTATAGGTATCACGAAGCTCGATGAGCTCTTTCTGAATAGCTTCTCCGACAGGAACGCCCTTATCTTTTCTGTCCTGCCATGCCAGCCACTCTTTTTCGCCTGCTGTGTAGATGCGCTCTGCACCAGGAGCTTTCTCAGATGCACGCAGATCACGCAGAATGCCGCCGGCTGTCTTCTCGAATGTCTCAAGACCCATGAAGAACTCGGGGTTGATCACGAAGAAGAAGTGGCCGAGACGATACATCTTGTTGCTTCCGTCAGGATTCTTTCCGCTCAGTTCCTTGAGGTAGGGGCCGCCTGCCAAAGCAGCGGACAGGATCTCAACTATCGTGGTGAAGCCATAGCCTTTGTAGCCGCCTGTTTCTTCACCGAGACCGCCTATAGACAGGAGAGCGCAGTTTCCTGCACGCATCTGCCTGAGGATCTCACCGGAATCGGTCATCGTTCCGCCGTCTTTTGTTACGACAAGTCCTGCAGGAGTGGGTTTTCCTTCGCGCTCATAGAACTCGATCTTGCCGTTCTGTACGATACTTGTTGCGCAGTCGAAGTTGAAGGGGAATTCCTCATCAGTGGGCATCGTGAAGGTGAGAGGGTTCGTTCCCATCATAGGCTCGACACCGAAGGTCGGGGCAACAGAAGGACGTGCGTTCGTGCCGCTGATACCGATCATTCCGGCCTTCTCTGCCATGGTCGTCCAGTATCCCGCTATTCCGTAGTGGGTCGAATTGAAGATGGTGCCTCCGGCCATACCGTAATTCTTTGCCTTTTCGATAAGCATCTCCATCATCTTATGGCTTGCGACCATTCCCATACCGTTGTTTGCGTCCATAACGACAGTGGTAGGGGTCTCCTTGACTATATCGATCTTGGTCACAGGCAGCAGCGTGCCGTTCTTGATACGGTCGAGATAGATGGGTTTGAAACGGTTGCAGCCGTGGCTCTCGATGCCTCTGCGGTCTGATTCCAGAAGAACGTCTGCGCAGATCTTTGCGTCCTCTTCCGGAACACCGTACTCTTTAAAGACATCGATCATAAAGTTGTTCATTAGTTCCCATGGAACATAGGGTCTGGTTTCCATTATGTTACCTCCGTGTTTTGTTTTCACAGTTATTGATATGGCTGTTATCTATACATATTGTATCGAATACGGTCAGGTCGTACAAGATATAAAAATGATAATTGGCGGTTGCTGATAGACAAAAATACAGCTGTGTTTTTGTGCATTTTTTCGCCATGTCTGTGTTTGGCATATACAGCGCTGCGGTGTACATCTTATGGCCCCTGTGTGATACAATTATCCATAAGAAAACAATGTTGAGAGGGATATCGCCGATGAAGAGATCGTTGCCCAAAAGAACAGTTAATATCGTCTGCGCATTGCTGATATTGGCTGGGCTGGTAATACTCGGGTTAGGGGAGAAGAATGCGATAGAGACACTGAAATGGATCGGACTTATTGTGCTGATATCATTCCTGCCGTTCAGATTCATGTTCCTGCGTTGCCCTCACTGTTACCGATATCTGGACAGCACCGGAAAAGGAAATACCTGCCCTTGGTGCGGCAAAGAACTGAAATAACGTTACCTGAATATACAAGACCCTGTCTTGCTTTACAGCAAAACAGGGTCGTTTTTGTTAACTGCACATTTAGACTTCAGTCTCACCGGTGAGATATCTTTGCGCCTGAAGGATGCCTTCTGCAACAGCATCCCTCATGCCCATTCCGTGGCTAAGGCCATGGACCAATCCAGCATTGAAAATGTCTCCCGCGCCTATGGTGTGCTTCGTTTCCACGGGGGTCACAGGAACGAAATACGCATCTCCGTGATCCACCACAAGAACATTTTCTGCTCCGTTATGGCAGACGATGATCTTGTCTTTACCGAGTTCCTTGCAGCCCTCAACCATATCATCTGTGGAAGTGAAGAAATCCAGTTCATATTTGTAGTTGCCGATCAGCACATCACACAGCGAGAACATCTCTTCATAGTAATGCCTGCGCAGATCATTGAGACCGTAGCTCTCTATGCGGAGGTTCAGGTCAAACAGGAGTTTGGAGTTTGTGGTCTCCCTCATCTCCCGGAAGAATTCAACGACGCTTCTCATCGTTTCTTCCTCATTAGACATCATCATACCGCTGCTGAACAGCCAGTAATCCTTGCGCGGCACTTTGGAGAAACTTTCTTTTGTTAGATGAGGTGTAGTGCTTCCCGGCGGGAACCACGGAAGTATCAGTCTGTCTCCATTCTCCTCGACTACTGCGACGCACAGCATGGCGACGTTGTTGCCCTCTATCGCATACGACAGGTCCACGCCGAGATCCTTCAGAGCTGTCTGCAGGGATCTTCCTATCGAATCGCAGCACAGATCGCCAACGAAATACGGGTGATCGCCAAGCAGACCGAGGTGCTGAACCATATTTCCCATAGTACCACCTACACGGAATGAGACGGTCACAGGATCTTCGCCGCTTAACTGTTTTTTGGCTTCTCCATACGGGAATATAAGGTCACCGTTGAGATCTCCTACACACAGGATATCCATTGTATTTCCTCCGGGCACTGAAGAATTATCCTTAATGATCTGACAGAAATTTCTGACTTTATCTATATCTTTACCGATTATCACACCGTTTTCAACGATGCTTGTCTTTGTGAGAGAATCGACTCCCCAGGGATGATACTTGAGGACTTCGCTGACATTGTCCGGACCGAGACCGCCGGCCATAATTACGGGGACTGAGACAGAATCTATTATCTCCCTGTCTAGGTTCCAGTCATGTGTGACTCCGGCAGCGCCTATACCGGCTATATTGGGATCGACGCTGTCAAGAATTATGGTGTCTGCGTACTGACTTATGCGAACAGCCTCATCAAACGCTGCCTCGTCCTGCACACCGACCGCTTCCATAAGCTCGACGCCGGGGCACCTGCTGTTCAGCTTTTCCCTGAACTCTGGACTGCCTTTTACTCCTGCGCATAGATGAAGAACATCAGGTTTCAGGCGTTCTACCTGCCCAAGCACTGCCTCTTCATCCAGAGCTACACTGATGAGAACAGAGGTAGCCACGTTTTTGAGAGCTCTGAAGATGGGCAGAGCCTCTTCTTCAGATATCTCACAGGGGAAATGATTGGGATTGGAAGGATCTGTTACCAGTATCCCTATCCTGTCAGCTCCCGCGTCTGCGACAGCCAGTGCCTCTTCAACTGTCATTATCGAGTAGATCTGAATATGCATACTGTTTCTCCGGACAGAAGTTCATCGCTTAGTTAAGATGATCTTTATATTTCATGAGGGCAGAGGCAAGGATCTCTCCGAGAACGAAGCTCCCAAGGAATTCGCCTGCAGCAATGTAACCTGCGGACAGAATATACGGGATATCGACTCCGTAGCCGTATCTGAGAACCAATGGAATGATGATGGCATTGGAGACGATGGTCGGGATCGGCACAAGCCAGCGATTAGACCTAAGAGCGCGTGCCAGAACAGCTCCGATAAGCGTCGCGATGCTTCCGAATACTATATCCAGAGGAACTGCTCCGCCAAGAAGGTTTGCGAGGACGCATCCGATAAACAACCCCGGAACTGCAGCTTCGGTAAACAGGGGGAGGATGGTGAGGGCCTCGGAGATCCTGACCTGCATGTATCCGAACGAGATAGGGGCGAATACTATGGTTATGACTACATACAGAGCAGCGATGATAGCTCCAAGAGCCAGCTGCCTTGATGTGAATTCGTTATGCATAAAAGTTTTCCTTATTAACTGTTGGATGTTTAGAATTCTTGTGCGGCTAAAATTGCTGATTCAGCCAGCAGTTTGGCGCCCAAAAAGATTGCATCCGGGTCAGCCTGATAGTGTGGGCTGTGCCATGAGTAGATGCAGTTCTTCTCCTCGTTCCTCACACCGAGCCAGTAGAAGAAAGAGGGTACACCGGGCTTCCCACCGGCACCAAGCTGATAGTGGGAGAAATCGTCACCGCCCCCGGACGGATCCGGCTGTACAGGAACTGCTCCTATGGTCTCGACGGTCTTAAGAGCGATGTCATAAAGATCTCTCTGCCCCGGAAGAGGAGCGTTGGAAGTGATGGGAAGATCCTCTGAGGTCCAGAATTCGGTCTCGCATCCATATGCTTCTCCGATATTTCGCACTATCTCATCGATACGTCTGTTTATCAGAGCTTTATTCTCATATGAATAGAATCTGACCGTCCCTTCCATGCGGACGCTGTCAGGTATCACGTTGCTTATGAGCTCATTGTTCGTGTGGACACTGCAGATAGATACAACACCTGCATCTGTGGGTGCCATGTTTCTGCTGACTATGGTCTGCAGTGACTGAATGATGGCAGCTGAAGCAACGACCGGATCAGTATTTTTCTGAGGGATGCCGCCGTGACCGCCTTTTCCCTTAACGACTATGTCTATAGTGTTGAGACCGGCCATTATCGGGCCTGGCAGGACAGCCACAGTGCCTGTCGGGATCTCGGGCGAGTTGTGGAAACTGAAACACGCGCTTACCTGAGGATTTTCAAGCACACCTGCAGAGATCATGGAGATAGCTCCCAGGTTCCTTTCTTCAGCGGGCTGGAAGATAAACTTCACGCTGCCTTTTACTTGATCTCTCATCTCTGAAAGTATGATGGCTGCACTGAGCAGAGATGCAATATGTGTGTCATGTCCGCAGGCATGCATAGCGCCTTCGCGTTCAGATGGAAACGGACAGGAAGAATCCTCTTTTACAGGAAGGGCATCAATGTCCGCGCGCAGAGCGATGCATGGACCGTCCTGTGCGCCGGTGAGCAGACCTACGGCTCCTGTTTTCTGACCAAGGTCGATAAGATCGATACCAAGATCGGAAAGTATGTTTTTTATATAGGCAGAGGTGTCATACTCCTGGTTGCTTATCTCAGGGTTCCTGTGAAGATGACGGAATATCTCAAGGAATCTGTCCCGGTATTTGTCCGCTATAGACAGAACAAGTTCTGAAGCAGGTATCATGTTTCCAACTCCTTGTTATGCTTTTCCAGCCATGGGATGACATCCAGCAATGAAGGAAGGACTGCATCGCAATGTGCTAGGGCTTCCTCGCTGGGGTGCTTCAGGTCCGGTATGCAGATCACGCTCATCCCTGCGCGCTTTCCGGCGATGACTCCGCTGTTGGAATCCTCAAGTACGAGACATTCTTCCGGAAGCGCGCCGAACTCATCCATGGAAAGAAGGAAAGGTTCGGGATCCGGTTTTCCGTGATGGACAAGAGATCCGTCGATTATATGGTCAAAGCGATGGAACACACCGTCCGCCTTGAGAATGGTCTCTATCCAGTGCAAATAGTTGGACGAAACGATGGATTTCTTGAGTCCATGTGCATCGCAGTAATCCAGAAGCTCAAAGACGCCTTTCTTGAGAGGAACTCCTCCGAGAGGAGCCAGGGTCTCATAGCGCGCATCCCATTCAGGGTATACGTCTTTCATGGCATCAAGCCCGGGATACTCCTCGGCAATGATGTCCTTTATCTGGGTGTCCACCATTCCGATTATCCGGATATAGAAGTCCAGTGTGAGATGATATCCGTGTTCGCGGAAAATATCTTCCCATATTTCAAAGGTGACCCGCTCAGAATCTGTGAGCAGGCCATCCATGTCAAACAGTAAATATTTGATTCTGTTACTCATTATTTCTTTCTGTCGAGTGCGTTGACTGCCTTGCAGATAGCAAGGACGAGAATTGCGGAAACTACTGCTTCAACCAGACCATTGGTTCCGGCAACAGACAGTACAAGCCCGAAAACAGCGGAAACATCCATTCCGTATGCGCTTGCGATGACGTGCTTGAAAAGCAGGTACAGGAGACCGAGGTATCCGACAGTGTTGGTGAGGGAACCGAGAGCTCCGGTCACGATATAGGATACAGAGCTGCTTTTCTTTGTCAGCCATTTTGCAAGAAGTCCGGCCACGATGCCGACTGCAAGACGGGGGAGGAAAGATACGCAGAAGTATCCGAACGGGCTTTCCGAGATCGCGGTAAGTGCCACGACGTCGGTGGTCTGGCCTGTGATAGCGAGCCAGAAATTGAGAAGGCCCCATGCTCCGCCGAGGATAGCTCCTGCCTTGACATCGAGCAGACAGGCTCCGATGATGACAGGGACCTGATAGACGGTGGCGACGATCGGGCCAACCGGGATGTTGGCGATGTTAAATACTGTGAAGATGATAACTATCGCCAGAAGCATTGCGAGTCGTGCTAAGTATTGTACGCTCATTTTGTTTTTTGAATTCATTTTTTTCTCCTTCTGTCGCTCCTGTAACAGGATGCGGCGAATGATTTTTGTTAATTGTTCTTTTCGTATATGATGCGCAGTCCCTCTGTCACGAGGTCTTCGCGGTATACCATTTTTGTTTTAAGGGACGGGAGCACATAATGAACGAGTCCGCCTGTGGCTACGACAGAGGCATCTGTTCCGAGCTCCTTCTTAAAGCGCTCGATCATGCCGTCTATCATGGACGCAAATCCGAGAACTGAGCCGCTGCGGAGACAGTCGACAGTGTTCTTTCCGATCGCGTGTTTAGGGGTATCAAATTCAAAGTCTGCAAGAAGAGCTGCAGATCCGATAAGCGCGTTCATTGAAGTGCGCATTCCGGGAAGGATAGAGCCCCCGATGAAGTTGCCCTTCGCATCCACCGCAACGATCTTGCTTGCAGTTCCCATATCGACAACGATCACAGGAAGCGGATAGTGGTTCTTTGCGCCAACTGCTTCAGCTACAAGATCAGCGCCGCATTCGGCGGGGTTGTCTATGGCGATATTGAGACCGGTCTTGATTCCTGATGCAAGAGCTATGCACTTGCAGCCGAGAGACATCTCGATAGCCTGGCTCAGTACAGTCGTAAGCTGAGGCACGACTGATCCTACGATGGCTCCTGTAAACTCATCCGGAGATATGTTATAGACCTCAAGAAGGGAGTGGAGTTCTACTGCATACTGATCTCTCGTGAGAGTGGAGTCAGTCTTCAGGCGGGACGTAAAGATAAGCTCTTCGCCTCTGTATGCGGCGAGAACTATATTTGTATTTCCTACATCAGCACAGAGGATCATCCCTCGATTCCCTCCAGAGAGTCATCCTGGTCCACCCACTCAGAAGCGACGTCGAACACTCTGAAATTGGTCTTGTCTATCCTGGCGATCACGGTGGAAATACCAGCGTTGATGACCATTCTCTTGCACAGAGAGCAGCACTCAGCGTTAGGTGTGTAGCTGCCGTCTTTTCCTTCGACACCGACAAGGTACATTGTGGCGCCAAGCATCTGGTTGCGGGAAGCGCTGATGATGGCGTTCTGCTCCGCGTGTACGCTGCGGCAGAGCTCATATCTCTCGCCTCTCGGTACGTTAAGAGCTTCTCTTCTGCAGTAGCCGAGGTCACAGCAGTTCTTTCTGCCTCTCGGTGCTCCTGCATAGCCGGTGCTGACGATCTCATCGTCCTTGACTATGATGCAGCCGTATCTGCGGCGAAGGCATGTGCCGCGCTCGCTCACGGACTCAGCGATATCCAAATAATAGTTGACTTTGTCTCTGCGTGTCATGGAATTCCCTCCGAAAATGGTCTCAAATCATCCTAAAATATAATAAGGAAATTTAAAGATTAAATCAATAAAAAAGATAGTGATATAATGACGAAAAGGCTTGACTCTGACGTTACGTAATAGTTTACAGTATTCCTGGAAAGAGGTGAGAGAAAATGCTGACTGTCCATCAGGTGAGCGAACTTGCCGGAGTGAGTATACGGACGCTGCAGTACTACGACAGCATAGGGCTGCTGCCGGCTTCAGACTACACGGAAGCAGGTTACCGCTTATACGATGACGCTGCGCTTGAAAGGCTTCAGCAGATAATGCTCTTCAGGGAACTGGAGTTCCCGCTTCAGGAGATCAGGGAGATAATCAGCAGCCCGGATTTCGACAGAGCCAAAGCGCTGGAACAGCAGATCTCACTGCTGAAGCTGAAAAAAGAGCACATAGAAGGGCTCATCGCTCTCGCCGCAAGAGTATACGAACAGGAGGAGACTGAAGTGAGTTTCAGAGAATTTGACAAAACAAAACTGGAGGAGTATGCCGCAGAAGCAAAGGCAAAATGGGGCAATACTCCCGAATATGCGGAGAACGAGGAGAAGTTCAGGGACAAATCCGCAGATGAGCAGGTCGATGCAGGCAAAGGCCTAATGAAGATATTTGCCGAGTTCGGCGAGATCAGGGATACAGATCCGGCTTCTGCTGAAGCACAGGATTTGGCAAAGAAACTTCAGACATATATCTCGGACAATTTCTACAAATGTTCAAAGGAAGTACTGAACGGTCTGGGGAAGATGTATGCCGCAGGCGGTGAGTTTACGGAAAACATAGATAAGGCAGGCGGAGAAGGAACGGCTGTCTTCGCATCTAAGGCAATAGAGATCTTCTGTAAATAAGAGAAGTATCATATTAACAAACGCATCTGCGGCTGGACCGCAGGTGTGTTTTTCTTAAAAAATTAATAAAGAAAAGCTAAGAGAAAAGACAAAAGTAATTTAGTATAATTAATAAAGAAAACAAATATGGAGGGAAATCATGATCAACAAGGAAGAACTGATCGAGGCCGCAAGACAGGCCAGGGAAAAGGCGTACTGCCCGTACTCTCAATACATGGTCGGCGCCGCTGTATTGGGCACGGACGGCAAGATATACACGGGATGCAATATTGAGAATGCCAGCTACGGCATGACTGTCTGTGCTGAGCGCACAGCGATCTTCAAGATGGTATCTGAAGGATGCAGGACTTTCAAAGCTCTTGCTGTATACACCAACGGAAGCGGTGCGGACGGCGGTCCATGCCTGGCATGCCGTCAGGTAATGACGGAGTTCTGTGAGAACTTTGATGTGCCGGTCATCGACGCATGCCCTAAGGCTGTATGGGAGCACACCATGAAAGAGCTCTGCCCGCTTCCTTTCGTAGTATTCGAGAAGAATCCGGACTACCATGACTAAATACGCACCGGGGAAAGAACAGCATAAGGCGAAGAAATCTCTTGGACAGAACTTTCTGGTAGACAGCACGGTCTGCCCGAGGATCGCAGAGAAGGCTCAGATAGACGGGATAGGTGTTCTGGAGATCGGGCCCGGTTTTGGCGCGCTTACGGTTGAACTCGCCAGGAGAGCGGAGAAGGTCGTAGCCATAGAGATAGACGAAGATGTTATTCCTCAGCTGCTTGAGAATCTCAGTGAATTCCCGAATGTCACTGTTATCCAGGGAGACGCCATGGAAGTGGATCTCCGCTTGCTTTTAGAAGAGCAGTTCGGTGATATGCCTGTGGCCATAGTGGGGAATCTGCCGTATTACATAACATCTCCTCTCATCATGCGCTTCCTGGAGGAAGAGCTTCCTGTCGAATCCATTACGGTAATGGTGCAGAAGGAGGCAGGGCAGCGCCTGTGTGCAGTCCCAGGCTCAAGAGAGTGCGGCGCGGTATCTGCAGCGGTGTGGTATTACAGCGAGCCAAAGATCCTGTTCGACGTCAGACCCGGAGCATTCAGACCTCAGCCCAAGGTGACATCATGCGTCATCAGGCTGGAGATACGCAAGGAGCCATCAGTGGATGTGAATGACACAGAATGGTTTTTCAGCGTGGTGAGAGCTGCTTTCGGCCAGAGGAGGAAGACTGCGCTTAACGCTATCTCTGCGCTTCTGGGTACCGGAAAAGACGCTGTCCGGAATGCCATGGCAGAAGCTGGAATAGCGGAAAATGCCAGAGCGGAGACCCTCACGATGGAACAGTTCGCAGCGCTTGCTGAGAATCTGAGAAAAAAGTAGATCTAGCTAAAAACGGTACTTTTGTCTCCTTGCGTGAGCGTACCGTAAAATCTATAATTATAATGGTGTGAGATGGGGCTTCATCACACACTGAAAAAGGATGTATAAATTATTGAAGTATAAAAGGAGAATACAACATGGCAAAATTCAACAAGAAAACGGTTGAAGATCTGGCTGTCAATGGCAAGCGCGTACTCGTCCGCTGTGACTTCAACGTACCTCTCAAAGAGGGCGTCATCACAGACGATACACGTATCCGCGCAGCACTTCCCACCATCAATTATCTGGTAGAGAATGGCGCACGCGTTATCCTTTGCTCCCACCTCGGCAAGCCGAAGGGAACAGCGAAACCCGAGCTCACACTGGCTCCTGTAGCAGTTCGTCTCTCAGAGCTTCTCGGAAAAGAAGTAGTATTCGCAGCAGACGATGAGGTCGTAGGACCCAATGCAAAGGCAGCAGTTGAAGCCATGAAAGACGGAGATGTTATCCTTCTCCAGAACACCCGCTTCCGTCCCGAAGAGGAGAAGAACGTTGAGAACTTCTCTGAGGAACTCGGTTCTCTCGCAGATCTGTTCGTAAACGACGCATTCGGCACTGCACACAGAGCACACTGCTCAACAGTCGGCGTCACCAAATACGTCAAAGAATCCGCAAACGGATATCTCATGGCCAAGGAAGTTGAATTCCTCGGAAACGCAGTTGAGAATCCTGTCCGTCCGTTCGTATGCATCCTCGGCGGCGCAAAAGTCGCAGACAAGCTTGCAGTTATCGAGAACCTGCTCAACAAGGCAGATACACTCATCATCGGCGGCGGCATGGCATACACCTTCCTGAAGGCACAGGGAAATGAGATCGGAACATCCCTCCTGGATGAAACAAAGATCGATTACTGCAAAGAGATGCTCGACAGAGCAGAGAAGAACGGCGTAAAGCTCCTTCTCCCGGTCGACACAGTAGTTACCAAAGAGTTCCCGAATCCTATCGATGCAGAAGTCGAGACCGAAGTCTACGATTCAGACAAGATCCCGGCAGACAAGATGGGCATGGATATCGGACCGAAGACACGCGAACTCTTCGCAGACGCTATCAAGAGCGCAAAGACAGTTGTCTGGAACGGACCTATGGGCGTATTTGAGAACCCGCAGCTTGCAGAGGGAACAAAGGCAGTTGCAACCGCACTCGCAGAGGCAGACTGCACCTCCATCATTGGCGGCGGAGACTCCGCAGCGGCAGTCAACTCCCTTGGATTTGCAGACCGCATCACCCATATCAGCACAGGCGGCGGCGCATCCCTTGAATTCCTTGAAGGCAAGGAACTGCCCGGCATCACAGCTATGACTGATAAGGAGTAAGTGTTATGAAGAAAGACAAACGCGCGGCTATCATCGCCGGTAACTGGAAGATGAACAAGACTGCCAGTGAGGCAAAGGAACTCATCTGCGATCTCCTTCCTTTGGTCAAGGACGCAGGCTGCACTGTAATTATCGGTGTTCCTTTTACTGACATCGCAGTCGCTGTCGAGCTTACAAAAGGCTCCAATGTCCATGTAGCAGCTCAGAACTGCCACTTCGAGGATCACGGTGCTTTCACCGGAGAGATCTCTCCCCGCATGCTCACAGAAGCAGGCGTAGAATATGTTATCCTCGGACACTCCGAGAGACGCCAGTACTTTGCTGAGACAGACGAGACAGTAAACAAGCGCGCTCGTGCAGCACTGGCTGCAGGTCTCAAGACCATCATCTGCGTAGGTGAGAGCCTCCAGCAGAGAGAAGACGGTGTGACAGAGTCTTTCGTAGGCGCTCAGGTCGAGGCAGCACTTGCAGGCATGACCGCAGAGGATCTCAAGAACGTCGTTATCGCCTATGAGCCTATCTGGGCTATCGGCACAGGCAAGACTGCAACCAACGAGCAGGCAGCTGAAGTCTGCGAGTTCATCCGCAAGGTCGTTGCAAAGCTCTACTGTGAGGAGGTCGCCGAGGCACTGACGATTCAGTACGGCGGATCCATGAATGCAGGAAACGCAGAAGGACTTCTCTCCATGGAAGACATCGATGGCGGACTTATCGGAGGAGCTTCTCTGAAGCCCAATGATTTCGCAGCTATCGTGGCGGCAGCTTCCAAATAAGCCTGATCAAGATGTGTATCGTTCCTGGGGGTACTGAACGATGAGCATGCATATTGAAGCTAAACCAGGCGAGATCGCCAGCAGGATCCTTCTGCCGGGCGATCCGATGAGAGCGAAATATATTGCGGAAAAGTTTTTTGACGAGCCGAAACTCGTAAATCAGGTGAGAGGCGCGCTCTGCTACACCGGAAAGTGGAACGGAGAAGAAGTGTCGGTCATGGGTACCGGAATGGGTATCCCTGCAGTACACATCTATGCCACCGAACTGTGCACCGAATACGGATGCGAACAGCTGATCCGTATCGGGACAGCAGGAGGCCTGAAGGAAGGCATGAAGGTGAACGACATCGTCCTTTCACAGGCTACCAGCACAACGAGTTCGCTCAACGATCACTGGTTTCAGGGCAGTTATGCTCCTTGCGCGGATTTCTTCCTTCTCAGGAAGGCATACGACAAGGCGGTGGAGATGGGAGTCAACGTATTCGTAGGCAACACCATCTGCAACGATCTGCTATACCGTGACGAGAGGTTCTTCAAACCGGACCTCTGGGCGGAGTATGGAATCATCGCCAGTGAGATGGAAGGTGCAGCGCTGTATACAGTTGCCGCACATTACCAGAAACAGGCCTTGATGCTCATGACAGTAGCAGGAGGCCCCCACGTACAGGAACAGGTCCTGACCGCAGAAGAGCGGGAACAGGGACTGGACAATATGATCCTACTTGGATTGAAAACACTCTGTGAAAAATAGAAAGGAAAAAGAAAAATGGCAAAATTAGGTAACCTCGCAACATTGGCAGCATTGGCAGCCGGCGCCGGTTATTATCTTGGTAAAAAGGGCATCCTTAAAGTCATCAACAAGGTTGACGAGAATGGATCCCGTGAGTTTAGCGTAAAGTATGAAGCTCCGGAGAAACCCCTTGCCGAGACAGTAAAGGAAGATCTTAAGGCCGCTACCGACATGGTCACAGAAAAAGCCAATGAGTTCGTATCAGCCGCAAAAGGCAAGATCGAGGAGCTTGAAGCAGAAGTTCCGGAGCTCAAAGAGGAAGTAGAAGAAGTCTTCGAAGGAGCAAAGGAAGAAGTTGAAGAGAAGGCAGAAGATATCTCCAAGGATATCGACGAGCTTCTCAAAGAGCTGGATGATAAGGATCTCGGACTCTAAGTTAAAACTCAACAGAAAAAATGCAGGTGCAATGCGCACCTGCGTTTTTTGTTGGAAATATATTCAGATCAGTTCTGAAAGGATGGAGTTGGAGAGGAGATATCCTTCTCCGGTAAGCCTTACAGTATCACTGTCCTGCTCTATCAGACCATGCTGTTCACATTGTGCAAGGAATTCTTCCTGATCTTTCGTGAATTCCTGACCATATCTTTCTTTCAGGACGGAGCGGGAGATCCCGGAATCGGTTCTCATACCCATGATGATATACTCATCGCCATCCACATGGCCTTCGTACCTGAAGTATCTCAGCGGATCTTCTGCCGGTCCGTTTTCAAACCTGTCCAGGAATATGTTTATATTCCCCGGGAACGATGCCCTGTATTTCCCAGTGCTCATATGGGCTGCAGGCCCGAGTCCCAGCCACTGGCCGCATTCCCAGTATTTGAGGTTGTGCCGGCTCTCGTATCCGGGGACAGCAAAGTTGCTTATCTCATACTGATGCATGCCGCCGGATTTCATGGCATCGCAGAAGACCTTGTAGCAGTCCGCCTGCACGTCATCAGAAGGGATGCCCGGGACGCCTTTGGAGAAAGGTGTGCCCTCGCAGATCTTGAGCAGATATGCGGATACATGCTGAATGCCAAGAGACAGGGCAATCTCAGCGTCTGCCTTTGTGGTATTCGGAGTGGCGTACGGGATGCCGAGCATTATGT
This sequence comes from Oscillospiraceae bacterium, assembly GCA_017432285.1. GTDB lineage: Bacteria > Bacillota > Clostridia > Oscillospirales > Ruminococcaceae > RUG11783. Next base: position 9,213 of record JAFRJM010000022.1, on the reverse strand, counting down.
CCACGCTTATATTGCTGAAGCCTGCTTCTTTTGCGTCCTGAACTGTCTGTTTGGCTTCATCCGCTGAATGCATCCTGCCCAGATGAGACAGAAGGTCAGGCTGGAAGCTCTGACATCCTATGGACAGACGGTTGACGCCTGCTTCGCGGAATCCCCTGAGCTGGTCCACATCGACTGTAGCAGGATTGCACTCCATGGTGATCTCCGCATCTTCCGTTATCCGGTTGTGTTCACGCAGCAGAGATATGATATCTGAGATCTCATCCGGAGTGAGAAGGGAAGGAGTCCCACCTCCGAAATATACCGTGTCCGCTTCAACAGGGTCGAATGAGAGTATCTCGTTTCTGAGCGCATTAAGGAATCTGCTGCACAGATCCGACTCCTTGGGGACGGAGTAGAAATCGCAGTAAGGGCATTTGCGTATGCAGAACGGTATGTGGATATAGATCCCGTACATGTATCAGCCTTTCTTTATGCGCAGTGAGCGCAGGTATTCTTTCTGTTCGTCTGTGATGCGGTAGCTCTCAACTGCTTTCTGGATCGTTTTGTTGTGCACCCATGGGGACAGTTTTCGGTCTTCGATATAAGGGACAACAGCATCGTACTGTTTTGCTAAAGCAGTAGCGAAATACCAGGCTATCATCATATTTATATAGTATTCTTCAGAACGTATCCTGCTCACCAGTTCTGGATATTCCGGATCGAATGCTTCATCCAGATAATGAGCCATGAGCATGCCTATTCCGAACCTGACGGTATATACACGATCTGACCTGATCCATGCGAGGATATGAGGAAGAAGTTGTTCTTTGTTTTTCTTGAATATTGCCGGACTGAGCTGGTCACAGGTAGCCCAGTTATCTACGTACGGGAGGAACTTCTCCACTTCCTCTATGGCGTAGTCGAATGGCTTTGCTCTGTCCAGAATAAAAGCGTGGAGCTGGTTCTCATCAAAGTATTTGTGAGGAAGATCTTTCATGAATACGGGGGCTTCCTCTGTGCCGTAAAGCTCTTTTGCATATGCCCTCAGCGCAGGAGTACGAACGCCGATGAACAATGCGTTCTCCACATTGGGGATCAGTCTGGACTGGAATTCGCCGTATTCAGGATCCGCCAGTTCAGACAATCTGTTTCTTATCTGTTCTATCGCTTTATCCATTTTTCTCTCCTATGCCAATTGCAGAAGTATCTTGGTGACATTGGAACTGCTGTCCATCACTGCGATCTGGCTCACTAGGTATTCTTCGTAGGCGTATTCGCCGAACTTAAGTCCGTGTTCTTCTGCATAAAGGACCATCTTCTTGTAAGTTTTCATGAGATCAGAGTCCCTGCCGGTGTGGTATCCTACCAGATAATCTCCTTCCGGTCTGACTATCTCTGCGTCAGGATGCCGCTTCGGATTGAGCTGCAGATACAGGTAATCGCACTGATCTCCGTTGTCTATCTCCGCCAGGATCTCTTCCATTTTAACTGCTCCTGTGAGAGTGCTTGTGGCAAAGTCGTACTTGGTTTCCAGTCTTTTCCAGAATTTGAGGTAATCCTTTCCGAAAGCTTCATCAACGGTCTGTGTCCGTATGCCCCAGACAGCCTCGCAATGAACAACATTAAAGGAATCGTCGCTTCCCATGGCTTCTTCCACATTTTTGAGAGAACGCTCCATGGATTCGATCATGTTGTTGAGGCGCTCTATCTCTTCACGGGCTTCCAGCATGTGCTCTTTAAGCAGATCCGAATATTTCTCCGGGTCTCTTGTGTCCATGTAGCTTCGGATATCCCTGAGACCCACGTCCATCTTTTTCAGTCTCTGTATCTGTGTGAACAGCCAGATCTGCTTAGGCGAATAATATCGGTATCCATTATCTGCGACCAGGTCAGGGTGAAACAGCCCTATGCGGTCGTAATGCAGCAGGGTGTCTTTGGTAGTGCCCACAGCCTGAGCGAATTCATTGATTGTGTAAAAGTTCCTCATATTTTTGCCGGTTACCTCTTGACTCTTGTGTTACACAGTAGTTTAGCATAGTTTCTGGAAAAAATAAACGTAGTGCATGGTAGTTGACATTTCTGTGCATAAGATCTAGTTGGTATTATAGATGGTAAAGGTAAAAACACTTCTTCCTGATAAGAAATTCATGCGGACTATCCTTTCGATAGCTCTGCCTATGATGATACAGAATACTTTCACTAACCTCATAGGGCTGGTGAATAACATAACAGTGGGACGGCTCGGGACAGAACAGCTCGCCGGAGTGGCGGTCGCGAACCAGCTCGTGAGCATATATATCATGTGTATATGGGGAGCGATGTCCGGCGCTGAGATCTTCGCCGCGCAGTTCCACGGCAAAAAAGATACAGAGAATCTGCGCAACACGTTCCGATTCATGGTGCTCGTTGGCGTACTGGTTGCAGCTGCGGCGGCAGCGATATTTCTGACCATGGGAGAACCGCTTGTTAAACTGTATATCTACAGCGACAGCGAAGGATCAGATACAGAGTTCGCATTAAGAGAAGGAACGAGATACCTGAGACTTCTGGTGATATCATTCCTTCCGCTTGCGCTCAACATGGGATACACGAGCATCCTCAGGGTAAATGAGGAGAACAAGGTACCGATGTATTCCAGCATCGTCGGAGTGCTGTCCTGTCTGGCAGTAAACTTCTTCCTGATACCAAGGATAGGGATCCTCGGAGCGGCTCTTGCCACGATAACATCCCGTGTCCTTGAGGCGCTGATAAACATAATATGGTGCCACACGCACACGGACAGGCTGCCATTCCTTAAAGGAGCATTCAGCACTCTGCGTGTACCGGGCCAGCTGGCTAAACAGATTCTTTTCACAGGACTTCCGCTGACTCTCAATGAGACAGTGTGGCAGATCGGCGTTGCAACTATAACCCAGTGCTATTCGTACAGGGGACTAAGCACTGTAGCGGCGGTGAACATTGCGTCTACTGTTCAGTTCCTCACCAGTGTGTCTATCTTCGCGCTCGGTGCTGCCGTGGGAGTCGTCATGGGAAATCTTCTCGGTTCCGGAGACAGAAAGGGAGCGGAGGAGGCCAGCAGACAGCTGCTGGGATTCTCAGTGGTCGTTGGGGCCGGAGTGGCCATTCTTCTTTTGATCCTCTGCCCGTTCGTGCCTGCGCTGTATCCCAATCTTTCCGCTGAAGTGCATCACATAGCAAAGTGGCTGATATGGGGCGAGGCATTCAACGCGATACTTAACTCCTTCTATAACGCCGCGTACTACATTATCAGGTCGGGCGGCAAGACAGTGACCACATTCCTATTCGATTCAGGATTCATCTGGGGCGTGAGCGTGGTTGCAGCTGTGATAATAGCGTATTTCACCACTATCCCAATAATTCCTTTCTACTGGATAGAGAAGGTGCTGGATATACTGAAATGCATCATAGTTTATATCCTGGTGAAGAAAGGATCATGGATCCAAGTCCTGTCCGGAGCAAAGGAGACTGTTGCGGAGCAGGTTTAACAAACATTAAAAAGACGCGCTGAGCCGGATTGCCGGTCAGCGCGTTTTGTACTGTTATGTTTAAACGACCTGAAAGATCAGGCACTTGAGGTATTCGGTGTCCGGAGCACCTATGAGGACCGGGTGGTCCGGAGAGGCTCCGCGTTTCTCTATGAGCCTAAGGGATACATTCGCTTTAAGAGCGGCGTCAGATACGGCTTTCATGAACAGGTCAGGAGTCATGAATCTGGAGCACGAGCAGGTGCAAAGGTATCCGCCTCTCGGGAGCAGACGCATCGCCAGATAGTTTAGCTCCTCGTATCCCAAGCTGGCGCTGTGCACGGTGGATCGGCTCTTGGTAAATGCCGGAGGATCCAGGATTATGAGATCCCAGGGATGCTGCTTTGCATCCAGTGTCTCGTTAAGGAAATCAAACATATCGTGCTGCTCGAAACGCACATTCGTGAGTCCGTTGAGCTCAGCGTTCATTTCGCACTGCCGGATAGCAGGTGCGGAGATATCTATTCCAAGAACAGACTCTGCTCCTGCTGCGGCGCAGTTCAGGGCAAAGCCTCCGTTATGAGTGCAAACGTCCAGTACATTTCTGCCTTTGGCGAGTCTGCCTACGGCAGCACGGTTGTTCTTCTGATCCAGAAAGTATCCGGTCTTCTGTCCGGACGCTACATCCACAGCGAACTTCAGGCCGTTCTCAGTAATGACGACTTGCTCCTTTGGTGTTAGAGAGAAACCTTCAACAGAAGGATAACAAACGCTGTCTTCCATTCCTTCAAGGGTACGGAGTTTCCCTTCGCTTCGCTCACGTATGCATGAGATGATCTCACCGATATTGCTGAATGACTCCAGAAGAGCGCGGTATATGTCCTGCTTTCTCTGCTCTATGCCCAGGCAGTAGATCTCCACGGAGAGAACGTCCTCGTATCTGTCCACTGTGAGACCGGGGAATCCATCCGCGTCACCGAATATGATCCTACAGCAGCTGAACCCTTCTCTCATGACGTCCCTGCGGTACTGAACGGCCCACTCCGCTTTCCTCTTCCAGAACGCTTCGTCTATGACGTCGTTGGAGTTTGTAGACAAAACGCGGAATCTCAGTTTGGAATTGGAGTTATAGAATCCTGTAGCGAGATACCTTCCTTTTTCACTGTACGCATAGCAGACCGAACCGTCCGGGATTTCTCCAGATGCGGTTACCTCGGTATCATAGACCCATGGGAATCTGTTCTTCAGCTCACGGGTCCCTCTTTCGCTTATCTGTATCTTTGGATAGTCCTGCATGTGACAGCCTGCTTTCCGTACAATATTGTTTCTTCTGCCATTATAACAGTGTGCAAATACCGGTGAAAACAAAAATCCACGGAGGAAGATCCTCCGTGGAAGATGTTTCTTGTGTTTAGATGAAGTCCGGTTTTTTCGTTCCGCAGTACACACAGAAGTTGCCTGTGTTCTCCTTGCCGCACTGAGGGCAGAACCAGCGGTTAGTTACCGGCTTCGGCTTTCCGCAGAATGCGCAGAAGTTTGCTGTGTTCGTGTGACCGCAAGAACATGTCCAGGATTCTTCCTGAGCTGCTGCCAGTTCTGCTGCCTGGAAAGCAGCGATCTCTTCAGGGGTGAGGTCTCCGGAAGATGTGGAGACATATGACGGTGTCTCCAGACCCGGAACGCCGTACACCTGAGGCATCAGCAGGTGCTGCAGGAGCCTGCACTTGTAATCCAGGTCATAGTATGCCTGACTGTCGCGGCTCTCGACTTTGGAGCCGGGCTGTTCCATCTCAAACTTGATGGTGTCGAACCAGGGTGAGCTCACCTTGATAGTCACGTTGAACTCATATTCGTATTCGTACTGTGGCGGATCATAGCTGACGCTTTTTCCGTCTACGGTCTGATAGATCTCATCCTTGTCCTCATCCACATCATATGTGACGCTCTGGACCTGGAAGGTATTGATGATGTCCGGATTGGACTTGCTCCAGTTGCTCAGGCGGGTCACGATAAAGGTCTTCGCATTCTCATCGACATATACTTTTGTTGTTCCGTCTATATATGTCGTCGGGCTGAACTTCGCAAGATTAGCCTTGTTCTGTTCTCTGTAGGCTAGTTGTGCCTGAATATCTTTGACCGAAGTGCGGGAACGTCCTACAAAATACGGGGAAAGCTTTGAAGCGCAATCCTTGCACATGTTTCCGTCTGCCAGTTTGCGGTTTCCGAGAATACCGATCTCTTTTCCGCAGAGAGAGCAGATCTTTTTATCAAATAGACCCATGATGTCCTCCTGTAAGTAAAATTATTTACACATACATTATACAATGGAGCGTGCTATGACCGAGGTATACTTTCGTAGGAATGTTGGTCCTATACTATCTGAACAGCCAGTTTCGCCGGAGCGCATATGGCTGATTCGCCCGGTCTTCCGATCCACCCGAACGCCTCGCAGATCTTGTCCGAGCATCTGGAGTTTACGAACCTTATCTTTCCGTTCTCTACTACGAGAGTCGCTGTGAGGTCACCTTCTATAGTATAGGTATTAGGTTCATCCAGCGGGATCTCTGCTATGACTTCTCCGTTGTATGTGACTACAGCCTTAACTCCCTCACCGGACTGAAAAAGGCGGGGGATAAGGATGGCTCCCAGCAGTACCAGAGAGAGGACGGCAAGGATAAGCAATTCCTTTTTTCTGAACAGAGGCTCTTTCAAAAATGCATACTCCTGATATTTTATCAGGAACGAAAAGTTCCTATATTAAGGATGATACCACAATATTTCACAGGAGAGGTAGATAACATGGAATCACGAGGTATTGCTTTGTTTAAGGCTGTTATCTAGAATAAGAATATACAGAACGATATGGATGATGGAGGGGAAAGAAATGCAGAATGTAAACAAAAAACTCGTATGGTCCACAGCTATACTCGCGCTTCTGCTGATAGCGGTGCTGGCCTTTTTGGGCGGGATGTATTTCGGCGGAAAAAACAATCCGGAAGTCCCGACATCACCTGGAACGACTCAGACTGATAACGGTTCCGGGCAGACGAACAGCAACTCCGACGGCGGCACTTCAAATCCGGGAAACAGCAGTTCTTCCGGTTCAGGCAGCAGTTCCTCCGGCTCAAGCAGCAGTTCATCCGGTTCCGGAAGCAGTTCTTCGGGCTCAGGCAGCGGCTCCGGTTCAGGAAGCGGTTCTGAAGCACCGAAAGAGGTCCTGACTCCCAGACAGATCCTGGCCTCTTCGCCTTACTGGGCTGATGAAGCCGTAACGGTGGGATTCATGGAAACCGCAGGCGGGAACTACGATGTCATGATCGGCGATGAAGTCTTCCATACTACGCAGGTCCTGTCATTCGATGACGATACGCTTAATGGCTGGACTTATAACATGATCCTTGTCATGGAGAGTTATGTGGATGACCATGAGGCGACTGTGCCTCTCTACGCTCATCAGATGGATTACGGCAAGGGTGTCCATATCCAGATGATGGACTGGGACAACAAGATAATTTATCTTGAGCCTACAGATGACAATCCCCTGAAGAAATTCTCACAGTAAATATCTATACAAAAACAACACCGGCAGAAATGCCGGTGTTTTCGTATGTGTCTGAACTACAATTCACTGATAAGAGCGGAACCGATTATGAGGATTGCTCCGATGATGTTGTACAGACTGAGAGGTTCTTTCAGCAGCAGCGCCGAGAAGAACAGAGCGGATACCGGGTCTATATATCCGAGGATCGCTACAGTCTGAGTACGCAGATGCTCCATGCTTCCGAAATAAAGGACATATGTTATCCCGGTATGGACCAGTCCTACGATAAGCAGCATGATAGCGGCTTTCGGGTCTGACGGAAAAACGTCAAAGCTGTTTGTCAGCAGCATGTAGGGGACCATCGTTATCCCTGCTGATAGGAGCTGGACCAGGGTTTTGGGATACGGATCCAGTCCAGTAAGTTTCTTGTTGATAATGATGACTCCGGCATAGAAGCATGCGGCAAGCAAGCCAAGCAGCACTCCGTAGAGACTGTTTCCCTGTGTGCCCGTCCCACCGATGACTCCGGTTACCAGCACCATACCTATGACGGCGACAGCTGCGCACAGTGCTTTTTTCCTGGTGAGTTTTTCCCTGAAGAGGACAGGGGACAGCAGGATGAGTATAGTGGGCTGCATATAATAGCAGAGAGTTGCAATAGCTACTGTGGTGTGGTTGTAGGCCTCAAAGAGAAGCATCCAGTTAACGCCCATGACTGCTCCGGAGATGATGAGCCAGAGGAGCTGGCGCCGGGGAATGCTGCGCACGGATACTTTGCCTGTGATCCTGGTATAGGCCATGACGAAAAGACCGCCCAGGATACCGCGTGTAAAGGACAGGAAAGCGGAAGAAACAGATATGTATCTCCTGAATACTCCAATGGTCCCGAAGACCAGCGCGGAACCTATATATGCCAGAACGGCTTTTCTGTCATTTGTCTGCTTGCTCATTGTTTTTCTTCTTTATAAGGATAGGTGCCAGTGTCCAAAAAGCGGACTTGATAATATATATGATGCATGAGAGGAACGGAAGTTTTCCTTCGAAATCCTGCTGTACCAGAGAGAGGCTGCTTCCGGAGTACGGGTAAGCCATCTCGTACAGTAAAGCTCCCGCCCTTTCTATACCTCTGAGTGAATCAGGGTTGTCCATCATTTTGGGAGGATACTCCTTGTCGTCCAGGACCATAACGTTCTTCTCGTCGTCGTAGTAGACCAGTCCGTCGTATTCCTCATCCAGATATCTTGGGTCTATATCGGCGATGTAATCGAAGCTTTCCAACTGAGCTGGCTCGCTCAGACCGTATTCAAATGCCGTACTGAAGAGAGAGAGCACAAAAACGGCCGGAAGGAGAATGATCGCGGTGAATTTTTTGAACCGCACTTTCCTCAGTAATATACCTGCCGCACAGTTTCCACCAATAACGGACAAAAGACTTACAGCTAAAGTGAACAGCGTGCTTCCGCTCGGGAGATAGAACGGAATATGATATACGGCGTGCAGAACTGCGATGAAAACGATATAGATAAGATATACAGCGAGTACTGCAACTGATGTGGCCTTAACGTAATATTTCGTATTATTATTACTAATAGTATAAAGATAATATACAAGTGTACACGCAATATAGACTGAATAAATGATTCCGCCGGAGCATATCCTGTCGTCTATCTTCTGAAGAGAAGATCTCTCGAATGCTGCCAGGCGCTGCTGCTGAGGATCTTCAGCAAGTATCTCTTCCCCGTAAAGGATAACGACATACATAGTATCGTCATACGATAGTACTGCATCGAAGCCGGAAGACGGGTCTGCCGACCTGTTCTTTTCCATAGAGGAGGCCAGTCCCCTGACTGCATCAAATGAAGTCAATTACTCATGACTGAAGTCACGAGCTTGTGCCAGTCCAGTGGTATTCTCATTTGTTGGCAGTAAGCCTCCCACCTTAGGTACCTCTGTACCTGGACCGGATGTTTATACTCCAGGCTGACGGCATATCGCGGGGTGATTGACGGCACCCCAACCAGAAGAGCTTGCTCTTTTGGTGCGGTATCTCTTTCGGATACCTGAGCCTTCAGGAGATAATATGAAATGACCCCCGTTCTTGTAGCAACGTGGATTTACCTGCATACTAGTTACATCACAAACCGTATGTTGGGATTACCGCATACAATGAAGGGAGTCACTAATGCAGAGTATAGTCTATGTTGG
>JAFRJM010000021.1 GCA_017432285.1 Oscillospiraceae bacterium | reverse complement strand
GACCTTGGACTGAAAGACTACATCCCGATCGGAATGATCGAGTGCCTGCACTCAGCAGTCACAGGTGAGGACTTCGGATATCCTCAGGAGAACTGGTACGGACTGAAATTCGTCACAGAGGACAACATTGAAGAGTATTCAGCGTATCTGGACAAATAATCCTCGATAAATAGTTATTGAGTGACCGAATTATGAAGAACAGAGTGTGGGATTCCCATTACTCTGCTCTTCATAAAGGTTTATTAGCAAGGCGATAGCACTCATGATTTAAAAATGTGAATGTTCGTAGCCTTATGGAACTATTAGTTCATTAGATTTTGTATTCTTGTTATAGCTTTCTTCACATACAGACATAGACTGTATGTGTCCATTATTCATCAGAAGATGAAGAAACGGAGAGGGGACAATCCGGAAAGAAGTTATGATTAAATATACAGTCTCTCTGGAATAGAGAGCGTAGAGTCCCGTGGAGGTCAAATCTATTGCTCTGATGCGGAGTTAAATCTACACCTGAGTAAGGCTAATGCCTGCGAAGCGGGAAACTCGTGATTTGATCACGAGTAATTCACTACGAGATATGCGAGGTACTGCTATGGCAGATAACAGCTTAGTTGTAAATCACATCAGAAAGACATACCCCGGCGTTGTAGCTCTTGATGATGTGTCCTTCGACCTTAGACCGGGCGAAGTGCATGCGCTTGTTGGTGAGAATGGCGCCGGCAAGTCCACATTGATCAAGTCCATTTCCGGTGCTATTCCGTTCAACGAAGGCTCTATCATTATCGATGGTGTGGAATACACCCATATGGACCCCATTCTTTCAAGAAGTCTTGGTATCGAAGTTATCTACCAGGAATTCAACCTCATGCCGTCACTGACGGTAGCTGAGAACATCTGTCTGACAGATGAGCACAAAAAAGGAAGTCTTGTTGACTTCGCAGCGTTCAGGAAAAGGACGCAGGCAATATTCGATGAGATGAATATCCATATCGATCCAAACGAATATGTCAAATTCCTTTCTAACGCACAGAAACAGCTGGTTGAGATCGTAAAGGCTATCGCAAAGGGCACATGCCGCTTCCTCATCCTTGACGAGCCGACCGCTGCTCTTACTGTTGCCGAAGTCGATGTTCTGTATGACAGTATCAAGAGACTAAAAGCAAGAGGCGTTTCCATGATCTATATCTCACACCGTCTTGAAGAGGTGTTTGAGGTCTCCGATCGTGTTACCGTTCTCCGCGATGGTAAGACCATAGGTACTATCAATACAAATGAAGCTACGACACAGCAGCTGATTACGATGATGGTCGGACGTGAGCTGAGCACAGAGTTCCCGAAGAGAATAACTCCTGTCGGTGACGAAGTTGTTCTTGAGGCAAAAGGACTCCTTGGCAAAAACGTTAACCATGTATCGTTCCAGCTCAAGAAAGGTGAGATCCTCGGATTTGCCGGACTGGTTGGCGCGGGAAGGACAGAGATTGTACGTTGCGTCTTTGGTGCAGACGGGCGTCTGGAAGGAGACATCTACGTCGACGGAAAGCTGACGAAGATAAAAACCCCTGCTGACGCCGTAAATGCAGGAATGAGCCTTGTATCAGAGGACAGAAAACTTGAAGGTGTTCTTCTGGGGATGTCCATCAAGAGCAATATAGTCGTGTCACTCTCAAAGAAACTTTCCAAATACACAGTTGTTGATTCTAAGAAAGAGAGAGAGATCGCACAGGAATACAGTGACAAGCTAAGGATCAAAACGCCAAGCATTGATGTTCCGGCGGGATCAATGAGCGGTGGTAACCAGCAGAAGGTAGCCATGGCTAAGAGCCTTGCAGCAGGATGTCACATCCTCATTCTTGACGAGCCGACTCGAGGAATCGACGTTGGTGCAAAACGTGAGATCTACAACCTGATGAGAGAACTCAGTGAGCAAGGAATCTCCATAATAATGGTATCCTCCGAAATGGACGAGCTCCTCGGTATGTCCGACAGGGTACTTGTTGTTCGTGAAGGCGAGATCGTCGGAGAGCTTGACAGATCTGAATTCAATCAGGAAAAGATATTGATCCTCGCTTCTGGCGCGGAAGTATAACAAGAGGTGTACGCAAATGAAAGAGAAAGATTTTAAAACACATTTCAATAATTTCTTGAGGTTCATTAAGTCGAACTTTAACCTGGTGATCATCACGATCTTGGTCGTCTTCTTTACGATCTTCTGCGGGTCAAGGTTCTTCAGCTTTGAGAACTTCATCACAATTGCAAGACAGGCAGCTATCCTTGGCATGTGCGGATGCGGAATGATGGTCTTGATGCTTACCGGAAACGTCGATATGTCTCTGGGTGGTGTCATGAGCTTTACTTCCATCCTTTATTCAGAGCTTATTTCCAGCGACTACTATAATAAGGATCCCATCATGTCGATCTTCGTGGTTACGATCGTAAACATTATCTACGGATATATCGGCGGTCTTATCGTTACAAAGACCAAGATGAACTCCATGATCGCGACCTTGGGTCTTTCCACAATGCTCAACGGTTTCACATACCTGCTTTGCCAGTCCAAGACAATCGGTGCATTGAACAGCAAGCTTGTATGGCTTGGCCAGGGCTATGTCGGCCCGGTACCGAACCCGGTCATCATCTGCGGTATCCTGATGGTCATCCTCGACTTCATCTGCAAGAGAACATACCTCGGCAGACACATGGCAGCCACCGGTTCCAACTCTGAAGCCGCTCGTCTTGGCGGTATCAATACTGACCGCGTAAAGAGGATCGCATTCGTTATCGCATCCATCTGCGCAACAATTGCAAGTATCGTTCTTACATACCGTGTCAAATCCGGTCAGCCGAACTGTGGTAACTCATATCAGATGAACAACCTGCTGGCCTGCACCGTTGGTGGTATCTCCTACGGATTCGGTGGTGAAGGCGGAGTTATCAACGTTATCTACGGTATCTTCATCGTCGGTATCATTACCAACGGAATGACCGTTATGGGCTTGAACCAGTATTGGCAGTACGTCATGCAGGGCGGAATCCTCGTATTCACCGTTGCACTCGACTACTTGCAGAGAGCCAAGATCAAGGTCGACTAATCCTTGTCAAAATATTAATTACATAAAAAAGTATTTGATAATTGGAGGAAAACAATGGAATATCCAAAAACCATGAAGGCATTAGTTGCCTACAGCAGAACCGACTACAGATATGTTGAAGATTTCCCGGTACCGGAACTCGGACCGGATGACATCCTCATCAAGACTGAAGGCTGCGGCGTCTGCGCCGGTGACGTAAAGTGCCACCACGGAGCAGACATGTTCTGGGGAAGCGAAGACGGAGTACAGCCCAGCTGGGTACAGCCCCCGTTCGTACCGGGACATGAGTTCTATGGACGCGTAGCATTCGTAGGCGAAAACGTAACAGAGTATAAGCCCGGCGACAGGATCTGCGCAGACCAGATCGCACCGTGCGGCAAGTGCAAATTCTGCAAGACCGGAAGATACTGGATGTGCCAGCCACACGAGATGTATGGATTCTTCAATGAGTTCTGCGGCGGTATGGCAGAGTATGTCAGACTTAAAGGCGGCAGATCTGTTATCCACAGAATTCCTGAGGACATGACATTCGAGCAGTGCATCTGCATTGAGCCGTATGGCTGCTCCAAACACTGCGTAGACCGTGCACAGATCGATGCAGAAGACGTAGTCGTCATCGCAGGCGCCGGAACACTCGGCCTTGGAATGATCACCTATGCACGTACCCGCAACCCGAAGTGCCTCATCGTTCTCGACATGCAGGACAACAGGCTTGAGAAAGCAAAAGAGTTCGGCGCAGACCTCGTATGGAACCCCGGTAAGATGGATGTCGTACAGGCAATCATGGACCTCACAGACGGCTATGGCTGCGACACATACATCGAAGCAACAGGCCACCCGAGTTCAGTAACACAGGGAATGCAGATGATCCGCAAGCTCGGCAGATTCGTAGAGTTCAGCGTATTCAGCGCACCGGCAACACTCGACTGGAGTATCATCGGCGACCGCAAAGAGCTCGACGTTCTCGGATCACACCTGAGCCCATATTGCTTCCCCTATGTCATTGAGAACATCAGGAACGGCAAACTGAAGACAGACGGTGTCGTAAGCAGAATATTCGATCTTAAGGATTGGGAAACAGCCTTCGAATATGCTGAAGGAAGACACGGCGATTTCAAAGTAGCATTCAAGTTTGACTAATCATTAAAGTGCAGGGGAAAACTGATTGTTTTCCCCTGCTTCTTTTTTTGAAGAGGGATAGGACGAAATGAAGTGGAAAAAGAACATGGAGCCCCTCAGCTTTGACAGTCTTGACTGGATCTATCTGGAGGACTATGAGGGTAATATCCAGCTGGCGAGCGAGCCGTATTTCAAAGCAACAGAACTGGCACCAGGAACATGGGCAGTTCTTTCCGACGGTGACTACACATATGTTATCGAAGGTGAAGACGAGGCTATCTGCATCGATTCAGGATGCGGAGCCGGCAATATTCGCGCTTTCTGCCAGACATTGACAGACAAACCTATATACAGGATCTTCAACACACACAGTCACTGGGATCATACATGCAACAACTACCTGTTTGACTGCGTATACATGTCACCGAGATCATATCCGGGATGCTTCTTCAAGTTTGGATTCTATGATGGCATAGATTTCCCTGAAGATTACCCGATAGTTTTTATTGACGGCGGAGATACAGTCAATCTCAAGGGACGTCCGCTTGAAGTCTATAACGAAGAGAACCATGCTATAGGTTCACTGCAGTTCCTTGATAAGCAGTCAAGGATCCTGTTCATTGGTGACGAAGTGCATGGAAACTTCCTGGATTGCGAAGCTCCTGTGGAGCACGTAAAGAAAGTGTTGGAGAAATTTGAATCCCTGCGCCCGTACTATGACAGGATCGCAGCTGGATGCGGCGTCTTTGACGCGATTTATATCGACAAATATCTGGAGATTGTAAATTACATCCTCTCCGGACATGAATATGAAGGGGAAGAGGACTTCCCGCCTTTCGCAGATGTCATTTCTTCTGTTGATGAGTACAACGGCAAGGTGTGTAACCACCGCCGTTGCCCGCACCCGGCAGAGCTCAAGATGATGTGGGAACAGAACCTTGTCGGAAAGGCTCTGATCGAGAAATACGGCGGAAGAGCAGCTATCGGAATGGGAAGAAGATTCGGACCTAATGGCCCTTGGGACCGCAGAATGGTCAAGGACGGATATATCGTCAACTACTATTTGAATAAGATCTGGGGAAAACTCGGAGATTAAAGCAATAATTTACAGTGAATAAACATCAGCAAAATGAATGGAGGTCAACATGCTTAACGATTTTTGGTGCGACCACAGAGGACCGTTCGTTGAAACAACAGGCGGTACCGCAAGAGGGTACAAATTGGATGAACTTTATATTTTCCACGGCATCAAATATGCCAACGCGAAGCGTTATGAACTGCCTACGCCGGCAAAATGGGATGGCATCCTTGATTGCTACACATACGGACCGGTAGCTCCGACAGTTCAGAAACCGTCTGTCAGACCGGCTGCTGCTCTTCGTCTTGATCCGTGCTTCAGATACAATTTCTGGCCGGAAGATGAGGATTGCCAGTATGTCAACGTATGGACCAGAGGCCTTGGTGATGGAAAGAAACGCCCTGTCATGGTATGGGTACACGGCGGCGGTTATTCTACCGGAAGCTCAGTAGAGCAGCACAGCTATGATCCTAGCCATCTCGCAGAAGAGAATGACATCGTAGTCGTATCTTTCAACCACAGGCTTAATATCCTTGGCTTCCTTGATATGTCCGAGTACAGCGATAAATTCAAGGATTCCCGCAACGTAGGTATGAGAGATATAGTCCTGGTCCTGAAATGGGTCCGTGACAACATCGAGAAATTCGGCGGCGACCCGGGCAACGTAACACTGTTCGGTCAGTCCGGCGGCGGCGGAAAGATCATGACTCTCCTTCAGATCCCTGAAGCAGCAGATCTGTTCCACAAAGTCATTTTCCAGAGCGGACTTACATATCCGTTCCAGGATGAAGAGAAGAAACTGCGTGACGGCAAAGCCACTGCTAAAGCGGTCATGGACAAACTGGGAATTGAAAAGGGTGAGGTAGAGAAGATCCAGAGCGTACCGTTTGACAAACTGCGTGAAGCATATCTAGAAGTAGTACCGGATCTCATTGATCAGGGAATCATGCCAGGATGCAGTCCCTGTGCAGACGACTGGTATCTGGGCAACCCGATCACCTGCGGATTCTCAGAGAAGAGCCTTAACACTCCGATGATTGCAGGTTCTGTAGAGGCAGAGACATATCACTTTGAAGATGACTTCAGTGATTACCAGATGTCCGATGAAGCCAAATATGAGCGCGTAAAATCCATGTTTGGTGAGCATACCGATGAGATGATCGATCTCTTTAAGAAGGCATATCCGGATGACGATATCCTGAACCTCTATCATATGGACAAGATGTTCCGCAGAGGTACACTTGAGTATCTCGATGCCCGCAAGAAGAATGGCGGCGGCGTATCTTACAGCTATATGATCGACTACACATTCCACTTCCTGGGCGGCATGCCGTCCTATCACGGCTGCGACCTGCCGATGATCTTCCACAATACAGACAAGGTCATCTGCATGCATGAGCCGACACCGATCAAGCTTGGAATGCAGATGTCCAAGTGCTGGGCAACCTTCGCCCGCACCGGAGATCCGAACCACGAGTTCATAGGTGAGTGGAAACCATATGATGCCGGTGAAGAGTACACCATGGTATTTGGCGAAGAGAACCGCTGTGTCAAGAACTTTGACCGCGAACTGCTTTACAAGAACTGGGAGTACACACCGCACAGAAGCTTCTTCGGCGGCAACCGCAAGAAACAGCCTCTCTAAAAATATCGACGCTCCTATGGAGCGCTGGAACGCTCCATAGGAGGTAACATGAGACAAAGCAAAACTTTCGTAGTCTTTGATATGGATGGGGTCCTGCTGGATAGCGAACCCCTCCATTTGGCTGCAAAGCTGGACATCCTTAAAGGATTCGGTGTCACAGGAATAGATGTTGCTGGGTACGCAGGTATAGGTAATATCGAATTCTGGACAGATATGAAAAGAGAATTCGGCATACAGGAAGATACACTCGACTTGCTGAACATGCAGTACTCTCACATTCTGAGTCATGTCATAAGCGATAAGGTGCAGCCTATCGATGGAGCAGTGGAACTGCTTGAGACACTCAATGAGAATGGTGTTGAGACAGCTCTGGCTTCCGCTTCCCATTCACAGCTTGTATATCCTGTTATTGAAGAGCTTAAGCTGGCCGGGTATTTTCCGGTCGTCGTGACCGGGTCTGACACCAGTGCCAGTAAGCCGGATCCAGGCATCTATCTTCTGGCTCTGGAGAGGATGTCCAGGGCAGGAAAGGACGGATTCGCTGTAGAAGATACAACTAACGGCATCCGCTCCGCTGCCGGTGCAGGACTGCACACGATAGGATATATAAACCCGATGTCCGGACCTCAGCATTATGATGAGGCCGAATACAGAGTCACATCACTGCGTGATATCGCAGAGATAGTATTAAATAAGTCTAAATAATCGTGAGAACGATTTGGAGGATACGAAATGGATAATAACAAAAGATTTATAGGTCTTGATAACGGCGGTACTACAACCAAAGCTGCTGTTTTTGACCTGAGGGGAAATGAACTTGGTGTTGCCAGCGTTTCCACAGACGCCATCTGCGAGCGTCCGCTGTATGCGGAGCGCGAGATGGAAGACATGTGGGATGCAAACTGCAAGGTTATTCGCGAAGTCCTTGAAAAGACCAATACAGATCCTAAAGATGTTGCATGCATCGCTGTATGCGGACACGGCAAAGGACTGTATCTGTGGGGCAAAGATGATAAGCCTGTGCGCAACGGAATCCTTTCTTCGGATACACGTGCATATGCAATCATGCAGAAATGGCAGGAGGATGGCACTGAGGCCGCAGCAGGCGAGATGTCCATCCAGCACCTCATGGCTTTCCAGCCTGTCGTTCTTCTTCGCTGGCTGAAAGAAAATGAGCCGGAAAATTACGCAAATATCCAGTGGGTATTTGAGTGCAAGGACTATGTCCGTTTCCGCCTCACAGGAAAAGCTATGGCTGAGCGCAGCGACTATTCCGGCGCCAACCTGGTCAACCTGTATACCCAGCAGTATGATCCTAAGCTCCTTGAACTGTTCGGAATTCCAGAAGTTTGGGATGCCCTTCCGCCTCTTTGCTATGCATCTGATGTATGCGGTTACATCACTGCTGATACAGCTGCAAGGACCGGCCTTATCGAGGGAACCCCTGTAGCCGGCGGTGCATTTGATATCGACGCATGCGCACTTGCGACCGGTGTTATCGATGACAAGAACGTCCTGATGATCGCCGGAACATGGTCCATCAATGAATACGTCAGGAATGCTCCTGTAACAGATGGAACAGCTCTTATGAACTCTCTGTTCTGTATCCCGGGCACATACCTTGTAGAGGAATCCAGCCCGACATCTGCGGGAAACAACGAGTGGTTCGTACGCAACCTGCTTCCTGAACTGCAGGAGAAGGGACATGTATATGATGAGGTCAATAAATGGGTAGAGGAGATCCCGCCTCAGGAATTCGTGCCGCTGTTCCTGCCTTTCATCCTTGCGTCAAACGTACACCCGAACGCGAAGGGCTCCATAATCGGTATCACTGCAAACCACACAAGGAAACATGTAGCCAGAGCTATCTACGAAGGCATCGTGTTCTGCCATCGCTGGCACTTTGAGAGACTGCTGGCCACAAGAAAAGACCTTCCTGAGAAGATCCGTCTTGCAGGCGGTGCAACCAAGTCCAAAGTCTGGGTCCAGATGTTCGCAGACGTCATGCAGCTTCCTGTAGAGACTGTTATGGCAAACGAGACAGGCGCTCTCGGATGCGCTATTGCCGGTGCAGTTGCAACCGGACAGTATCCGGACCTGCCGACAGCTATCGCCAACATGTCTCCGATCAGCCCTGCTGTCTATCCGAATCCTGATCTGAAAGATATCTATGACAAGAAGTATGGCCTCTATGTCAAAGCTATCGATTGCCTGGACGGTTTCTGGAGCGACATGCAGAGAGTAGTCGAATACAAATAACAGGTATTACATATTGTTTCAGCCTCCATATGGAGCAAACAGCTCCATATGGGGGTATCCCCATATTTTTAATCGAAAACACGAAAGCATATATTTAATCGATATTGGAGGTATCGAATGGGAAACAGAAGATTTTACTGCGATGACCGCACTGTTGTGGAAACAGTCGAAGGCAAGGTAATGGGTTGTTTTGTTAATGACCTGTATTATTTCCGTGGCATTCCCTATGCCACAGCAGAGCGGTATAAAGCACCTAAACCGATGGAACACTGGGATGGTGTACTGGAAGCTGTTACATATGGTCCTGTAGCACCTACAGTAAAGAAACCTAACGTTGTAGGAATGAATGCGCTTTCACAGCAGCCACTGTTCGGATACAGATTCTGGCCGGAAGATGAGAGATGCCAGTATGTCAACGTCTGGACAACGAAACCCGAATCCGGACGTAAACGCCCGGTAATGGTATGGGTACACGGAGGCGGCTTCGGAACAGGTTCCTCTGTTGAGCAGATGAGCTATGACGGAGCAAACCTGTGCAGAGACGGGGACCTCGTTGTCGTATCCTTCAACCACCGTCTGAATATCCTCGGATATATGGATTTCTCCGAGTTCGGCGATGACTACAAGAACTCCGGTAACGCCGGTATGGCTGACATCGTTGAAGTACTCAAATGGGTACAGAGAAATATCGACAGATTTGGCGGTGACCCGAACAACATCACGCTGTTTGGGCAGTCAGGCGGCGGCGGAAAGATCCGCACACTGACACAGATACCCGCTGCGGACGGCTTGTATAACAGAGTCATCTTCCAGAGCGGACTCGTAAACTCACCAGGTGAGGAAGAGGATGTATTCATCAGCAGAAGAGCTGCAAAGATGATGGTCGAGAAACTCGGATTCACAAAGGATACATTTGACGAGTTCCGTAAAGTCCCATTCGATAAACTGAGGGAGACATATCTCGCGGTCGTTGATGAGCTTAACGCAGAAGGCGTACGCACAGGCGGACTCTGCGCTCCTATCCGCAATGATTACTACCTTGGAAACCCCAATGAAGTGGGTCTCAGAGAGGAGACAAAGAACATCCCGACAATGGCTGGTACCGTCCAGTGCGAGACAGTCCTTTATGCAAAGGAGTTCCACCCGTACACGATCTCCCAGGAGGAGAGAGAAGAACTCGTAAGAGGCGTCTTCGGTGACAAGACGGATGAGATGGTAGAGCTGTTCAAGAAGGCATATCCGGATGGAGACCTCCTTGATCTGTACAGCCTGGATATCGTTATCCGCAAAGGTGCATATGAGTATCTTGACCGCAAGGCGAAGACAGATGCACCGATCTATTGCTACCTGATCAAGTATCACCTGAATTATTTCGGAGGTATGCCTTCATATCATGGCATCTGCCTGCCGCTGGTATTCGGCAATACAGAATATGTCGATGCACTTAATGAGCCGGATGCAGTAGCGCTCAGCCAGAAGATGCACCAGGCATGGATCAACTTTGCGACATACGGCAACCCCAACGGCGGTGATGTGCCGGAATGGGATCAGTACAGGGAAGGAGAGCGCGGTGTCATGGTCTTCGATAAGAAGTGCGAGATGCGCTATGATTTCGACCATGAACTGATCTGG
This sequence comes from Oscillospiraceae bacterium, assembly GCA_017432285.1. Classification (GTDB taxonomy): domain Bacteria; phylum Bacillota; class Clostridia; order Oscillospirales; family Ruminococcaceae; genus RUG11783. Next base: position 46,537 of record JAFRJM010000021.1, on the reverse strand, counting down.
AAATATGTTGAGAACAGCAATTTCGCTGATCCTTTCTTCCGCGTCAAGAAAAAGAACTGATGTGAGCGAAGGAGAGCAAGATGAACAGAAGATTTTACTGTGATGCACGCACTGAGGTAGAGACAGTTGAAGGATGGGTCAGAGGGTGTTTTCTCAATGACCATTACTACTTCAGAGGCATCCCTTATGCAACAGCGGAGAGGTATAAATCCCCCAAGCCTATGGAGCATTGGGATGGAGTAAAAGAAACCGTAACGTACGGACCGGTTGCTCCGACGGTAGGGAAGCCGAGCGTTTCGCGTGTATATGCCTTGACGTCGCAGCCATTGTTCGGCTACAGATTCTGGCCGGAAGATGAGATGTGCCAGTATGTAAACGTCTGGACAAAGGATCCTAAACCCGGCAGGAAAAGACCTGTAATGGTGTGGGTACATGGAGGAGGATTTGGCGCAGGTTCATCTGTAGAGCAGATGAGCTATGACGGAGCTAACCTCTGCAGAGACGGAGACCTTGTAGTCGTTTCTTTCAACCATCGTCTCAATATCCTGGGATACATGGATTTCTCCGAATTCGGTGAGGAATACTGGAACTCGGGCAATGCCGGTATGGAAGATATTGTCGAAGTCCTCAAATGGGTCAGAAGAAACATCGACAGGTTCGGTGGCGACCCTGACAATGTTACCTTGTTCGGGCAGTCTGGGGGTGGCGGAAAGATCCGTACTATTCTTCAGATCCCAGCTGCAGACGGACTATACAACAGGGTCATTTTCCAGAGCGGTCTTATGAATCTACCGGGAGAAGTGGAAGATGCAGCCAACAACAGAAGAGTCGCCAGAGCGATGGTGGAGAAACTTGGCCTTACCAAAGAAACGTTCCCGGAGATCGCCAAAGTACCGTTTGAAAAACTTCGTGAAGTATACCTTGAGTGTGTCAAAGTGCTTTCTGATGAGGGTATCAATCTGCATGGTATCATTCAGCCGGTAAGGAACGGCTACTATGTAGGCAACCCAAATGAAGTTGGTTTGACAGAATACGCAAAGAAAGTACCGGTCATGGGCGGTACCTGCCAGTGTGAGACTGTACTGTATGTACCGAAGCTCTATCCTTACAACGAGACGTCTGACGAGACGCGTGACGAGCTAATGACAGAACTGTTCGGTGATAAGAAAGAAGAGATGGTAAATCTCTTCAGGAAGGTCTATCCGAATGATGACCTGCTTGATCTGTATAATCTGGACTTCATCGTCCGCAAAGGTGTATATGAGTTCTTTGACCGCAAGGTCAAGCACGAAGCTCCGCTTTACTGCTACATGATCACATACCACCTCAATTATTTCGGAGGTACTCCAGCATATCACGGATTCTGCCTGCCTCTGGTGTTCGGAAACACCGAATATGTCGATGCATGCAATGAGCCAGATTGCGTGGCACTCAGCCAGAAGATGCATCAGGCGTGGATCAATTTCGCGACCAACGGGGACCCCAACGGCGGAGATGTACCGAAGTGGGAGCCTTACCGTGAAGGTGAGTACGGAACGATGATCTTTGACCGTGAGTGCAAAATGAGGTATGACTTCGACCGTGAGCTTGTATGGAAATTCCAGAAGTACACAGATTTTGAATATAACTTTGTACGTGTAAAGAAGAACAAAAAGAACTAATTATGGAGGGACACATGAACAGAAGATTTTACTGCGATGCCCGCACTGAGGTAGAGACAGTTGAAGGAAAAGTCAGAGGCTGTTTCCTGAACGACCACTACTATTTCAGAGGCATTCCGTATGCAACTGCGGAACGCTATGAGATGCCGAAGCCAATGGAGCATTGGGACGGCGTTGTTGAGGCTGTAACTTACGGCCCCGTTGCACCGACTGTACAGAAACCGAGCGTGCTTGGCAGATATGCCCTATCCCAGCAGCCGTTGTTCGGCTACAGATTCTGGCCAGAAGATGAGAGATGTCAGTATCTTAACGTCTGGACAAAGGATCCGACTCCCGGACGCAAACGCCCCGTTATGATATGGGTACACGGCGGCGGAATCGCAACAGGTTCCTCCGTTGAGCAGATGAGTTATGACGGCGCAAACCTTTGCCGTGATGGAGACCTGGTCGTTGTTTCATTCAACCATCGTCTAAATATCCTCGGCTATATGGACATGTCACAGTTCGGCGAGAAATATGAGAACTCAGCCAACACCGGTCTTGCGGATATCGTTGAAGTGCTCAAATGGGTACAGAGAAATATCGACAGATTTGGCGGAGACCCCAACAACGTGACTTTGTTCGGTCAGTCAGGCGGCGGTGGAAAGATCCGCAACCTGATGCAGATCCCTGCAGCAAACGGCCTGTATCACAAGGCTATCTTCCAGAGCGGTCTTATGAATCTCGGCGGCGGCCAGAGAGATAACAGTGCATCCGGCAAAGTCGCTGCCCGCATGGTAGAGAGACTTGGATTCACAAAAGAGACATTTGATGAGTTCAGAAAAGTGCCGTTCGAGAAATTGCGCGAAGCATATCTTGCTACTATGGAGGAGTTCGCGGGTCAGGGAGGTTTCTTCGGAGCCATAGGACCCAAGAAGACAGATTTCTTCACTGGTGACCTCTTCGAAGTAGGACTTTCTGATTATGCCAAGACCGTTCCGACGATCGTTGGTTCTGTCCAGTGCGAATCCGCGCTGTATGCAGAGTTCATCCCGTTCACGATTCCCGAAGAAGAAAAGGATGCGTTGCTTGCAGATCTGTTTGGAGACAAGAAGGACTATATGATCGAGCTCTTCAGGAAATCATATCCTGAGAACGACCTTATGGACCTTTATATGCTTGACTACACAGTACGTCAGGGAAGCTATGACTTCCTGGATATGAAGTCTCAGTTCGATGCTCCTAACTGGTGCTATCTGCTTACATATCACATGGAGTATTTCGGCGGAATGCCTTCCTATCACGGACTCTGCCTGCCGCTGGTATTCGGCAACACAGAATACGTCGACGCCTGCAATGAGCCTGATTGCGTAGCACTCAGCCAGAAGATGCATCAGGCCTGGATGAACTTTGCTACATACGGAGATCCTAACGGCGGAGATGTTCCTGAGTGGAAACAGTATCACAAGGAAGATGGTGCAACCATGGTATTCGATCATCAGAGCGAGATGCGTTACAACTTCGACCGTGAACTGATCAAGGAATATGAGAAGAACACTGATTTCGTCATGGCATTCATGCACGCTAGAAGAAAATAATTATCATAGAGAGGGGAAAAATGAACAGAAGATTTTACTGCGATGCCCGCACTGAAGTGGAAACAGTTGAAGGCAAGGTAAGAGGCTGTTTCGTCAACGACCTTTACTATTTCAGAGGCATTCCATATGCGACAGCTGAAAGATACAGGATGCCGAAACCTATGGAGCATTGGGATGGAGTTAAGGAAGCAGTCACATATGGACCTGTAGCTCCGACCGTCAGAAAACCCGGAGTCAAAGGATCCTATTCACTGTCATCCCAGCCGCTGTTCGGATACAGATTCTGGCCGGAAGATGAACAGTGCCAGTATATCAACGTCTGGACAAAGAACCCTGATCCAAGCAGGAAAAGACCTGTTATGGTCTGGGTACATGGCGGCGGATTCGACACAGGTTCATCTGTAGAGCAGATGAGCTATGACGGAGCAAACTTCTGCAGAGACGGAGATCTCGTAGTCGTATCATTCAACCACAGACTTAATATCCTCGGATATCTGGACATGTCTGAATTCGGTGAAGAATACTGGAACTCCGGCAACGCAGGTATGGCGGATATCGTTGAAGCTCTTAAATGGGTTCAGAGAAACATCGAGAGATTCGGCGGCGACCCGACAAACGTCACCCTGTTCGGACAGTCAGGTGGCGGCGGAAAGATCCGCACATTGCTGTCCATGCCCGCAGCGGACGGACTGTATACAAGAGTCATCTTCCAGAGCGGACTTATGAACATTGCAGGCGAGGTGGAAGACACCGCTGTACGCCGCAAACTGGCAGCAAAGATGGTCGAAAATCTTGGCCTTACCAAGGAGACATTTGAGGATATCCGTAAGGTACCGTTTGAGAAGCTCCGTGAAGCATACCTCGCTGCAGAGGAATACTATGCTGAACAAGGTCTTCGCACCACGCCGGCTCTCGGCCCTGTGAAGAACGAGTACTATCTCGGAAATGTTATGGATGTAGGATTCACAGAGCATGCAAAGAAGATCCCGGTGATGGGAGGTTCAGTACAGTGTGAGGCCGCTCTTGGACGAGTATGGCATCCATATGATCTCCCGGCTGAAGAAAAGGAAAAACTGCTGGATGATTATTTCGGCAAGTACAAGGATGAGTTGGTAGCTCTGTTTGAGAAGGCATATCCGGGATCCGACGTTATGGACCTGTACTACATGGACTTCGAGACTCGTATCGATACCACGGATTTCATGGATGCGAAAGAGAAGTTCGGCGCTCCTGCATATAACTACCTCATCACATACCATCTTAACTACTTCGGCGGTATGCCGTCCTACCACGGATTTTGTTTGCCGCTCGTGTTCGGTAATACCGAGTACGTAGATGCATGCAATGAACCTGACTGCGTAGCGTTGAGCCAGAAGATGCATCAGGCATGGATAAATTTCGCAACATATGGTGATCCCAACGGCGGTGATGTGCCGAAGTGGGAGCCCTATAAGAGCGGAAAAGGCGGGACTATGGTCTTCGATAAGAAGTGCGAGATGCGCTATCAGCACGATAAAGATCTCGTAGAACTGATGAAGGTCGCCGGAGACTATCCGAACGCTTTCATGGCATTTATGAGAGCCAAGGCAAAATAACAAGAGACTATAAAAACAAAGACCGGAGGCTGAGCACGTTCAGCCTCCGGTACGGAGAAAACACGGATATGTGGGAAGACCTGTTTGATGCAGCAGATAGCAGAGATGAGAAAGCCGCGATACTTGCGGCTGAGATACTTACTCTGTCACGGAATCTGCTTCTAGTAAACTTCCGTTTTCTTGACAGGGCTATTGCAAACATCAGGTTCGTTCAGCATCCCGACGTGACATTCGCCACAGACGGAAGGAATATCTATTACAGTCCGTGGTTCGTTCTCAGCATGTACCGCACGGAACAGACATCTGTAGTGCGCAGTATGCTGCACAGTATGCTTCACTGCGTATTCCGGCACAATTTCATCGGTGAAAGCATAGACAGAAGTGCATGGAATCTCGCAGCGGATGTTGCTGTTGAGAATGCTATAAATGAGCTAAACACGGAGACAGTCCGTGTGAACCGCCAGAAGGATCAGGAACTTCTTGTGAAAAAACTTCGTTCGGAAGTTCCTGTCATGACTGCAGAGCGCATATTCCATTATCTGATCAGGAATGAATACTCTGACGGAGTGATGGATAAGGAACGAGTGCCTTTTGTTGGAGATGACCACGCAGGGTGGTACAGCAAAGGGGCAGGACAGGTCGATATAGAAGCGGATATAGATCTCGAGGAGCTCTGGGAAGAGATCTCCAAAAGAATGCAGACTGAACTGGAAGTGGTAATGGGCAATGAGGATGCCCTTACACAGAATCTCAGGGACATAAACCGCACAAGATATGATTACACCGAGTTCCTCCGCCATTTCGGTGTCCACGGTGAGGTCATGCATCTCTCTGATGAGGAGTTTGATATCAACTACTACACATACGGCATGGATCATTACGGCAATATTCCTCTTATTGAACCTCTTGAATATAAGGATGAGAGAAAGATAAGAGATTTTGTTATAGCGATAGATACGTCCGGAAGTGTTAAAGGCGAAGTTGTTGAGAAGTTCGTGCGTCATACACATGATATCCTGGCCCGTCAGGAAAGCTTCGAAACAAGGATGAATCTGTACATCATACAGTGCGATGACCGTATAGAAGATGTAGCTCACATCACATCTGCAGACAAGTTTGAGGAATACCTAAGGACTATGGAGATCCGGGGACTAGGTGAGACGGATTTCCGCCCGGTATTTGCTTATGTGAATCAGCTCATCGTAGAAAAGAAACTTACGGATCTCAGGGGACTTCTGTATTTTACCGACGGTAAGGGAGTGTTTCCTGCTGCAAAACCTGATTATGACGTGGCATTCATCATTCATGATGATGGTTTCAGGAAACAATGGGTCCCTGATTGGGCGATGAAGTTATATCTCGAGGAAGAGGAAATACTTGATGAAAGGTTCGGTCACTAAAAGGATGCTGAAAGGTACCCGACTCAAAGAGGGTGCTTTTGCTGAGCGTGAAGACCTTACTGAGATCATACTTCCTGATGAGATAGAGGATATAGGCGAAGTAGCGTTTTATGGATGCACGAATCTTAAGCACATAACACTTCCCAGAAACCTTAAATTCATTCGCGAGGAAGCGTTTGGGGCATCCGGTCTAGAGATCATAGAGATACCTGAAGGGGTCCGGCTGATATGTGAAAAGGCATTCTTCTCCTGTGAGGAACTTCGGAGGATCGATGTGCTTCCAAAAGATGTAATTATCGAAGTGGATGCATTCGGAGCATGCCCGAAACTGTTGGAAGGTTTTGTTGCGAGAGGCTATCCTCAGAAAACGAATCCTCCTGAAGAACTGCAGTATACACTTCTCTGGTGCACGTGCCCCGAAAGGCATTCAGAGGAAACATCAGATAGGGCGAAGGAATTTATCCGCAATTACGAAGCGCTGGTAATGGAACACATAATGAGATCCAACAATACAGCTGCTTTGAGCGGGATATCACAGCTGGGTCTTCTTAAAAAAGAGAACATAAGCAGGTATGTTGAAGAAGCGGGCAGAAATCATCAGACAGAACTGGTAACACTGCTTCTTGCGGCTGCAAGAAACACAGATGATGAGGACGAGTTCTCACTCTGAAAAAACCAATAATTGGAGAAACAAACATGAACATTGCTCAGGCAAAAGAGCAGGTATTCAATACGCTCCGTGCATATTCTGCAAAGAATGAATACGGGGAATATATCCTTGAGCCGGATCAGCAGAGGCCTATCTTCCTCATGGGGCCTCCTGGTATAGGGAAGACGGCAATCGTCCGTCAGGCAGCTGAGGAGATGGGACTTGGACTCGTATCATATTCCATCACTCACCATACAAGACAGTCGGCGCTTGGCCTGCCCAAGATAATACATAAGCAATATGGGAATGAGAGTATTGATGTCACTGAATACACCATGAGTGAGATCATTGCATCGGTGTATGACTGCATGGAGACCAGCGGGTGCAGGGAAGGCATCCTTTTCCTTGATGAGGTCAACTGTGCGTCTGAGACTTTGACGCCGAGCATGCTGCAGTTCCTTCAGTTCAAGACGTTCGGAAGCCATAAGGTGCCGGATGGCTGGATCGTCGTCACAGCCGGAAACCCGGTATCATATAACCGCAATGCAAAGGAATTCGACGTAGTAACATGGGACCGTCTGAAAAGAGTGGACATAGAGCCGGATTATGAGGCATGGAAAGCATATGCTTATCAGACAAGGGTACATGCATCGATCCTATCATATCTTGAAGTGCGAAAAGAGAATTTCTACAAGATTGAGGAGACAGTGAACGGAAAGAGATTCGTCACTGCACGTGGATGGAGCGACCTCAGCACCATAATCCGTTTATATGAAGAACAGGGCATAGCTGTAGACAAAGCACTTATAGGGCAGTATATACAGGATGATAAGATCGCGGATGATTTTGCTTCATACTACGATCTGTTCAATAAATACCGCTCAGATTATAAGCTAAATGAGATACTTGAAGGGAAAGCACCTGACGAGATCAGGAAGAGGGCAGCAGATGCTCCGTTCGATGAAAAGCTCGCTCTTCTCGGGCTGCTTCTGGATAAGGTCAATGAGAGCATCAGCGAGGTGATCAGACAGGAAGACGTCGTCACTGAACTGCGCAATGTGCTGAAGGAAGTCAAAGAAGGTAAAGGTTTTTCAGAAGTCACTGATCATGAGGAAGAAGTATATACCAGGTTCCGCAGGATGGGCGTACTATCAGCAGATGCGAGGGCAAAGTACGATGCGGTCCTTGCGTTCCTGAGAAAGCACAGCGGAAAAGCATTTGATGAGATCCGTGCAGATTATGAGCAGTTGGTTTCAGACATGAAAGAAAAGGCGAAAGGAGCGGGTGCAAAACTGGATGCACTGTTCTCTTTCGCAGAAGATGTTTGGGGCGAAGGTCAGGAGATACTGATCCTTGTTACTGAACTCACTATAGGATATTATTCTTCGCGCTTTATCGCGAGATATGGGTGTGAAGGATACTATAAATACAGCGAATCTTTAAAATTTTACGAACGTAAGCTCGAAATATTAAAGAAGGGAGAAAGTATATGGGCGTAAAAAAATATGACATCGTTGTAGTCGGCGCCGGTAACGCCGGACTCAGCGCTGCTGTCAGAGCAGCGAAAGAAGGTAAGAAGACGCTTCTTATCGACCAGCACAACCTGCCCGGTGGCTGTGCGTCCAGCTTCGTAAGAGGCCGGTTCGAATTCGATCCGAGCGTACATGAGATCTGCGACTTTGGTCCTGATGACAACAAGGGGGATGTCCGTTTGCTGCTTGAGAGGGACGGCATCGATGTTGATTGGATAACGGTTCCTGAGTGCTTCCGTTGTATCTCCACATATTCTGACGGAACTCCTATGGATGTTTCAATGCCTGCGGGACGCGAAGCATTCATTGACAAGATGGAAGAGTATGTTCCCGGAACAAGGGATAAGATGAACACTTTCTTTGACCTTATGGAAGAGATCCGCGCTGCTGTCGTTTATATGAACGATGGTACTCCAAATGATCCGAAGTATATGCAGAAACACTTCCCCAACATGCTGAGAACATGCGGGTACGATACGTTGAAGGTCCTCAAAGCCTTGAAGCTCCCCCAGAAAGCGATCGACATCCTTGGAGTGTACTGGGGCTATCTCGGGATGCCGCTTGATGAGATAAACTTCCTGCATTATGGGAACATGATCCACATGTACATCACCAGGAAAGCAGTCATTCCTCATCACACATCACATCAGATCTCTATGGCATTCATGAAGAGATTCTATGAGCTAGGCGGCGAAGCATGGTTCAACTGCCGTGCAGAGGAGTTCCTGTTCGACGGAGATAAGATCTGCGGAGTTAAAACGACTCTCGGCGAAGTGGAATGTGACCAGGTGCTTGCAAACATCAATCCGGATATTATCTATGCAAAGATGATGCCGAAAGAATTGGTACCGGAAAGAGAAAAGAAACTGTCTGCTGCAAGAAGCAACAGATATGGCGGAAGGATGGTAGTGTCCTACTTCGCTCTCAACAAGTCGGCAGAGGAACTGGGAATTACTGATTACACAGTGTTTATGCCCAGTACTGCGGACACCAAAAAAGAATATGAGAGCATGGCTCATATAGACACTAACAAATTCATTATTCTGCTATGCTACAACAATCTCATTCCTGATTTCTCTCCGGAGGGAACATGTGTTGTATCATTCACGACGATGTATGGACCGGAGGATTTCGACAATCTTAAACCTGAAGAATATGCACCTCTCAAAGAGAAACTGCTGAAGCAGCACATCGAGAGATTCAAGGAAGTATATGGTGTAGATATTGCACCGTATATCGAAGAAGTAGAGATATCTACGCCTATGACCTTTGCACGTTACCTTGGTACGCCTGAAGGATCAAGTTATGGTTACGAGCTCGTCAACTGGGACAGCATGATATCCCGTATGATGATGATGGCTGATGATTTCCCAATCAAAGGTCTCAGACATATCGGTGCTGCATCTTTCCGCGGTGACGGTTATTCATCAACATGGATCAACGGAGATATCTGCGCCGCGCTTGCGGTAAAAGACATGAAGGAAGGAGGAAACAACTAATGTCGCTCAACGTAAAAGTAGGGCTGATAGGCCTTTTGGATATGCTGAAATTCTCCAACCTCAGCAAGACACGCCAGCAGGCGATCGATGCTGCTCCTGCAAAAGATGTCAAAGGTGAATTCAAGATCAATGAATTCGCAAAGGCGATGCACCCGGACTTCCAGAAATTCGTTGTTGACGAGATCATTGATCATGAGGGAGCGGATGCAAAGTCTTTCATTCTGAAACGTGCAGACGGCAAACCTGCTGCATTTTTCAGAGCAGGTGAATATGTCTCGCTGAAACTTCAGATAGGAGACAGTTTTGTAACGCGTCCTTACTCCATTTCTTCATCACCCAAATGGGCTCTGGAAGGCAAATACGCTGTCACAGTAAAGAAGAATCCCGGCGGATTTGCAGCAGACTGGATGCTTGAGAATCTAAAAGTCGGTGATGAGATCATCGGTTCCGGCGGACTTGGCAATTTCTATTATGAAAGTGTCAGAGACAGCAAAAATGTCATCGCTCTGGCAGGTGGTTCAGGAATCACTCCTTTCCTGTCCATGGCATATGCCATCCGCGACGGCCTCGAAGATTTCAACCTGACGATCCTTTTCGGAAGCCGTACAGAAGATGCTATCCTCTTCCGTAAAGAACTGGATGCCGTCTGTGCTGCAACTGACAAAGTAAAAGTGGTTCATGTTCTCTCCGATGAAGTAAAGGAAGGCTTTGAAAACGGATTCCTCAGTGCAGATCTTATCAGGAAGTATGCTCCTGAAGGAGACTACTCCGTATTTATCTGCGGACCGGAAGCGATGTATCGCTTTGTAGCAGGTGAAGTGGAGAAACTCGGCCTTGATAAGAAACATGTACGCCGTGAGCTGCTCGGTGTTACCAAGAAAGTCTGGGATCAGCCCGGATATCCTGCTGATAAGAAAGATCAGACTTTCAAGATCACTGTCAAGCAGGGACCGAATGAGTATGTGTGTGATGCTTCAGCCAACGAATCTGTGCTGGTTGCTCTTGAGCGTGCTGGCATCAAGGCTCCGTCACGCTGCCGCAGCGGTGAGTGTGGCTGGTGCCGTTCTAAACTGGTTTCCGGTGAAGTATTTATCCCGGAGGAGACAGACGGACGCAGATGGGCAGATAAAGTAGCGGATGAGATCCATCCCTGCGCATCTTTCCCGCTCAGCGATCTCGAGCTGATCGTCCCAGGTGAGTATTATTAATATTTCTTTAAATGGGGCGGCATATGGTTTGGCCGCCCCTTATGCTTAAACAATCATTCTGGAGGAAAACAAATGATCGTAAAAGAAAAAGAACCTGTAGTCATGACTAAGGCTGGCAAACTCAGAGGTACGTATATCGACGGGGTATACCGTTTTCTGGGTGTTCATTATGCACAGGATACTTCCGGTGAAAACAGATTCATGCCTCCGAGACCGCTTATCCCATGGGAAGGCGAAAAACTGGCTCAGGAATACGTTGCAAAGTGCTGGCAGCATGACCATCCGCGTATGGAGGATGATGACATCACAAGCACGCCTCTGTTCAGGGATCAGCAGAAACTGATGGAACGCAGCAGTGAGATGGGAATGGGCAAGCAGACAGAAGACTGTCTGGCTCTCAATATCTGGACCCAGGGCGTCAACGATGGAAAGATGCGTCCTGTACTTGTGTGGTTCCATGGCGGCGGAGACTTCGCAGGAGCTGCAGAAGCTGATTGGCATGACGGATACAATCTTGCAAAGAAACAGGATGTCATTCTGATCACTGTAGGACACCGTCTTGCAGTATTCGGATACATCAACCTCACTGAGTTTGGCGAGAAGTATAAAGATTCAGTGAACCTCGGACACCAGGATATGGTCGCTGCACTGCAGTGGATCCATGACAACATCGAAGCGTTCGGCGGAGACCCGGGAAACGTTACTATATTTGGGCAGTCAGGCGGCGGCGGAAAAGTTGTTGCTCTTATGGGTATGCCTGCAGCCAAAGGTCTGTTCCAGAAAGCCATCGTTCAGTCCGGCGGATTCCTTGCGGCTGACCCAAAAGTCGGAGCAGATATGACAAGAGAATTCATGGACTTTCTTGGCATCGATGCAGACCATGTCGATGACCTGCAGAAACTTCCTCCGCAGGCTCTAATCCAGGCTATCCGTGATATAAACAAGACAAGGACTCTCGGCACATACATGGCATTCCCGTCTGTGCTTGACGGCAAGCATTTTGTATATAACGCATTTGACGGTGCCGAAGGATCTGAATACAGCAAAGATATTTATATGATCAACGGTAACACTAAGGATGACGGACGTCTGTGGTCTCTCTTTGATCAGTCAATGTATGGGATCAATGAGGAAGAGGCAAAGAAACGCATCGTAGATATGAAATACACCGAGGAGAAGGCGGAGAAGATCTACGAACTGTATAAGGGGATGCTCGGCGAAGATGCAAAACCTGAAGATATATTCCTCGAATTCCTCTGTGACCACAATCAGCTCGGAAGCAATATCGAAAGAGCGCGCGCACGAGCGAAGGTTGGAGCAGCTCCGTATTATCACTATCTGTTTGGCTTTGAGGGACCGTATCCGACGATGAAAGCTATCCACGGCGTTGATGTGCCGTTCTTCTTCGATAACGGGCAGTATGCTACCGGAATCTGGACAGCTGATACCTATGTTGATGCAATGAAACTCTCTGACGCGGCAGGCGCAGCATGGGCAGCATTCGCAAGAACAGGTGATCCGAGCTGCGCGCAGATCGGTGTATGGAAGCCCTTTGATGAGAAGAATTATTACACCATGTTCTTTGATGCTGAAAGCAGACTTGTAAGCGACTACCACAGTGAAGCACGCAAACTGATATTTGAGGGCATGGACACACTTCCTTCTTCGTTCTAAAGCACAAGATGCACAGGGCAAGTACCTTGCCCTGTGCATGAGCGAGAAACAGTTATGAGGTATTTGAGAGATGATCATAAAAGAAAAAGAACCTGTCGTTACGACTAAAGCCGGCAAACTGAGGGGAACATGCATTGATGGTGTCTACCGTTTTTTGGGTGTACACTACGCTCAGGACACTTCCGGCGAAAACAGATTCATGCCCCCAAAGCCTCTTATTCCGTGGGAAGGCGAGAAGCTGGCTCAGGAATATGTCGCTAAGAGTTGGCAGCATGACACTCCACGTATGGAGGACTCAGATATCACCAGCACAAAACTGTACAGGGATCAGCAGAAACTTATGCAGCGCAGCAGTGAGATGGGTGTCGGCAAACAGACAGAAGACTGTCTCGCACTCAACATCTGGACTCAGGGTGTGGAAGACGGTAAGAAACGTCCTGTCATGGTATGGTTCCATGGAGGAGGCGACTGCGCAGGCGCGGCAGAAGCAGATTGGCATGATGGCTATAATCTTGCCAAGAAACAGGATGTAATTCTCATTACGGTAGGACACCGCCTTACTATATTCGGATACATCAATCTCACGCAATTCGGTGAGAAATATAAGGATTCAATCAATCTTGGACATCAGGACATGGTAGCTGCTCTGCAGTGGATACATGACAATATTGAAGCATTCGGAGGAGACCCGGGGAATGTTACTATCTTCGGACAGTCCGGCGGCGGCGGAAAGGTCTGTGCGCTGATGGGTATGCCTGCGGCAAAAGGACTGTTCCAGAAAGCTATAGTCCAATCCGGCGGATTCCTTCTGAGTGATCCGCAAACGGGAATAAACAACACGAAGGAGTTCATGGATTATCTCGGAATTGACGCGGAACATGTGGACGAGCTGCAAAAGATAACCCCGGAAGACCTTATTAAGACGCTTCGAGCTATCAATAAGACCAGAACGCTTGGGACGTACATGACATTCCCGTCTGTTCGAGACGGGAAGCACGTGGTTTATAACCCGTTTGACGGAGCGGAAGGCTCCGAATACAGCAAAGATATAGCGATCATTAACGGATATACCAAGGATGACGCCCGTTTGTGGGCTCTCTTCGATCAGAGGATGTATGACTTTACGCCAGCTGATACGTTAAAGGAGATGGCGAAAGAAGGATATACGGAAGAGCAGACGAAGAAGATCTATGAGATCTACAAGAATATGCTTGGCGATGATGCAGATCCGACTGACGTTTATTGTGCATTTAATAATGACCAGCGTATGCTCAAGCAGAACATATTAAGATATCGTGCACGCGCAAAAGTCGGCGCAGCGCCGTTCTTTAACTATGTGTTTGCTTTTGAGGGGCCATATCCGTCAATGAAAGCCATACATGGAGTCGATGTTCCGTTTTTCTTTGACAACGGCGCATATGCGTCCGGTATCTGGACAGCTGATACATATGTTGATGCTATGAGATGTTCAGACACATGTGGGGCTGCATGGGCTGCATTTGCAAGGACAGGTGACCCCAGTTGTGCGCAGACAGGGGTGTGGAAACCATTTGATGAAAAGAACTACTACACGATGGTATTTGACGCTGAAACAAAACTGGTAAGCGATTACCGTAGTTCTGGTCGCGAGGTTGCTTTTGGCAATGTTTGACCGTTATATGATCGATTGGGCCTTTATTCATACTGACTAACATTTGTTTATTCAGATATGCAACATGTACAATGGATACATAATAATAATTACAATTTGAATAAAATTGTTCATTGTGCATAGTGTTATGCTTGTGGACACTGAAAAAAGCGGATATACTCAAAGAGAGCGTTTAATAAAGGATATTTATAAAACGCTATAAATTAACTGTCTTGACAGACTAAGAAAATGTAAAGGATTGGAGAAAACGGATGAAGAAGATTTTAGCTTTAATCATGCTGTTGGTATTGGCTTTTTCGTTCGCAGCCTGCGGCGGAAGTTCAACACCCGAACCGACACCTGCACCGTCTGGTGGAGATGAGCCGGCACCGGAACCAACAAAACAGTTGTGCATTGGTTTTAACACCAACGGTCTGACCAATGAGACAATGTCATTCATGGTAGATGTCATGAGGGATTATTGCAATCAGAACAATATCAAGTTCCTCACTGCTGAGGATAACAATGATACTGCTGTTACAATCAATAACCTAGAGAACTTCGTTTCTGCCGGTGTTAATGGTATTATCGTTCGTATCAATGACCCCGTAGGTATGACACCTACAATTCAGGAACTGGTAGACAAAGGCATCACTGTCGTTTCTTACGATGAGTATGTCGAAGCTGCTAACTATTCATTCCTCTGCTCATTCTATGATCTGGGCTATGCAATTGGTAGCATGGCCGGCAAGTGGGCAGATGAACACATCCCGGATGAGAAGATCGTTTGCGGTCTTATGTCTGTTGAGATCGTTGAAGCAGCTGTTAACCGTTCAGACGGAATCCAGGATGGCTTCCTCGATAACTGCTCACGCGGTGAAGTTTTCCGCAGCCCGTTCAACGGCGACCAGGTTGACTGCTGGAACAACATGCTTTCTGCAAGACCGGAGATGAAGATCTGCGCATCTTTGGCAGACGCAATGGTTACCGGCGTTTCTGAGGCATGGTATGCTGACCTTGTTGGTGCTGGTAAGGATATTAGCCAGTACGGCGTATTTGCAACAGACGCTACAGATATCGCTCTTAACCTTATTAAAAATGCAAAAGACGGCAAGGGCATTTACAGAGGAACGATCGACCTCGGACTGAAAGACAGAGTACCGCTCGGCATGATTCAGTGCTGCCACGCAGGAATTCTCGGACAGGATCCTCCTGCAGGATATGGCACAACGAACTACTATGAGTTCAAGTATGTCACAGAAGAGAACATTGACGAGTATTCAACATTCTTCGATTAATTTATCTTAGTTTAAAAGTAAGGTGGGTCTTAATAAGAGCCACCTTACTCTTTTTCATTAGAATAGTTTATAAAAAAAGTAATTTTGTTTTCCCAAATGTTTCATTCTTGCGCATCATATCAGGTGCGCACAAACAATAATACATTTAAGAAGAGGAGGAAAAAAATGAAAAAGATCCTTGCGATACTGATGCTGCTGGTCCTTGCATTTTCTTTTGCAGCTTGTGGCGAAAGTTCAACACCTGAACCGACACCTACACCGTCTGGTGGTGATGAGCCTGCACCGGAACCGGAAAAACAACTGATCATTGGTTTCAACTGCAACAACCTCACCAATGAGACTATGTCGTTTATGGTAGACGTGTTCTACAAATACGGTGAAGAACACAATATCAAGATCCTGACTTCTCAGGATGAGAATGATACTGGCCGTACCATGAATAACCTGGAGAACATGGTGGCTGCAGGAGCAGACGGTATCATATTTATGAACAACGACCCAACCGGTATGGCTTCGATGGTCGCTGACCTGAAAGAGAAGGGTGTCGCTATCGTGTCCTATGATGAGTATTGTGAATATGCAGACTACTCATTCCTTTGCTCATATTATGATCTTGGCTATGCTATCGGAAAGATGGCAGCAGAGTGGGCAAACGAGAACGTTAAAACAGAAAAAATCGTCTATGGTATGATGGGCGTTGAAGTCAATGAATCTGCAACTAACCGTTCTAACGGTATCGAGGATGGCTTCAGAGACAACTGCCCTCGTGCGGATATCTATCGTGTTCCGGCAACGATGCCGTTCGTAGACTGCTTCTACAACATGCTTTCCGCAAGGCCTGATATCCAGATCTGTGCATCACTTGCAGATGGAATGGTCGTTGAGATCGCTGAGGCTTGGTATGCAGACCTTAAAGGAGCAGGCAAGGACATCAGCCAGTATGGTGTTTTCTCAACAGACGCTACCGACATCGCTCTTAACCTTATCTATACAGCCAAGAAGGGCGAGGGTATCTATCGTGGAACTATCGACCTCGGACTGAAAGACCGCGTACCGCTCGGAATGATCACATGCTGCCATGCGGCTATACTCGGAAAAGACACGCCGGCTGGCTATGACAAGATCAATTACTATGAGATGAAGCTTGTCACCGAGAAGAACATTGACGAATATGCAGAGTTCCTTGATTAATCTTTGACATAAGTAATTGCTCTAAAATTTCAAGTGAGGAAGGCCATCGGCCTTCCTCTTTTTTGGTTCGTCGTTTTGTGCAATTACCATAGTATTTAGTTATTCAACATAACGAATTATAGTGACTATCAACATATCTTCATTGAACGGATTGTCTAGTCAAGATATACTTAAATTAGCATTTGTAAAACCGATTTCTAAAACACCTTTGACTTATAAAAGGAGAAAAAATGAACAGAAGATTTTATTGCGATGAGCGCACAGAAGTAATGACAGCTGCAGGAAAAGTCCGTGGCTGTTTCTTGAACGATCTGTATTATTTCCGCGGCATCCCATATGCGGAAGCAGAGAGATACGAAGCGCCAAAGGCAGTAGAGCACTGGGATGGAGTGCTTGAGGCTGTAACATATGGTCCCGTCGCTCCTACAGTGCAGAAACCGGCTGTAAGAGGCAGGAATGCTCTTTCTCAGCAGCCACTGTTCGGATACAGATTCTGGCCGGAAGATGAGAAGTGTCAGTATATCAACGTATGGACGAAAAAGCCGGAACCTGGACGTAAACGCCCGGTCATGGTATGGGTACATGGCGGTGGCTATGGCACGGGCTCATCAGTAGAGCAGATGAGTTACGACGGAGCCAATCTCTGCAGAGACGGAGACCTTGTTGTCGTATCATTTAACCACCGTCTCAATATCCTTGGTTATCTGGATCTGTCAGAGTTCGGTGATAAATACTGGAACTCAGCAAACCTCGGAATGATGGACATCGTGGAAGCTCTCAAGTGGGTCCAGAAGAACATTGAGAAGTTTGGCGGCGATCCGAAGAACGTCACGCTGTTCGGACAGTCCGGAGGCGGACACAAGATCCGCACACTGCTCCAGATGCCTGCTGCAGACGGCCTTTACAACAAAGTCATCTTCCAGAGCGGACTTATGAACAGTGCGGGCGGTGAGGAAGCCAGCAGAAAGGCTAACCGCGCCTTGGCAGCAGCAATAGTGAAGAACCTCGGACTGACAAAAGATACGATCGAAGATATTAAGAAGTTCACCTTCGATGAGCTTCGTGCGGCATATCTGAAATCTGCTGATGAACTTACATCCGGAGGACAGCGTTTAGGTATGGGCCTTGCCCCGGTCCGCAACGAGTATTATGTCGGTAACCCGTATGAGGTCGGTTTCAGGGAGCATGCCGGGACTATTCCGACGATAGCAGGTTCTGTTCTCTGCGAGACGGTCCTTTATGCACCAACCTTTACTCCGTACAATTCTGCTTCTGAAGAGAAACGCTTGGAGATGTTGGATGAGATCTTTGGTGATAACAGGGATGAGATGATCGAACTTTTCAAGAAGACATATCCCGGACGTGACATTATGGATCTTTACAACCTGGATATCTCCACCCGTAAAGGTACTATCGGATTTGCAGATAATAAATCCAAATTTGAGGCTCCTGTATGGAACTATCTGATCACTTATCAGTTGAATTATTTCGGAGGAACTCCTGCATATCACGGACTCTGCCTGCCGCTGGTATTCGGCAACACGGAGTATGTAGACGCTCTCAATGAACCGGATGCGGTATGTCTCAGCCAGAAGATGCATCAGGCATGGATCAATTTCGCTACTAAGGGCGATCCTAACGGCGGTGATGTGCCTTGCTGGGAAGCATATAAGCCTGGGAAAGGCGGAACGATGCTCTTCGACAGACAGTGTGAGATGCGCTATGACTATGACCGTGAGCTGATCACAAAATATGAGGAGAAATCCAGATTCAGCGATCTGTTCTCAAGGACTTTGAAGAAAGATTGAGATAAGGAGATATGAGATGAACCGTAGATTTTACTGTGATGAGCGCACAGAGGTCATGACGGCTGCCGGTAAAGTACGTGGCTGTTTCTTGAATGACCTGTACTATTTCCGCGGCATTCCATATGCAGAAGCTGAGCGCTATGAACATCCGAAGGCGATAGAACACTGGGATGGAGTAGTAGAAGCTGTGACATACGGCCCGGTAGCGCCAACGGTGCAGAAACCGGATGTAACCAGCATGAACGCTCTTTCGCAGCAGCCGTTGTTCGGATACAGGTTCTGGCCTGAAGATGAAAAATGCCAGTACATCAATGTTTGGACGAAAAAACTTGAGTCCGGCAGGAAACGCCCTGTTATGGTGTGGGTACACGGCGGCGGATTCTCAACTGGTTCTTCCGTAGAGCAGATGAGCTATGACGGAGCCAACCTGTGCAGGGACGGAGATCTTGTTGTAGTATCTTTCAACCACCGGCTTAATATCTTGGGATATCTGGATATGTCAGACTTCGGAGAGAAATACTGGAACTCCGGCAACGCTGGTATGGAAGATATCGTTGAAGCTTTGAAATGGGTCAGGAAGAACATAGATAAGTTCGGCGGAGATCCTGATAATGTGACGCTGTTCGGACAGTCCGGTGGCGGAATGAAGATCCGAACACTTATGCAGATGCCTGCAGCGGATGGATTATATAATAAGGCGATCTTCCAGAGCGGCATGATGGTCAACCGCGGTGCTGAAGACATTGGTGCAAAAGCCAGCAAGGAACTTGCCGCAGCAATGGTAGCAAATCTTGGCCTTACCAAAGAGACATTCGAAGAGATCAAGAAGGTACCGTTTGAAAAACTCCGCGAAGCATATTTGAAAGCATTGGACGAGTTTACAAAACAGGGAAAGAGCCTGGGAAGAGCTATTGCTCCGACGCGTAATGAATATTATGTAGGAAATCCATTCGAAGTAGGCCTGCGAGAGGAATCAAAGAAGATCCCGGTCATGTGCGGTTCTGTGCTTTGCGAGACAGTACTGTATGCGCCGACATTTACTCCTTATACTTCTCCCGCAGAAAAACGCCAGGAGATGTTGGAAGAGCTTTTCGGGGACAAGAAGGACGAGATGATCGCTCTGTTTGAGAAGACATATCCCGGCAGAGATCTCATGGATCTCTACAACCTGGATATCTCGACCCGGTCCGGGACGGTTGAATGGGCTGAACTCAAAACAGAAGCCGGAGCTACAGCATATAACTATCTGATCACTTATCAGCTTGATTATTTTGGCGGTATGCCTGCTTATCACGGTATCTGTTTGCCTCTGGTATTTGGCAACACAGAATATGTTGACGCGCTCAACGAGCCGGATGCAGTATGCCTCAGCCAGAAGATGCATCAGGCATGGATCAATTTTGCAACGAGCGGTGATCCTAACGGCGGCGATGTACCGGAATGGAAACCGTTTAAAGCCGGTGAGGGCGGAACGATGATCTTCGACAGGCAGTGCGAGATGCGCTATGGACATGACAGCAAATTGCTTGCAGATTATAAGGAATATTCCAATTTCACTGATTCATTCTTCAGGGTAGTAAAACCAAAAAAGGCTTGAACATAAACTAAAGAAGGAGAGAAAAAATGAACCGTAGATTTTACTGTGATGAACGCACAGAAGTCATGACGGCTGCCGGAAAAGTTCGCGGCTGTTTCGTCAATGACCTCTATTATTTCCGCGGCATCCCCTATGCAGAGGCAGAGCGCTATGAAGCCCCGAAGCCTATTGAGCATTGGGATGGCGTTGTGGAAGCAGTTACTTATGGCCCTGTCGCACCTACAGTACAGAAGCCTGATGTTTCAACGATGAACGCACTTACCCAGCAGCCTCTGTTCGGATACAGGTTCTGGCCGGAGGACGAGAAGTGCCAGTATATCAACGTTTGGACAACAAAACCGGAATTCGGACGTAAACGCCCGGTAATGGTATGGGTTCACGGCGGTGGATTCTCCACTGGATCATCCGTGGAGCAGATGAGCTATGACGGTGCAAACCTTTGCAGAGACGGCGATCTTGTCGTAGTATCGTTCAACCATCGTCTGAACATCCTGGGATTCCTTGATATGTCAGATTTCGGTGAGAAATACTGGAACTCCGGAAACGCAGGTATGGCTGATATTGTAGAAGCACTGAAATGGGTAAGGAAAAACATCGACAAGTTCGGCGGTGATCCGGACAATGTTACATTGTTCGGCCAGTCCGGCGGTGGCGGAAAGATCCAGACTCTTCTCCAGACTCCAGCAGCAGACGGTCTTTACAACCGTGTTATCTTCCAGAGCGGTCTTATGCATATTGCAGACACTGAGGACAGACAGCCCAAGGTGAGCAAGATGATGGCGAATGCTCTGGTCGCAAAGCTCGGGCTGACAAAAGAAACATTTGAGGAGATCAAGAAGGTTCCATTTGAGAAACTCCGTGAAGCATTCCTGAGTGTATGCAAAGATTTCGAAGGCGAAGGAATGAATGTTGGCATGATGCTTGGGCCGGTCCACAATGACTGGTATCTTGGTGCACCGCTTGATTTTGGTTTCCGTGAGCATGCGAAGAGTATTCCGGTAATATGCGGATCTGTTCTTTGCGAAACTGTTCTCTACATGCCGACGTTCACACCGTATACTGTTTCTGCCGAGAAACGTCAGGAGATGCTGACAGAGCTCTTTGGCGATGATAAAGACTACATGATCGATCTGTTTGAGAAAGCATATCCCGGACGCGATATCATGGATCTTTACAACCTGGACCGCTCAACACGTCAGGGGACAGTAGAGTTCGCAGATGCGATGGCGGGCTTTGGAAATAAAGTGTGGAACTACATGATCAGCTATCAGCTCGGATATTTCGGCGGAATGCCGTCATATCACGGAATCTGCTTGCCCCTGGTCTTTGGCAATACAGAATATGTTGATGCTCTCAATGAACCGGATGCAGTAGCACTTAGCCAGAAGATGCATCAGGCGTGGATCAATTTCGCAACAAACGGCGACCCCAATGGCGGAGATGTGCCGGAGTGGAAGCAGTATAAGACCGGCGAGTGCGGAACCATGATCTTTGATAAACAGTGCGAGATGCGTTATGACTACGACCGTGAGTTGCTGAGTGAATATCAGAAGAAAGCAAAGATGAGCAACTCATTCGTAGATATCAAGATGCCTGAACCGGAAGCATAAATGAAGGTCTGGAATCCATATTTTATTAGTCATTTGGACCCCAAAAGAGTAAAATATAAGTAACATAACTTAAGAAATGAGGTAGATCTGGTATGAGGTACAAATTCTTTAGCGGACTCAATACAGAGGTTTCTTCCATCTGTGTTGGTACTTGGGAAATGGGAGCCGCGGGATACGGCGAAGTCAATGATGCGGATTGCATTGATGCTATTCACGCAATGGTAGAGAATGGTGTAAATATCATTGATACAGCTCCTGACTACGGCGCAGGATATTCCGAGACAGTTGTTGGTAGAGCACTCAAAGAGCTCGACCGCAGCAAGATAATCGTGGCCACAAAGGTCGGCGCTGCAAAGACCACACTTAAAGCTGTTCGTACAGAAGCTTTCTATGCACGTGATGGCAGATATGAGAACGTTCTTTATGAATGTGAACAGTCTCTGAGAAGACTTGGAACAGATTATATCGACCTGTACTTTGTACACTGGCCGGATCTGGATACACCTTTCTCTGAGACAATGGAAGCAATGAAGACCCTCAAAAAGCAGGGCAAGATCCGTGCTGTCGGTCTCAGCAACTTCCAGAGAAATCAGATAGTAGAGTGCCAGCGCGTATGTCAGATCGACGCTATTCAGCCGCCGTATTCAATGGTTGTCAGAAGAGACGAAGAACTGATGAAATGGGCTGCAGCCAACAGGCTCAACGTTTGCACATACGGATCCATCGGTGCAGGCATCCTCTCCGGCGAATTCCGTGAGGCGCCTACATTCGTCGGCCGTGACCCCAGAAACTTCTTCTATCCGTTCTTCAAGGAGCCGCACTTCAGCAAAGTCATGAAGGTCGTCAATGTTCTTGATGAGATCTCAGAAGAAGTCGGTAAGCCGCAGGTTCAGGTCGCTATTAACTGGCAGACACAGAAGGATTATGTCTCCACAGCTCTCGTAGGCGTCCGTAACAGAAAAGAAGCCAACGAAGACTGCGGTGCATTTGACTGGACACTGACAGAAGATCAGATCAAGAGGATAGATGCAGCTATCGATGCTAACATCGACTTCGATGGTTCTGACCCAAGGATCAACGGACCGATCCGCTTCTAATTCAAAGATTTAAGACTTAAAAAAGGAATCGGTGTGGCATAAGCTGCTGCACCGCTTCCTTTAATGGAGAAAAATACGTGGGGGAAACTATGGCCAATCTGTTCTATTGCGGAAATGATGCTCCGGTAGTCAAGACAACCGGAGGACGTTTGCGTGGATACACATACCGTGGGATCCACCATTTTCTTGGTGTGCCCTACGGAACGGCAAAGCGATTCTCGCATCCTCAGCCGGCAAGATGGACCGGGACCAAAGATGCGTTTGTCCGCGGTGATGGATGCCTTACAACTGCTATGGGAAAAGCCAGAAGGGACTACGTCCCTCTGCTGCAGGGTACTGTTCCAAGCACTGAAAGTGAAGATTGTCTCAACCTCAATATATGGACACCGTCTATTGATAAAAGAGCCAAACTGCCTGTAGTTGTATGGATACCCGGAGGCGGGTTTCATGCCGGAAATGCAAACGATACAGTTGCGACGGATGGATTCAATATCTCCAGTTATGGTGACGTGGTATTTGTGTCAGTCAACCATCGCATAGCTATTCTGGGCTTTTTGGATCTTTCCCCGTTTGATGAGGATCGGTACAGGAACACAGCAAACCTCGGCCTCGAGGATCTTGTTGCAGCGCTTAAGTGGATAAGGGACAACATCGCATCTTTTGGAGGTGATCCCTCTAATGTCACCATAATTGGGCACAGCGGAGGCGGGTGCAAACAGTGGGCGCTGATGCAGACTCCTGCCGCGGATGGGCTCTTCCATAAATGCGTAATGGAGAGCGCAGTTTCTTCGAATATGGTTTTTCCAAAGAAAGAGCACAACGGATACAATATAGTGCATAAAACGTTGGAAAAACTTGGACTAAACGATTCGGATGTCCACCAGCTAGAGACGGTGGACTACAGAAAGCTGCTTGAAGGATATATGGCGGCTTACTCTGAAGACAGCGCAGCTTATATGAAAGACGGGGAATACAGGTATGTAGGCAGGACTGTCCTTCCCAATGAGTATTTCTGCGGATATCCGTTTGATTACGGACTTCGTCCGGAAGCGCAAAAGATACCTTGTATTGTAGGGTCTGCACTTGGAGAATCAGGCTGGCACTGGGATATTATTCAGAACAAGTCAAGGTGGTCCGATGTGGAACGGATGGAAAGACTTCATTCTATCTATGGGGATCAGACATCCAAGATACTCTCTTGCTGGACGAAAGCTTATCCAGGAAAGGACCCTCTGGACCTTATATATTTTGAAACGATGTTCCGCACACAGATAGTGCGCTGGTGCGAGATGAAAGAGGAATTCGGAGCTCCATGCTGGAATTATGTGTTTGCGTTGGAGAGTCCGATTTTCGGGGGCCTTCCTGCACATCATGGGTCAGAGATACCTTTCCTGCTGCACAACGTAGAACGTATGCCTGCAGCGCAGATACCTGATGTCAGTGAACGTGTTGAAAAAGAATTAAGCAATGTGCTTATCAGTTTCGCTAGAACGGGAGATCCTAATAACAGCAGCATTGCTGATTGGCCGCGCTGGACAAAAGGCTCTCCGGCAACAATGATATTTGATACAGACACAAGGCTTGGCATAGGCCACGACAAAGATCTTCTGGAACTTCACAACAAGATAGTCCCGTGGAGGAGATTCCCTATATAAGGAGTAATTAGTATGGTAGTCACTAAAATAAAAAGTCTTGAGTATGGACCGGGGATTGCCGAGGTGGATACAGCCTCCGGAAAACTCCGCGGGATGATAAGGAACGGTGTATATACCTTTCTTGGAGTAAAATACGCGGATGCCGAAAGATTTGAGGAACCGCATCCCCCTGCAAAATGGGAAGGAGTGAGAGATGCTCTGGTTGAGGGTCCAATATGCCCAAGTGTAGCTTCAAATCAGCTGCCTCCAGTTGGCAATATTCTTTATCCTCCGGTCATCTGGCCTGAGGGGGAAGCCTGCCAGACTATGAAGATCTGGTCACCGACGATCGACAAGAAAGCAAAGAAGCCGGTCATGTTCTGGCTTCACGGGGGAGGACATGCATTTGGCTCCAGTGCCGAGTTCAACGGAGAGAGCATGGCGGCTTTCGGAGATGTCGTAGTCATAGCTTCTAACCACCGTCTGAATTGCCTTGCATTATTAGATCTTGAGGAATACGGACCTGAATACCGCAATTCGTGCAACCTTGAGTTTTTGGATATTATCGCTGCGCTTAAATGGGTGCAGGTAAACATAGAGAATTTCGGGGGCGACCCCAACAATGTTACGCTGTTCGGACACAGCGGAGGCGGCGGAAAAGTTGTAAACCTTATGCAGATATCTGCCGCAGACGGGCTATATCACAAAGCGATAGTTATGGCAGGCATGCCGCCTGAGGACGCTATCTATCCAAGCATGGAATGCGCACGTGCAATAGCCAAGCGCACTTTTGAACTGCTCGGCATACCTGAAGGTGATGTAGAACAGCTTAAGGCTCTTCCGTATTCTACTCTAAGCGTAAAAGCGCTTGAAGCAATGCGTGAGACTACACCTAAGTTTGGGTATCGCGCAACATGGAGCCAGCCGTTTAATGACTTTTTCCCTGGTAACCCGTTTGATGTCGGTCTGCGGCCTGAGGTGAAGAATATACCCTTGTTTTTAGGTGCAACTCAGGGAGAGCGCAATACCAGTGCAGCCCGGTGGAATGATGATCCTGTTCTTAAAAAGAACCGCCATGACTGGACCGAAGAAGACAAGGATCACGCAATGAAAGCGTGGTTTGGCGATAAGGCTGACGAAGTAAAAAGGGTTTATTCCGAAGTGTATCCTGACCATGATCCGACAGAGGCTATATTTACAGATATGGGCCACCGTGCGAGCTGTATGCATTTAGTGGATCTGAAGAGCGCACAGGGCGGAGCTCCCTGCTATATGTACCTGTTCAACCAGAAGCTGCCTGTTAACGGTGGAACAATACCATGGCATGGTGCTGAGAATGATTTTGTGATACACATCGCAGATTATTCCGAATCCCGTTATATTCCGAACGGAGAGACTGAACGCATACAGGATGAGATGTGCGCATGCTGGACTTCATTCGCACACAATGGAGATCCGAACAATGATCTTGTTCCGTATCTGCCGCCCTCAACAGCGGACAACTATTCGACGATCATCTGGGATAACGGCAGGACAGAGGTACGTACAAATCATGACATTGCACTGCGCGATCTGCTGCCGCAGCTTATGATACCGAATGATCCGTCTTTCTACGCAAACGGCTGATCGTTAGATTCGTGAAAAAAGGAGAAAAAAAGAGATGCCATATCTATCAATAGATGAAAAAACAGATATCTACTACGAGGAGTATGGCAGCGGGGACCGTTATGTCTTCTGCAGCCAAATAGACCATGATTACACCAGTTATTCCTTTGAGAGAGAATTATCGCGCAGGGGATTCCATGTTTTTCTGCTGACGAATCGCGGGTATGGGAAGTCATCGCACACTACGGATAACTTCGGATTGGGGTGGTTTGACCGCTATGCAGACGATGTCGTAGCTTTTGCAGATAAGCTCGGTGTGGACAAGTTCGTATATTCCGGGGCTTCACATGGATCCGGTGTCGGCTGGCATCTTTGCGTGAACCATCCGGATAGGCTTATATGCTTCTTTGCACTTGTAGCGGGGCCGTTAGACCCGAGCAGGTGCGACATTGAGGGAGTGCTCAAAGGAAATGATGTTCCTGAAGACAGAGACATAACGACATCAACGTTCTGTACATTGCCTCCTGTATTCTTCTATCCGACAGATGATGCTGGTCTGATTGAACGCCGCAAGATCTGTCTGGATACTTGCATGTCCATCAGAAAAGAGCCGGGATATGAGGAAACATATGAATCCGAGGAGACGCTGAGGATAAACTTCGGACCGGCTATGGTGAAATACAGAACTGAAGAGAAGCTTCAGGAAGCGCTGAAAACGATCGAAACGCCTGTGCTTATGCTGGGAGGCATGGAAGACGTGATCTCGCGTCCTGAGTTGATGATACGCACAGGAAAGTGTCTGCCTCACTGCAAACTCATCATCCACTCAAGCTTTGGCCATATGCTTGATATTTACGAAGATCTTGCAGATGATGCAGTCAGATTCTATGAGAACGTTGTGAATACCGGAAGATATTACACGCCGGTAGATAATACTCCAATTTTGCCTGTGGAGTGATATAATAGTCCGCGGGAAAAATCTGAAAGAGAGACTATCTTATGTCTGAAGTAAACAGCACTGAGATCATCACAGAAAAGGTATGGAACCGCTCGTTCATATGCGTATTTCTCACAAGTATGTTTTTGAACTCTGCCTTCTGGACCATCGTTCCGATGGTAAGTTCATATTGCATAGATCTTGGAGCAGATCTTAAAACAGCATCCTTCGTCGTTTCGCTTATGTCACTTACAGCTATGCTCCTTCGTCCCATTGCGGGCATGTTTTCCGACCAGGTCAACAGAAAGCGCCTTATTCTTATTACAATCATATGTAGCGTCGGTATAGCTGTACTTCATATCTTTGCTAAAGATGTACGTCTTATGGCTGTCTGCAGGATACTTCAGGGGGCAGCTTTTTCTTTTGCCAGCGTTGCTGTTATGGCATTTGGAACAGTATTTATTCCTGAGTCTAGGCTCGGAGAAGGAATGGGGTGGCTTTCACTTGGGCATGTCATATCCCAGTCTCTCGGACCCAGTATAGGTGTATTCCTTATTGAGCATTCTGGGTATACTGCCTGTTTCCTTGGAAGCGCTGTTCTCAGTATATGTGCTATGATATGCCTCCTAATGGTCAGATATGAGGACGAGAAGAAAGAGATAAAGTTCAAGAAACTTTCATTCAACGATATAATACTTATTCCGGTTCTTCCGTATGCTGCAATCCTTGCGTTCTTCAGTGCATGCAGTGGACTGGATAATGCCTTTATTGCGCTTATTGGGAAAGAAAGAGGAATTGCAGGATTCTCACTGTTCTTCACAGCTTATTCTGTCGGGATGTTTCTCACTAAGCCTGTATTCGGAAAGCTTGTGGATAGAGAAGGGATCGACCGTGTAATTTATCCTTCACTGCTGGCAATGGCTTTATCAGGTGTTATTACCGGAGCGGCAGGATCTACTATAGCTCTTATCATTTCTGCATGCTTCAAAGCTGTGGGAATGTCCGCCGGGTCACAAGGGATACAGGCGACATGTGTCAAGAAGAATGGGAAAGAACGTGCCGGAGTCGTCAGCAGTACTTGCTTTATCGGGCAGGATACAGGGAATGTTCTTTCACCGATCCTGGGCGGTATTGCTGTGGAAAAATTCGGTTACAGAAATACATATTGGGGTTATGGTGCTCTGACGTTGATAATCGGAGGAACGATTTACGCATTGATTCACGCTTATGAAAAGAAACACCCCGTCAAATAAAGGGTGTTTTGGTATAGTAGAGAAAGGAATTAGAAAATGTTTGCTTTGATTCTGAAAACCTTTTTGCATGGCTTGATTTTTGCGCTTGAGATGGCAGCACTTTGGTATGTCCTTCAGGTAATAGGAAACTGGAAGATACTTTCTAAAGCAGGAAAGCCAGGCTGGCATAGTCTGGTTCCAGTCCTCAACATTTATGAAGAGTATGAGGTGTGCTGGAAAGGTAAATACGGGATCTTTTACTCTGTGATGGGTTTGATCGTAGGCATGATATCTGCGCTTTCTGATCCCGATGTGACAACTGTCTGGACTCACATTTCTTCGGTGCTCAGTGTCTTTATGTTTTTCCTTAACATCATTGAGAGCAATAAGCTTTCAAAATGTTACGGGAAAGGTATCTTTTTTACGCTAGGGCTTCTTGTGTTCCCGCGCTTTTTCCGCATGATACTTGGTGTTGGATCAAGCAACTACTATGGGAAGGATCTGTGATCAAAAAAAGTGGGAAACAGGTGCCTGAATATACTATAATGATATCCATGGAAGGTTAGGTTCTTTCCATGGATTTTTCTAAATGACCGTTATCCATTCTTGAGGAGTTTGGTCGGTTATAGCGCCAGGACCGTGATAGGTTGACGAGGATGGCAGTTATCGAAAGACTCGGCGGATGCTGCCACGGCTTTAGCAGGTCGTAAGAGAGAAGAGAAAAAGCAGAATCAATACTGTAACAGAGATTCTCCCGATGCTGATACATACAGAAAATGGTTAAGGGCTGCCCCTAACCATATTATGCTGTTATGAAAATCAACATTTAGGAGTTTACATGTATACAATTAAAGATTTGTATGACCTTGATCATACGCTTGCTGCAGATTATCTGAAGCAATTCACTTATCCCTGGGAAGCATTGAAAGGGATCAAGGATCTCATCCTTGAACTCGGTCCTACGCTTGGGGATGACTATGAAGAAAGAGAACCTCAGGTATGGGTCCACAAGACCGCGAAAGTGTTCCCGACCGCATATCTGGGAGCTCCATGTATCATCGGACCGGAGACAGAAGTCCGTCACTGCGCGTTTATCAGAGGATCAGCGCTGGTCGGTGCGAGCTGTGTTGTAGGGAACTCTGTGGAATTAAAAAATGTGATCCTTTTTGACCACGTTCAGACACCGCATTATAACTATGTCGGGGATTCAATACTTGGGTACTACAGCCATATGGGTGCCGGCTCAATCACATCCAATGTTAAGAGTGATAAAAAGCTGGTAGTGGTCCACAACGGCACAGAGAACATCGAGACCGGGATAAAGAAATTCGGGGCTATGCTTGGAGACTACGTTGAAGTCGGATGCAATGCAGTGTGCAATCCCGGGACGGTGATAGGGAGGAACAGCAGTGTTTATCCCACATCGTGTGTGCGCGGCGTAGTGCCTGCAAACAGCATTTACAAAGACAATGGCGTAGTAACAGAAAAAATCTGAAAATAGGAGTATTAAAATGAGAGTAGTTATTCAGGAAAACTATGACAATATGTGCAAATGGGCAGCGAACTATATCGCTAATAAAATTAGAAATCATAAAGAAGACAGGCCGTTCGTGCTTGGACTTCCGACAGGATCAAGCCCTATTGGGGTATATAAGGAACTTGCTCGTATGAATCAGGAAGGCGAGCTCAGCTTCAGCAATGTAGTTACTTTCAATATGGATGAGTATCTTGGGCTTCCTCATGAGCATGATCAGAGTTACTGGTATTTCATGCATGACAATTTCTTCGATCATCTGGTGGACATGAAGCCTGAGAACATCAACATTCTTAATGGAATGGCTGAGGATCCTGAGGAAGAGTGTGCAAAATATGAGGAGAAGATCGCATCTTATGGCGGCATCGATCTCTTCATGGGAGGAATCGGAGTAGATGGGCACCTGGCGTTCAACGAGCCGTATACTTCACTTACCTCACGCACTGGCCTTAGAAACTTGACAACTGATACAAGGATCGTTAACTCCCGTTTCTTCGGAAATGACCCTGAAGCAGTTCCTGCACAGGCACTGTCTGTCGGTATCGGAACTGTCACAGATTCCAAAGAGGTCCTTGTGCTCATCAACGGCCATAACAAGGCGCGTGCTCTTGCTGCCACAGTAGAGGGCGGTGTTTCACAGAAATGGACATGCAGTGCTCTTCAGCTGCATAACGGAGCCATTATTGCCTGCGATGAAGCAGCATGCGGAGAACTCACTGTCGACACATACAAATACTTCCTCGATATTGAGAAAGCAGAGAGACTGTAATCTTAGCTAAAGAATCAAAAAACGCCCGGATCGTGATCCGGGCGTTTTAACTTTCTAATATAAAATGTTACAGGAACATTCTTGCAAAGAATTCCGGGAAGAATCCGTTTTTTTCAAACGCATCTGCAATACCTGCGCTGTCTACTCTTCCAAGCTGAGAGAGGATATCGGCATCTGACAGTATCGATGAGCAATAGAAGACGCAGCCCACAAGGGAACCAATAGCGAAAATAAGGAGAAGGACTTTTACCCATTTTTTGACAGATGATGTACGTATCCTTGCAAACAATGTGATGAACCACAGAACGGCAATTATTATCACTACGGTCCATATACCGGATGGTTTTCTTATCTTATAACCTTTTGCCAAGGCTACTATTCCATTGATAATGTTTGCGAAATCGCTCGGCAGCAGTGGTGTGCCTCTCAGATTAATAAGATCATAGGAGACAGTTCCAAATGCAAGGGAAATAAGAGGAAGGATAAGCGTAGGAACCGAGAGCTTCAAAGAAAGCAGAAGAAGGAAGATATACAGGAAAAGAAACACCGGAAGAGCATATCTGTAGGTCAGCATGTGATTCCACAGATAGCCCAGCATTTTAAGGTCTGGTTTTCCTGACCTAAGCAGTTCAGGTATCACCGTACAGAATGCAGGGATGACCAGTGCATATATCAATGACCATGATACGAACCGGTACATCTTTTGAATGGATTCGTTGGACATTTCTTGTTACTTCTCCTCGATGCAAGATCTCATCTGATCAATTAGTTTTTCCAGATCTTCCGGATCCACATGGGCTTTGGTGTGGTAGTTTATCATCCTCTCAACCGTATCGGTAAGCTTCATACCTAAAAAGTCAAACCAGTGAGGGTTTATATGAAGGGACCGCATCACAGAAAAGACCCATAAGGCGATGAATTTGATCAGGTTGAAATGCGGCTTATATCCTTCCGAGAACGGGTGGTCTCTCGGAGGATTCTTATATACTTCTTCCAGAAGATCACATATGCGCATATAGGAAGGATATCCATCGATAACATCATAGTGGCTCTTAAGGAGAGGAACATCTATCGGGAATTCCATTGAGGGACTGGTAACATATTCGTTCAGTTTTTCGTACGAATCTGCTGCATTGCATCCTTCATAGGTCACAGGATCGTAGTCATCATAGAGCCGCTCAGGACGTATGACGACACAGTTTTTACCTGCATAGTATATCTCAGCTATCGATGTGCTCAGCCATGTCCCAAGCAGATCACAGACTTTTATCCACTGCTTTACCGTATAGTTGGTGATCACATGAAAATTGGAGTGTTTCTGCCTCATCTCTGCAAGAGGAGGACTATCCCACTCGCTGGGATGAGGTCTATAAATGAGCTCTATCTCCGGATGTTCATCAAGAAGACGGTCAAACCAGTCCAGAGTGACTCTCATGGATCTGTTGCCGACAGCTTTGAAACCAGTAAAGTCAAGGTTGGTCATATCGTTGAGTTCTGCTATTTCCTTGTCGTCCATCTGTGCACATGAGAAAGAGCTGATATAGCAGAACCATTTTTTGTTTTTGTCCAGACCGAACTCGTCAGCAAGCTGTTCCTTGGTTTTGAACAGGGAAGCGAACTGCGGCAGGAAGAAGTCAAGATGGATAGCTCCGGTAATGACAGCGTTTTTCTCTGGAACACCGTTTTTTACGATACGGTCTTTTGCAGCTTTGCCCCAGCAGACATGAACACATTTTGCTGCATTCTCGTTGAGGTTATAGAAGTTACTTTCTTCCTGTTCTCTGCTCAGTACTTCTTCCCAATGGAGGTTAACCACGCGGTCTACTTTGCCAACATTGTTGTAAACAAATGAGTTAAGCGTCTCGTTATCGTACATAGCGGAAGTCACTATGACTTTTGGCTTTTTCCAGAAAAAGTATTTGATCTTTTTTCTGTCCATTAGCTGGAAAAGTTCGACAGAATAACCTCTGCGACGCAGCTCAGCCATAAGGAGTGCGTCACAGTCTAATTCACGTACGATATGCTCATAAAGGATAAGAAAATCCAGAGCCATTAAGGTCATCCTTCTTTCGTGAAGATGTCGCGGTCTGCGACCAGCCCTTGCTGATCGCCTTTATATCTCAGTTCATTCGCATCTATCAGTTTAAGCTGGAAAGTCTCAATGTCGCTTCCCAGATAGGAATCAGATGAACGCTCTTTTATCGTACAGGTAGCTATATCGTCTTTAACAGACACTGTACCCGAAACAGAGACCGTGCCTGTTTCTTCAAGGGAATTGAAAACAAGAATGAAAGAGCCATCTTCTTTGCATGTGAAAGTGGAGATCCGCCCTTCCCACGATGGATCATCAGTGCTGCTGTGCTCAAGAGCGGACCAGCTGCATTTGAAAGCTCCGACAAATGGTGAACCGGCAACAGATGTCCCTTCATATGTAGGGATCTCAGGTAACGGTTCCAGACCGCTGTTTTGCTGTTCAGGCTCTTTTTTGGAAGAACAG
Organism: Oscillospiraceae bacterium; assembly: GCA_017432285.1. Classification (GTDB taxonomy): domain Bacteria; phylum Bacillota; class Clostridia; order Oscillospirales; family Ruminococcaceae; genus RUG11783. The sequence continues at coordinate 13,303 of JAFRJM010000021.1, read as the reverse complement.
CCTGAAAGAATAGCTAGGATAATAATAACTGCTAATACCAAACGAAACTTTTTCATAAAGGGGAATACCTCCATTTCGGTAGGTTAATTATATCATACTGAAAATGGCAGATAGTGGTTAAGTTGTAAATAATAATTAATAATGTATAATATAGTGTACTTGCAACAATTCACGGAGATTAACATGAAAAACAAACAGATCATTTCAATTGCAATCGTATGCGTCATCGTTCTCCTGACCGGAATAGTCGGCCTCAACTATTCTGGATTTATTCCCGGTTTTGGACGTGGCAGCTCACTGACAAATGAACCTTATGTTTCCGTAATCGGGATATATGGAACTATCGGCGAGACATCATATGATGTTTTTGGAAACGAAGTGAGTCTTTCCACTCACGCCATTTGCGAATACATCGATACGATCATGAATGATGATGCAAATAAAGGTATATTCCTCGCCATAGATTCCCCCGGCGGATATGTCTATGACGGAGACAAGATATATCAGGCATTAATGGAGTACAAGGAGACGACTGGGCGTCCAATCAGAGCGGGCTGCATGAGCCTCATGGCTTCAGGAGCTTATTATATTGGTGCAGCTGCGGACTATATAACTGCTGAGAGAACAGCTGAGGTAGGTTCAATCGGTGTTTACATGGAACTCATGGAAATATCTGAACTGGCTGAGAAGCTCGGAATCAAAGTAGAGTATATCCGCTCCTCCGAAAACAAGGCTATGGGCAACATGTACAGCGCATTAACTGACGAGCAGAGAGATATTCTGCAGTCTGAGGTCGATGAGTATTATGAAAGGTTCTTAGATATCGTTCAGGAATCCCGCGGCTACAACCGCAGTCAGCTGAGAAAGATCGCGGACGGAAGATCATACACAGCGACTCAGGCACTGAACAATGGTCTTATAGATGAGATCATGGAATGTGATGATTCCCTGTATGCTTTTGAAGATGAGCTTGGCGTTCAATATGAGGATTATCCGTACGTAGCTGAGGAAGCGTGGTATTCAGCGCTTTTGGGCAATATCATAAGGGCTATACCTCAGAGTGATGCCCAGACATTCAAGAAAATGCTGGAAGAGAGAAACGGTGAGGTTCGTTTCTATGCAGGATAATTATATAAATAATTTGAATACGGAGGGACAGGAAGATGCAGTCAAAGAGACTTATGTTCAAGTCGAATCGCAGGAGGCACGGCCTGCTGTCCTTCCTTATCCGGAAAGCAACGAGACTTGGAGTGAAGAAGTCACTGAAGAAAGTAGGGTTTACGACCAGAGACAGGAACAACTCCCACAAGAGACCGCTGAAAGCAGCCAGACATTCGTCTATTATGACACGTCTGCTCCACAAGAAATAGCAGCTCAGATTCCCAGGGAGTGGAAATCGCAGGCGGAACAGCTTTATGAAGCAAATCACTGGCTTCCGGGCGGCTTCTGGGTGAGATTTTTCGCCCGTATGCTTGATCTCGCAATTGAGGGTGTGATCGGTACGTGCGGTTTTATAGCCAGCACCAACCTTTTTGGTGATCTTGCGTCCAGACCGTTCTTCTTTGACCTCCCTCTGGGCATGTGTTTCTGGATCCTGTTTGTTCTCGTCTATCAGACTCTTATGGTAAAATGGACAGGGGCAACATTGGGCAAGATGGCGTTGCGCCTGAATGTGGTCGATCTGAATACCGGAGGCCCACTTACTTGGTGGCAGTCATTTTTCCGTGCGTCTTTCGGCAAATTCCTGTCTGATTTTACAGTTGTGGGAAATCTTCTTGTTCTGGGGAAAGACCACAGATCCCTGAACGACAGATTGTCTGATACCTGTGTGGTATACAGAAGTTATTAAAAAATATACGAGGAAGTTTGATATGGCAAAAAGCCAGAAAAACAAAAAATCTATAGATCAGCAAAAAATACTGCAGCGTGTCAAGCGGCGCAAACGCAGGGCAAGACAGATACGCGGCTTCATTTTCCTGCTGTTTGCTGTGATTGGTGTCATTTCTGTTGTTACACTGGCTGCCAGGGCTATCAACAGTAAACTGAACCCGGCAGATGATGTGGATGCTTACACGCAGCTTATTTCTCCGCTGGTAGGACTGAATCCTGTACCATTTGAATCGGTGGACGAAGCAGACAACAATATATTGGTTGAATCAGCGATTTGGGCGGTGCTTCAGAGAGAAGATACGGAAAAGTATACCAAGAACGAATACGATCAAATGATGATTCCTTCTGTCGAAGTGGACAGGTACTTTTCGAAGATGTACGGGGAGGACAATCTGAGGGAACACGCAAATGTCGTAGATGCCGATCTGACGTTCGTATATGATACGGAAACCGATACCTATATCATTCCGATCACGAGCTTGATTGGAAACAGCATACCGCAGATAACTAATATCGAAAGAGACGGAAAGAAACGTATCCTGACAGTAGCATATATGCAGTATGACCAAAGCATTATTCTGGATCCAGCAGCTAACACTGAGGATAAATTGATATTCGTCAAAAATATGACTTACGTTATTGAGCGTGACGGAGAAGAATATCACATCGTAGCTGTAAGGAACTACGAGGAACCAGAGAACGCATAAAAACTGAGTATAAAAAAGAAGCACAGGACATTGTCCTGTGCTTTATTGTTTGTTGAAGACTATTTAAGGTAATCGCCGCAGATTGATACTGCCATTGTATTTGCTTCAGCAGCAACGTATACGACATATACACCTTTCTGTTCCAATACTGCATATTCCATACGTGGGATGGCATCCGGAGCATAGCTTTCATACTGTTTGATGTAATCGTCTCTGTGAGCTTTGACCTGTTCGAATACTTCTTTTGCAGCTTCTTCGCTGTCACATGTGATAACGCAGAGCTCTTCACCGGTAACACCGGTTCCCATCTCATATGTGAACTCTACTATGTGGTCTGTCTTGACCCCTATGACCTTGTTGAGTGCGTTTTCTGAGATCGGGGTTAAAGTATCAAGGAAAAGCTGAGCTTTGTGGAGATCATCTACCAGTGCTTTTGTGTCCATCGTGAAACTGGGTTTGGACTCGCCGCAGGAGACAAGAGCAAATAACATAACAAATGCAAAAATGATAACTAATGTTTTTTTCAATTTGAATAATCCTCCGGATTTACAGTATGAGATTTAAGGTAATTGTACCAGATCTGACAGCCTTCTTCGTACAGGTTGATACCATCGCTGTTCAGTTCTGCAGGCAGGAAGCCTTCTTCATCGACAATACATTCGTAGCAGTTCAGATAATAGGTCTTGGTGTCTTCGGCGACAGTCTGAAGGAGATCATTGTATGATTTTATCCTGTCGTTGGTGACGTATTGATTCTTTCCGTCGCGCAGTCTGGAGATTGGCATGATGTTGCAGATGTAGATCACACTGTTAGGACATTTGGCTTTCAGCTCCTCTACAAGCAATCTGTAGTTGGTAGCGAACGAGTCAGAGTTTGGCCAGCCCAGTTCATTGATACCGAAGTTCAGGTAGATCTTGTCATAATCATTGAGAAGCACTTTATCGTTAGGTGTTCCGTCTGTACCATCCGAACTCTTGCAGTCATAGGACAATGCATTCGATACGTTAATCGACGTTCCGTAGAGCAATGTCTTGAAATTGCCGACCCCATAGAGATCTAGGCACTGGACACGCGTGTCACCCAAGAACAGCGCATTTGCGAAATAACTGTCTTGGACAGGTGAGGATTCATATACCGGCTGAGTGTAATCATAATAAACGGGAACAGTGTGTATTATGACTTCATCTCGTGGGAGAGGACCGACATTATATGTCCTTCCTCTGACCAACACACGGACCAGGTCTACCAGAGCCGTGATGCCGATGACGAATGCAATAAGGAAAATCACGCCGAAGAACAGCAATCTGCGCATTCTTTTTTTCTTTTTGTTCTCAGATTCTTTTCTGCTGGCTCGTTTTTTCCTTATTTCCTCTTTTCGAGCTTTTGATGTCTGCTCAGAAGCGTCTTTTTTTGCTGGTTTCTGAGCATTTGAAGCAGGAGCTTCACCGGCAGAATTCTGCTCTTTTGCCTCCTGGGCGCTGTAAAATGCTTCGATCTGAGCCGTTATCTGTTCTGTAACGGCTGCGTCGAAGTCGAAATCCTCATTGGAAACGGAATCATCATCCGCTTTGGGAGGAGAGATCTCCTGTTCAGGTTCCGCGGGAACTTCTTCAACAGAGACCTCCTTCTCAGTCTCTTCCTCAGCTTCCAAGTTCTCGTCTACCGGTTCATCCCATGCAGCGGTATTTTCTTCTTCCGGTTCGAAGGAAAAGTTTGTGTTTTTCTCATTCTCGTCCATGGTCTCATAATAGTAGATTTATCGTCAAAAATCAACTTTCACAGAGGTGTACAGTTCAACATTAAGATTTCTCTTACAAAGGCGAAACCAGTTGCTATAATGTGTCTAAACCCTTGTCGGAATACAGGCTTTTCTATATAATAATTGCCATGGCGAATAATAAGCAAAACTATATACGCAACTTTTCCATAATCGCTCATATCGATCATGGAAAATCCACTCTGGCAGACCGTATCCTGGAGCTGACGGGGTCTGTTTCGTCACGTGATATGCGCGGACAATTGCTGGATGGGATGGAACTTGAGCAGGAGAGAGGCATTACTATAAAAGCTAGCGCCGTCTCTCTTGAATATAAAGCAAAAGACGGAAACACATATGAATTCAACCTCATAGATACTCCTGGACATGTGGACTTCAACTATGAAGTGTCACGCTCTCTTGCGGCATGCGAAGGAGCTATCCTTATCGTCGATGCGACGCAGGGTGTCGAAGCCCAGACTCTGGCTAACGCGTATCTCGCAGTAGACAATGATCTGGAGATACTGCCTGTTATAAACAAGATAGATCTTATATCTGCTGATCCTGACCGCTGCAAGATGGAGCTGGAAGACTTCGTAGGAATACCTGCGGATGACGCACCGCTCATCTCGGCGAAACTTGGAACGAATGTGGATGAAGTTCTTGAGAGGATAGTAACAGATATCCCAGCTCCTAAAGGAGACCCGGATGCAAATCTGAAATGCCTTATTTTCGATTCTTCATATGACAGTTACAAGGGCGTCATCACATATATACGGGTTTTTGACGGATCGGTGCACCCTGGAGACAAGATACTTATGATGGGCACCGGAGCGGAATTCCAGGTGGTGGAAGTAGGGCACATGAGGGCTCTTTCCATGGAATCGTGCGAGGAGCTAACTGCTGGCGAAGTAGGATATATCACGGCAAGTATAAAGAATGTCTCAGACACACGTGTGGGCGATACCGTTACTCTTTCGGAGCACCCATGTGAGGAGGCTCTGCCGGGATACCGTAAAGCTATCCCGATGGTTTTCTGCGGTATCTACCCAGCAGACGGAGCGGATTATGAATCCCTGAAAGATGCACTGGCTAAACTGTCGCTCAACGATGCGTCACTGTCTTTTGAACCTGAAACATCCAGTGCTCTTGGCTTTGGATTCAGGTGTGGATTCCTTGGACTGCTTCATCTGGAGATAATCACTGAACGCTTGGAGAGAGAGTTTGACCTTGACCTCATTACGACTATCCCCAGTGTTGTATACCGCATCACGCTTACTAACGGTGAAGTTATCGAGATAGACAACCCGACATCATATCCGGATCCTGCTTTCATATCCAAGACAGAGGAGCCAGTGGTCGATGCCCACATTCTCACGCCTACGGATTATGTTGGAGCGATCATGGATCTTTGCCAGAACCGAAGAGGCATCTACTACGACATGCAGTATCTGGACAAGACAAGAGTGGATCTTCACTATGAGCTTCCGCTTGCTGAGATAATCTATGACTTCTTTGATGCCCTCAAGAGCAGAACGAAAGGTTATGCCTCGTTCGACTACGAGATGAAGGGATATCGGGAGAGCAAACTGGTGCGTCTGGACTTTCTTATTGCCGGAGATCCTATCGATGCCTTGTCATTTATAGTATTCGCAGACAACGCTTATGCCAGGGGAAGGAAAACAGCGGAAAAGCTGAAGGAATATATTCCCCGCCAGTTGTTTGAAGTAGCTATCCAGGCAGCTGTGGGCGGGAAGATCATAGCAAGGGAGACTGTTAAAGCATTGCGCAAGGATGTTCTTGCAAAGTGCTATGGCGGTGATATATCAAGAAAGAAGAAACTTCTTGAGAAGCAGAAAGAGGGAAAGAAACGTATGCGTAAGTTCGGCAGCGTTGAGGTCCCAAGCGAAGCATTCACAGCTGTCCTGAAACTGGACGACTGATATATATCATTCAGAAACACGACACCCTGAGATATAACAATCTCGGGGCTTGATGTGTGCGAGAGGAAAGAACATATGTTTAGCAAGTGGTTTAGAAAAAAGAGCGGCGTATCTTGGATAATAGTCGGATTGGGAAATCCGGACGAGAAGTATCAGGGAACCAGACATAATATGGGTTTTCTTGCGCTTGATTATCTGGCGAAAGATAAAGGTGTCAATGTTACCAAAAGCAAATTCCAGGGACTGACAGCAACAGCTAAGTACGGAGAGGAACAGGTCCTGTTCCTTAAACCTTTGACATATATGAACCGCTCCGGCAACAGCGTCGGGGAGGCCGCAAAGTTCTATAAAGTTCCAGCGGATCATGTGATAGTTCTGTGTGATGATATCACTCTCGCCCCCGGAACTATACGGCTCAGAGAGAAAGGATCTGCAGGCGGGCATAATGGACTTAAGAGCATAATATCCCAGCTTGGCAGCGATGGATTCCTGAGGATACGCATCGGAATCGGTGGAGATGCTCCTTCCGGAGATGAACTTGTGGATTATGTATTGGGGAAGCCGTCTAAGGAGGATATGGAAGCTGTTCAAAGCAGGTATCCGGATATAGCCGCAGCAGTGGACCTCATGACCCGGGGAGAGTTCACTCTTGCTCAAAGCAAATACAACGGAAAAGGCAGACAATAGATATGACCATTCTTGAGGAGATAGCCGTAAGCGAACAGATAAAGACCCTCTGCACATCGGTAAAGAAACCGGGAAGAGTATCTGCTCTGTTCGGAGTCCACAAAATACACCGCACGGTTGCAGCCGCGGCATTTGCCATGGCTTCATGCCGCCCGGTAATTTTTGTGTGCGACAATGACGGCGATGCCTACAGAGCTGCAGAAGACATGCGTTCGCTTGGGCTCTCCGAGGTTGAGGCGCTCCCGTCCCGCGAGATCACGCTGCTGGATGTGGAAGGCATATCACACGATGAGGAGATAGCCAGGCTCACTGCACTTGGGAAAGCAGCAAGGGGACAGCTGAAAGTGATCTGCTGTTCAGTTGAGGCACTTTGTCTGCTGACAATGCCCAAGAAGGTATACCTTGACAGAGGTATAGTTCTTGAAAAGGGTGCTGATGAGGAGATACGCTCGTTGTGCGCGAGGCTTGTATCTGCGGGATACACAAGATGTGACAGGGTTGAAGGCCGAGGTCAGTATGCTCAGCGCGGAGGGATACTGGATATTTTCCCTGTGGACAGAGATTTCCCTGTACGAATAGAGTTTTTTGATACAGAGATAGAGAGAATATCTGAATTTGCTACGGATACACAGAGAAGGACCGTGGACCGAGTGAGGTGCGAGATCCCTCCTGCAAGAGAGATATCGCTCGGAGAAGATGCGGTAGCTCTTATCAGTGATTTTCTTGACAAGATCCCGGAGGGACAACTCAAGCACGCAGTTAAGCGTGATCTCACAGATCTCAGAGACGGGATTCTTCCGGTATGCACAGACAGATATCTCTCTGCCTGTTACGATACGCCGGAGACGGTTCTGGATTATCTCCCTGATGCCGTTCTGTTTTTGGCAGAGCCTAAGGAACTCGAGGAACGCTTCAAGACTGTAATGGAGCGGTACACCTTTGATATGGAAGCTCTCGCTGCCAACGGTATGTATGATACCGTTCTCGGCAAATTCTTTGTGGATTATCATAACGAAGTATCCGGAAGGAACAGGATACTCTGTGATGTATTTCCTCGCTCAGTTGGAGATGTTCCGCTTGAAGCAGTAGTCAATTTCAACTCTAATGCCGTCCCAAGATGGTCAGGAGAAGTAGCTGTCCTTAAGGAGGACCTTCAGGGATATCTGTATGCCGGATACAGGGCAGTAGTCCTTGCGGGAACAGACAGGGCAGCCAAAGCGCTATGTGATGATCTTGTGGCAGAAGGAATTGCAGCAGAGACAGGAGACGAAGGGTTCCCTCCTGCAGGAAAGGTATCTATTCTCAAAGGGATACTCTCATCCGGATTTGAGATAGCTCCGCTGAAGCTTGTTCTCATTACATCTACCAATGAAGCAAAGCCCACAAGGCGTGTATCTCAGCGCGCTAAAAGATCCTCTGAGGCTTTCGGAAGCCTTGAGGATCTTAAAAAAGGAGATTATGTTGTACACCGCAACCACGGTATAGGCATTTTTGATGGCATAAACCGTATAGACCACCATGGTTACGTTGCTGATTATATAAAGATCCGTTACAGAGAAGGAGACACTCTTTATGTACCAGTCACCGGACTGGATATGGTAAGTCCTTATGTATCATCCAAGGATGATGGTAAGGTCGTTCTCGACAGACTTAACTCGGGTGAATGGCAGAAGACTAAACAAAAAGTCTACCGGTCTGTCCGTGAGATGACCAAGGAGCTGATAGAACTCTATGCAAAGCGTGAAAAAACAGAAGGGATCATGTTCTCGGAGGATACTGACTGGCAAAGGGATTTTGAACTCAGGTTCCCATATGAAGAGACGGAAGATCAGCTAAGAAGTTCAGACGAGATAAAACACGATATGCAGTCCAGAAAACCAATGGACCGCCTCCTCTGCGGAGACGTGGGGGTAGGAAAGACAGAGGTAGCTCTAAGAGCTGCTTTCAAAGCGATATCAGACGGTTATCAGGTGGCATTTCTTGTTCCGACGACCATTCTTGCTCTCCAGCATTACCGGACTATCCTTGAAAGGATGGAGGCATATCCAATCAAAGTTACTATGCTTTCCAGGTTTGCATCTACCAAAGAGATAAAAGCAGGTATAGCAGGCATACGCAATGGGTCAGTGGACATCGCTGTCGGTACACACCGACTTCTGCAGAAAGATGTGGAGTTCAAAAAACTCGGACTTCTCATAGTGGATGAGGAGCAGAGATTTGGAGTAGCGCATAAAGAAAAACTGAAAGAGAAATTCCCGAATGTTGATGTCTTAACTTTATCTGCCACACCTATACCGCGTACATTAAACATGGCTATGAGCGGCATACGCGATATGAGCGTCATCGAGAACCCGCCGGTGGACAGGCATCCTGTACAGACATATGTTGCGGAGTATGACGAATCCACTGTACGCAATGCCATCCGCAGGGAACTCAGCCGCGGCGGACAGGTATATTATCTTCACAACAGGGTAGATACTATCGACCGGACTGCAGCGCAGCTCAGGGAGATGATTCCTGAAGCCCGGATAGAAGTTGCACACGGACAGATGAATGAAGAAGCTCTGTCCAGCGTGTGGAAGAGACTGGTGGAAGGTGAATGCGATATTCTGGTCTGCACAACTATAATTGAAACGGGTGTTGATGTTGCCAACTGCAACACACTTATCGTTGAGGATGCAGATAATCTTGGGCTCGCTCAGCTGTATCAGATACGAGGAAGAGTAGGAAGATCCAGCAGACGAGCATACGCATGGTTCTTGTTCCGAAAGGATAAGATCCTGACGGAAGTCTCCGCAAAGCGTCTAGCAGCGATCAGGGATTTCACCTCATTTGGCTCCGGATTCAAGATAGCTATGCGAGACCTTCAGATACGCGGTGCTGGAAATGTGCTGTCTGCAAGACAGAGCGGACATATCCAGAACGTAGGATATGACACTTATGTCCGTATTCTTGAACAGGCTGTACGTGATGAACAGGGATTGCCTGCTCCAGAAACGGAGAAGGAGTGCAAGATAGATCTACAGATATCTGCCTATATTCCGGAAAGCTACATCCCTGACAACGAGAACCGCATCGAGATGTATAAACGTATAGCCGATATAACGTGCAAGGCGGATTACGATGAGGTGGTAGAGGAACTCAGAGACCGTTTTGGAGTTCTCCCCGAATGTGTCAGGCTGCTATGCTCTGTGTCATCTGCAAGATCCAATGCTGCAAGGCTTGGTATATATGAGATCCGGCAACAGAAAGATTCAGTACTGCTCTACTGTGATTCCTTGAGCAGTGAGCAGATAAAGAGAGCTGTTGCAGAACTTCCGGGAAGAGTGTATTACGCTGCCAGAGGGAAAAAGTATCTATCTATCAATCTACTCAGCGGTGAAGATCCGTTAGAAGCAATATTCAAGATCATTGATGTGCTCAGAGAGACGGCAGAAAACAAAAAGGATAAGGAAAACGCTTCATGATAAACATAGTGTTGCTTGAACCTCAGATACCGCAGAATACCGGAAATATAGCAAGGACCTGTGCAGCTACAGGCTCTAGACTTCACCTGGTCAAGCCGATGGGGTTCACTGTTGATGACAAAAAACTAAAGAGAGCCGGACTGGACTACTGGCATCTTCTGGATATAACCTACTATGAGAGCACAAAAGAGTTCTTCGAAAAGAACACTGGTGAGATGTTTTTCTTTACTACAAAGGGGAAGAATATATACTCAGACGTAAGCTATCCGGATGGATGCTATCTGGTGTTTGGAAGAGAGGATAGGGGGATAAACGAAAAGATCCTTGCAGCGAATTATGACAGATGTGTCCGTTTTCCCATGCTTGATGACGATACCGCCAGAAGCCTCAATCTTTCCAACGCTGTAGCTATAGGTGTATACGAGGCACTGAAACAGCAGGGTTTTATGAACCTAAGAACCGAAGGGCAGCTGACAGGAAGAGAAGAACCGGATGTTCTTTAGGCCAAACAGAATAACTAGGTTTAGGACTCTATAGATTTTGCTTTACTACATTATTTTAAATATAATAATCATTAGATAAGTTATTGTTTCGGAAAGGGCACAATGAGCAAGAATAGCAAAAAAGAAGGCAGGAATTATCAGAGAGACCTGAAGCGTACGCTCCGAGGCTGCACTATAGATGCAGTTATCTGGGGTGTGATCACGATTTTGTTTCTCGGTGCTGGTCTGGCTTCCGCTTTTTATGAATTGCCTGATTTTCTTGACAGGTACAGGATGAGTATTCTGCTGCTGTGCTATACCACAGCGCTTGCAGCGGGCATTAAGGGCTTGCAGTCTCTTTCGGAGATCACTGCTATAAAAGATGTCATTGAAAGATCAGTCTATGCGGTCATGCTCACCCAGAAACAGCAGAATAGGATCTTCCGTTCTGTTGGAAGACAGAGTTTTCTTGAACACTTCACATATTTTCTTTTTGGTGCTGTTCCTGTTACAGCAATAATGTTTGTGCTGTATCATAACACCGGAGATACCAGTTCCTTGTTTGCAATGGGAGTACTGGACGGACTCCTTCTTTTTGGCACGCTGCTGGCTTATGGACTTGATGTCGGAAGACTTGCATCCAGGGATGGTTTCTGTACTGTGTCTGACAGAGGAATCATTACGGCAAATGAGATCCTGCCGTTCTCTGCCAAAGACGGCGATGTAATTAAGATGCTGGCTTTCGACGATGACTATGAGGTAGTTTTCAGAAGAAAATGTTATTTAGGGATCACAAGGAAATATACATTCCCTTTGCCTAAAGATGGAGTGCTGAGCAATGCAGCAGCCGATCAGTCTGTGGAAGAAGTTCTGCTGGCAACATTTGGCCTTGTAGATGCTGATGAAAAAGAAGGAACATATCAGGAACTCAGAGGTGAGGAACTGGCCGAACAGGAAAAAGAGGAGTTTGCCGATGAGATAACCGAAGCTGCAGAAACAGCCCCGGAAATTGAAGAGGCAGTAAATGAAGAGACACCTGAAGTAACGGAATTCATACCTGCAGTAACTGATATTCTGCCTGCAGAAGAAACATCCGCTGATGAGAATGAGAAGCGTGAGGCGGTTTTGGCTGTTCCTGACGAAACAATACATATAAAATCTGACGAAACATCATTGCCACCTGCAGCGGATGATGAAGTTGAAGCGGAGGTCCCCGATACAGATATATTGTTTGAGGATAAGCCTATTGAGGAACTAAGTGAACAGTCGGTTGAAGATGTTGAGCCAGTTTCAGAAGAATCTGATGAGACTACGATCTCTGATTTGTTTAGAAGTGAAATAGATGGTCTGGAAACTGCTGAAGAAAAAAAGAGCCCCGAAAAGAATAAGATAAAGGACGTTATGTCTATCGTCCAAGCTGGCTGGGTCAAAAAAGCGGCGGTCATTATGGCCTTGATCCTTCTTGCAGCAATTATCGGAACAATGTTATTTAAGAACAGAACAGTACCATCTGTTGATCCCGTACCTGGAAAGGATGAGCAGGAGCAGGGCAATCCGCAGCCATCCACTCCGAGCGGACAGTCAGGTCAGAAGGAAGAAGAGCCATTTACCGATGTGATCCCTAAGTCAGATTTGCAGCAGGATGACGATGGTGTGTGGTATGCGACTGTTGGAGGAGAGACGATAGTTCTTGTTAACAAAGAGCACCGTCTACCGGAAAACTACGGTGGTGTAGATGAGACAGCTATGAACGCTTTCAGCAAGATGTTGGAAGATGCTGAGGAAGAAGACATCCACCTTTCATTCGTGTCTGGATACATCAGTTACGATCAGCAGGCAAGCATGTATGAAAGCAAGGTCGCCCAGCTGGGAGAAGCTGCCGCAGAACTCGTGGTAAATCCTCCGGGAGCCTCTGAACATCAGCTAGGTGTCGCATTTGACGTAAATGTTACTGGAAATGAGGGAACGCTTCTCAGCGTCGAATTCGCACAGACTGAAGAGTATAAATGGCTTTTGGAACATTGCTCAGACTATGGTTTTATCCTTCGTTATGATAAAGGAACCAGGGATATCACCGGATTCGGATTTGAACCGTGGCATTTCCGCTATGTGGGAAAAGAAGTAGCCAAAGCAATAACAGAAGAGGGAGTCACTCTTGAGGAATATCTCGGAGCATACACGCCTAAAGAGGGTTAAAGAGAATAAAGGTCGCCGGATGGTCTCCGGCGACCTTTACTGATGTGCGATAAAGAAGTAATAGAAGTGTAAAAAATTTTGCCGTTCCTATCCGGCACTTGCGCATTGTGTCGGATAGGTCGGGCGGTTATTCGGGCAAGTCCACCTTGCCAACAAAAGAATAATAAATCTCAAT
>JAFRJM010000046.1 GCA_017432285.1 Oscillospiraceae bacterium | reverse complement strand
TGGAAGCGGTCCGCGATAAGTCCCGTCAGGTGGATTCCATTCTCGTCGCAGTAATTATCGACAAAGACGGAAGCGACCGCCCTGAGCGTGTTAAGCTTTATGTCCTCAGACTGTTCCTGAGAGAGGACATCGGTGCTTACGGGCTCAAATGTCTGGTTATCTGATTCGGCCCGGATACCGTTTGTCCCGCACGCTACAAGAACAGCGACGCAGAGAAGGCATGCCAACGCTGACAACCACCGGGAGCTCCTGCGATTTGAAATCACATTGATGATCCTTGCCCTGACACTGTTTTCTCCGAATGCAAGAGGACTGGCTAAAGCAAATCTTTTACCTGTTGAGAAGGACAATAAAGCGGTGCTGTAGCTTGTTGATACATCCTTGTAATGGGACAGAACATACTCGTCCACACTCATCTCCATATCTTTTTCCATTTCCATATAGGCTAACCAGCACAGCGGGTTGAACCAGTGAAGGATGAGGATGAGATAGGAGAAGAACTTGACGATTGGATCGCCTCTGCGGATATGACATCTTTCATGGGAGATGGAAATATTCTCTACTACAGGCTCAAGGTCAAACGGGATATAGATCGTCGGTTTCAGGAAACCAAGAATAAACGGGGTACGGATATACGCCTGCCGGATATTATCTCTAAGGGGCATGGACATCCGCATTTTTCTCTTCAGTGAGACGTAGGATATTATTCCATATGTCAGCAGTGCAATCACGCCGATAAGCCAGATCCAGGCAACGATCTGAAGTGGAGAGATAGCTTGCTGAACAGGTGTTATTTCCTGTGTTGCAGATACTATAGTTTCTCCGATCGTTTCAGAGACAGGTGCTGCGGGAGCAGCATTGGTGACCTGCTGGATCGTCTGAGAAACCACAGGGATTCCTGTATCGACTACGATAGTTTCAGTACCCGGTGCAGCTGTGACCCCGGTCAGATCGATAGCCGGTTTCTCTTTTTTGCCCAGATGAAGATTGAAAAGACTGAAAACGGATCCGAATGAATAAGGGCACAACAGTCTGAAGGCTGCAACGCTCCACAAAGCGTAAGAATACTTTTTGGGTGCTTTCTTCAGAATCAGCCTGGCAAGCAATATGGCTATGATTACATAACTTGCAGAGATGCTCATCTGCAATATCTGTACAAATAGCTTTGTCATGATTATTTTCCTCTGTAAGAATCGATCAAACGTTTGAGATCCTCTGCTTCTTCATCGGAGATGGTCTTTCCGTTTAAGAAGGTAGTGAGAAAATGAGGAAGCGAACCGGAGAAGGTCTGATCCATAAAGAAATCACTTTCGGCCTTCTCAACCTCTTCTCTGTTTACCCGTGAAATAACGACAGAGCTCTCGTTTTCGATAAATCCTCTTTGTTTCATTTTCCGAAGCATCGTGAAAGTAGTCGACTTTTTCCAATCAAATGCTTCGTCACATTTTTTGACCAGTTCCATTGATGTGAGCGGTTCGTTGTCCCAGATCAATGATAAAAAACGATACTCCATAGTACCGAGTCTGTTTTTTTCCATAATTCCTCCTATTGGTTTATCGCGCTAAACCTTGGCATTAGTTTACTGCTATAAACCAAGGCTGTCAACACTTTTTTTCGGAATTATTTTTGTGCGGTATTATTAGCAAAAGAGCGTCACTTGCTGAGCAGGTGATGCCCTTTTGTGCATTTACTGTCAGCAATACCCGACAGAAAGCAAATTATCTTATTTTTTTCCAAACAGGGGGGGCACTTTTTGGCCTCTCCCATTGCATATATAGTAGAGGGATCTTTTCGGAAGACTTTGCTATATATGTCCGGAAATGGTTTTTCTGTCACAGTAAAGCAAATCACCACCCGATTCCGAGTGGTGATTTTACCTTAATAATGCTTATGGTTTATGGCTGAATTTCTCCCTTATAAATACACATTGCTATTTGTCGATCTGTTCCGGTCCCGTCGTAATCTACTCGTTCAAGATGAAGAAGTACGCTGTTAAATTCTTCTAGTTCATCTGTATCTTTTCCGGTGATCTCAAGTCCGGTGATCTCAAGAGGCACTGTATCTACCGGGCCTTCGTAGACTTTAACCAGCGTTATAGTGCATGAAATACCATTAAATTGCAATCCCATTTCATCTTCGTTTGCTTCCCTTACATATGCAACAGTTAAGCCGTAATCCGACATATAGCCTTGAATGATAGGAACATCCTTATTCCATCCGTTTTTCAGGACTTTTTCTATCTCAACATCTTTTCTGTTTATAATAAAACGATATGTTTTTCCTTCTTCTACCTTTTTGGCAAGCTCGTCTCCGAGATAGATCTCGGAAGGACTGTCCTGAAATCCCTGAACTACAGCTATACGGGGAATTATATCATCCTTACTTGTATCCGGCAGGATCTCAAGTATAGTGGCGGTGAAACCTCCATGAATAGTAGCTTTGTTAGTATAATCAGCTATTATCGAGTCGCATTCCAGCAGATACGGGTACGGGTCTATTTTGGTACCGTCTTTGTCTATAAGTTCAAAATGCAGATGTGCACCGGTGGCGTTTCCTGTCATGCCTGCTGTTGCTATCTGCTGACCTGCTGTCACTTCCTGTCCTGTTTCCACAAGAAGCGAATCACAATGTGCATACAGTGTCGAATAGCCATTATGGTGGTCTATTACCACATAGTTTCCATATCCGTCATTGTCATCCGATGCATGTGTGACTGTTCCGCTGAGAACAGAATATATGGGAGTCTTGAACGTTCCGGGGCCGATCAGAAGATCCATGCCGCGGTGATTGGTTTCATTAAATGCTCTTTGTATAAACCTTATCTTTGACAAAGGAATATTAGCAAACTGCAGTTTTCCTGTCTGACTGTCATCAGCAGATGTATGGTCATAATATGAAGAATCATCACGCTCATAACTGGGGACATAGAAGGTCCCGATTTCTCCGCCCTTCTGGATAAATGAATACAGATCTGAGATGTAATCGATCAGATAAGGAACCCTGGCACACAGTGTCCCGATCTGTTTCTCATTATTGATCACTGCAGTATCCATATAAGGGTCAGATGTCAGGCCAAGATTCAGGTATTTCAGTCCTGCCTCTCTCATACTGGCAATAGGTGACAGACTGATTTTTGATTCTTCTGTCAGCATGATATTGAGCGTTGTCAGGCTGGGCATATTGCGCAGTCCGCTGAGATCATAATCTCCGTTTATATAGATCTGCTCTATAGCTGTAGTCGCCAGAGGAGAAAGATCTCCTGATTCGCCTATCAGCGATAGATAGTCAATGCTTGTGTTGCCTGAAAGAGGGGAAAGATCCCAGTTTAGTGCCCCTTTAAGAGTAAGACTTTCTATTGAACAGCCGGCATCGGGAACGAGTCCGTCTGCGGAATTGATATCCACGGTACTGTATGTTCCTTCCTTAAGGAAATCCAAAGCTTTCGGTTCGTCAACAGATACGTTTATAACTGCCCCGTCATTGAAAGTGAGATGCTTAGGGCTTGCGGTCAGCACAAAGTCTGTCTGTACCCTGACAGGGCATGTTATTTCTCCGATAGAAGGAGAAGAAATAAAGCATTCGTAGCCATCGCTTTCGGGCAGTATCAGTTCTTTAAGGTTTCCTGCGGTCTCAACGCGGATGACCTGAAAATCCATACAGTCTGCAAGCCCGCTCAGATCAAGACTGATATCTTTCTTATCGCTGCAGGTCAGCGCAAGTTCTTTAAGCGGAGTGCCACCTTCATAATAAGTGACAGTATTCTCGGATGATTCTATCTTTCCTGAAGCTAGGATCTGATACTCATTTTCGCCTATCTTTATCGTTCTAGCAGTCATCTTGGGGTCTGTCATAAGGCTGACTGCGACGCAGACTGCAGCAGAACAGGATAATATAAGGATCCAGAAAGCAGGTTTTTTGTAGTTGAGAACAGCTTTGACTCTGCTCTTTACGCTCGTTTCCCCAAATGCCAGCGGGCAGGATGTTATCCCGGGTCTTCTGATGCTGCAGTCCAGAAGAGCCTGGGAATATGATGCTCTTTCTTCTGCTTTCAGGTTCCGGACAACTTTCTCATCGCAGGCATATTCTATATCTCTGCAAAGACAGATGTATGCTATCCATATAAGAGGGTTGAACCAATATACGGAGAGCAGTAGGTATCCGAGCGGTTTGCACCAGTGGTCTTTTCTGGCAAGATGGGCTCTCTCGTGCGCAAGTACGCTCTGCAGATGCTGCTTCTGAAGAGAGGAGGGAATATATATTCTGGGTCTGAATATCCCAAGGATAAAAGGAGAGGGCGGTCCGTCACATAAATAAACGTTATCATCCATACGGACAGACCCGGTAACGGATCTCCTGAGCCTCATATAACTGACCAGCATATAGATGAGCATGACAGTCAGACCTGCAAGCCATATGACTGTAGCTGCTGACAGCTGTTTTTCCGGTGCTGCAGCTACCGTGTCAGCGGTCTGGGCATACTGGACCAGCACAGGGTTCACAGTGTGATCTATCACTGATATGCCGGTATCTACAGACGGAGCATCAGTCGGCCCGGTTCCCTGAACGACAGGCTGCACACTGTGGAGCTTGCTCAGTGATGATCTGACTGAAAATGGGATCATAAGCCTGACAGCTACCAGAGACCACAATGAACATCTCAGCCATTTAGGGGCTCCTGGAAATGCGGTACGGAACAGCAGAAGAGCGCATACCAGCCATCCTGCCGTAATCCCCATATTCAGGATTTTAAAGAATATAGTGTCTATCATTTTTCTTTACCTTTGTAGGAGTCGATAAGGCTTTGTATTTCCTCGATCTCATCTTCGGACAATTTGTTCTGCGAAATAAATGCTGCGATGAAGGACGGAAGAGATCCTTTGAAGGATTCGTTAATCAAATGTTCACCCTGCTTTGTGTTGAATTCTTCGCGTGAGATCATGGAGATCACGATCCCGTCTTCATTTTTGAAGATCCCGCGATCACACAGTTTTTTAAGCACTGTGTACGTAGTGGATTTCTTCCATTCCAGCTGTTCCCAGCACAGTTGTACCAGTTCTCTTGAAGAAAGCGGTTCGTTCTCCCATATGATATCCGCAAATTTGGACTCA
>JAFRJM010000045.1 GCA_017432285.1 Oscillospiraceae bacterium | reverse complement strand
TCGAATGTAGAACGATGAAGGCTGGCTGACACATTTATCGCCGGGCGTGGTGTCCCAATCGAGAATTACGTCAGGCCAATCACCTTCATCATAAAGAAAGAGCAGAGACTGTGAAAGCCTCTACTCATATATTAAGAATCGAAATTTGCAGAGCATTGCTTTGGCTTCTGCAGTGATACGGAGAACGATATGAAACTCTCAATCGCATTCTTGCAGCTTCTTCCAACGGGAAGTCTGGAAGGAAACATGAAAAAGGGGATCAAAGCCTGCCTACAGGCAAAAGAAAACGGCGCGGACATTGCGGTATTTCCGGAAATGTGGAGCTGCGGATATGCCTTTCCGCATGAGACTGCAGGTTTACGGGAGTGCGCTGTTCCCTGTGATGGCTCTTTTGTGAAACAGTTTTCAGAGCTGGCGGCAGAGTTGGATATGGCAATAGCCATCACCCTTTTGGAGCAACACGAGCCGAAACCGAGAAATACGGTTTGTCTTTTCGACCGGCATGGCAAACTGCAATATCGTTATTCCAAGGTCCATATCTGCGATTTTGGGGAAGCAGATGACGAAAGCGTCCTGGATGCCGGCGACACCTTTTTTGTTGCAGACCTAGACGCGAAAGAAGGAACCATAAAGGTCGGCTCAATGATCTGTTACGACAGGGAGTTTCCAGAAAGCGCGCGAATTCTGATGCTGAAAGGCGCGGAGCTCCTTTTGGTTCCAAACGCCTGTCCGATGGAACTGAACCGTCTCGCACAGCTTCGGGGAAGAGCCTATGAAAACATGCTTGCCATCGCCACTTGCAATTATCCGTCTCCCCATCCGGATTGCAACGGCCATTCTACCCTTTTCGATGGCGTTGTATATCTCCCGGAGCTTTCCGGTTCGAGAGATACATGTGTGCTTGAGACAGATGAAGGAGAAGGTGTGTACATGGCAGAGCTGGATGTAGACATGCTGCGGGATTATCGCCGTCGTGAAGTGTGGGGACTCAAAAATCGTCGCCCGGAACTGTATGGTGAAATATCAGAGAAAAGATGTATTTAGGAGCACATATTCCCATTTGTTGGGATGTCTCCAAATCGCGATTTGTGGAGGGGGCATGAGCAATATCATAAGGCTGAACAAAGCAGTGTCAAATGATGAATGGATCGTTATGTCCAACCAGGGGACAGATTGTTTTCTTGATCTTGTGATCATTGCGGCAGAGCTTTTTGAAAAGACTGAGACACAGGAGAAACTGATATCATTTTTGAAGGATCAGAAAGATATCAACGAAATCTCCCCGGGATCAGCCGGTTTTGACTTGGATGAAATGCCCTGGAGTAAAGATACTCTTTCTGAAGATGCTGTATTTATGATGAAGATCATTGAGAAAGCAAAGACACCGGAAGTCGCAGGAAAACTTGGCTATCGTCCAGATCTCAGGATCGTCTCTCCGTGGCTTGATCAGTTTTCACTGATGCTCTGGAAACTGGATAAGGATTATCTCTATGGGACAGAGGAAAAGGCACTTGTCAAGCAGGGAATTGAAGCGATTCAGACGGTTTTGTTAGGAAAAGACAGCAGTGCCAAACGCCGGTTACTTTTTTACCTTGACCAGTATCTTGATCCGTTTTATCAGAACGATCTGTCTGAACTGAATGAACCGCTAAAGGCATTGCTTCAGGAGGTAATGAATTCCGACAACGAAGTTGATGTCATTGAGGAAGCGCATCATATTTTGGAAGCATATATGGAGATAGAGTAGCCAGAAAGAAGAATTACTTGAGTCAATGCATAACGCGATTGAAGAGGCTCAGTCTTCTGAAAACGTGATAATTACAGAAATGAAATAGCTTCAAATTGATAAGATGGTTTAAGAAATTATCTTTAAAAATATAGTGCCACGGGGGTAATTAAGAATGGAAAAATGTAAGAGAAAATCGGTTGATCCAGTATATTCGATGTGTGTTCAGCCTTCTTTCATTATTGGAACGAACAATGAAGACGGATCTAACAATTTTGCACCGATTACTTGGGTTAGTGCCACGCAAGGAGAAGATGAAGGGTATTTCCTTGTTATAAGCATGTTTGGAACAAAAATGACAAAGCTGAATGTAATCAGAACGGGCGTGTTCAGCGCCAATCTTGTAAGCAAGGACATGCTTTCACTTATGGACTATTTTGGCTCAAAGCATGCGAAAGACGGAAAAAAGGATGATATTTCCTATGGTGTCAGTCGAGGAGAAGTTCTTGATGTACCCACACTGGACGCGAGCAGGTGGGTATATGAGTGTGAAGTCGTAAGAAGCGTAGAAACGGGCGATTCAACCACTTTCTTTTGCCGTATTCGAAATATTCAGATGGATGAGAGACTTTCTCCGAAAGATATATTCGATATTGATTTATCAGTGCTTGATCCGGTTATATATTCGGGTAAGTATCACAGCATTGATAAAGTGCTCGGAAGTATCGGTGATTTCTGTAAATCTGATAGAACATAATATCGCAATATAAACTGACAAATCGGAGTTTGTCGAGCTGATTTGCTTACTTTCCCTTATTTCGAGGCTTGTGAGCCTTCATGTTGTGACCGGATAGTTGTTTTTCCTTGTTTTTGCCCTTATAAGGTAGATACAAGGGAAACTTTTTTATCCGACCACTTTATCCAAGAGTTTTGCACTGCTTTTCTTGGATTTTCTTGAACCGTGGTCGTATATCAGGGGGTATATAAGAATATCGGACTGGTATCGATATGGGGAAGAGTGAAGCCATGGCGCAACTTATAGTTGCGTGAACCAAAAAAAAGAGCGCTTTAGGGTTGGTGGAGAGGTTCGCATATATCAGATAATCTATCTTTGCAACGCGGGGCAAAAACGAAAACAGCAAGTATAGCTGATAAGGAGAATTGACATGAGTTTTGGAAAAAACCTTCAGTATTTACGCCAGCTTAGTAAAAACATGACGCAGGAAGATCTTGCGGAAAAACTAAACGTAAGCCGTCAGACAATCTCAAAATGGGAAATGGATGCGGCGAATCCCGAAATGGAGAAGGCGCTTGAAATATGCAGGATATTTAACTGCTCTCTGGATAATCTTTTCAGGGAGGAGATGGATAAACGCAGTGATGCATATTCAAACCTGCGAGTAGAAGAAGTCGCCGGTTTTTGTTACATAGAGCATACGGTTATCAGTACAGATCCGGAGAGTGACGCAATCAGCCGGATGGATAAGGCAGCAAAAGAAAACGGCATTGAAAACCCGAGAGTAATCGGATGGGATTTTCCGAATCTTTCACAGGAGCAGGTTAATGTCTTTAATATGCATGGATATACGGCAGCTCTGATACTGCCTGATGAGGTAAAACCCGAAGGATATCAGATCAAGAAACAAGCCGCGCATAAATACGTGGTTATTCACATTGAAAGACCGTATGATAACCCCTTTGTAACAATACCGGGAGCTTATCACACTTTGTTTGATTTCATGAGAACTAACGGTCTAGAACGAGTGGATAATGAAGTGATTCCATGCTTTGAAACGGATGGAGAGAGCATGGACGTTTATATAGCGTGTAAGTAGGAAATGGCCTATGAGTTTACAGTTATTAAAGGCGGGTACTTCTGATACGCTTACATTGAACGGAATATCGAAGCGTGCATTTGACAGTGATATTTTAGGTTTTCAGATGGAGAAACTAACAGAGAATATGATTCGTTGGGCTGAAAGCAAACTTGGCAGCACAAAGTATGCAGGCTGGTGTCTTGCGTTTATCGAGGACGCACTTGAAATCAGCAATAATATCGAAGTATTCGGCGAAGATTCTGCAAAGGAATCCTGCGAGCTGTACAAGGACGCGTTGCGGGGCGGAGTGCCAGAACGAGGCGCGTTTGTTTTCTATAACTGCCTGTGTCCGGGCGAAAACGGCCCGGTCAACTGGGGACATTGCGGCATAAGTTTAGGGAACAGCCGTATGATTCATGCGTGGGACATGGTCCGAATCGATGACTATTTGGCAATCGAAAAGTTGACAGCTCTGACCGGAGATCATCCGAAATACATGGGCTGGGTGGCGCTCGAACGCGTGTTGAATCAAAAACCATATTAGGGGCGTGTCAGGGGATAAATATCTCGTATAAGGCGGTTAGGAGAAGTGGGATGTATATTGTCAAAGCAGAGGCAAATCAGGTAGAAAAAATCGTAGATATGTCTATCAGAGCTTTTGAAACAGATGTAAATGTTGGCGGAGTAAAAGGTGACTGTCCGCCTGGATTCAATTCAGTAGAATGGCATAAACAAATGGCCAGGGAAGGGCATTTGTATCAAGCAATGATAGGAAAAGATTTGGTAGGGGCAGCCATTATATTCCAGGATGAAACAAAAAACAGCGTATACATAGGCAGAATATTTATTGATAGCATCTATCATAGAAAAGGTTACGGAATTCGTTTGATGGAATGCATAGAAAAGGATTTCCCCTGTGCTACTGAGTTTAATCTGGATACCCCATGTTGGAATAAGCGGACAAATGCTTTTTACAAAAAATTAGGCTATCGTATCATGAAAATTGAGGATGGATTCGTCTTTTACCAGAAAAGAAAAAGTGAACCCAATATCATTCAGCATTTCGCATAAAGCAAAATTCCAGTTTGTCGAGAAGTACCAAGTAAAACGCTTGCTTACACCAACCGAAAAGGATGGAAAGCTCACGCTGTTCTTCGAGTTTGATGGACTTTCTTTGGTCGGAAAGACGGTGGTTGTCTTTGAGAGCCTGTACTATGAAGGCGTTGAGATCGCTGTTCATGCAGACATTGAGGACGAAGCCCAGAGCGTCAACATCATTGATATCCGCACCAGCGTAAAGGATAAGGACACAGGGACACACACAGCGACGCTGACTCATACTTCGACCTTTATAGATACAGTCTCCTATGAAGGACTGACACCCGGAAAGAGCTACACCGTGTACGGAAAAATCATGATGAAATCTACCGGGAAAGTACTGCAGCAGAAAGGAATTCCTGTTACAGGGATGACAGAGTTTGTCCCTGAAACGCCGGCCGGAACAGTAGAAGTTATCTTCGTACTGGACACCTTTATGGTAGAAGGCGAAGATTTAGTGGTGTTTGAAGATCTGTTTGCAGGATCCGTAACGGATGACGATCTGGAATCTGAAGTACCAATTGCGTCTCATGCAGATCTTGAGGACAAGGATCAGACGATAAAGATTCCTGTGATTCCGTTTACTCCGCCGCACACCGGCGTGGATGATCATATTGGATTTCTGCTGACTGCGATGCTGACATCAGGCGCCGGAGTGATTTGGATCCTCAGAAAGAGGAAGAGACGCGGAACTGCTGATAGCGGGGAGGAAGATTTTCTTCCTCCCCAACAGTGAAAAAAGGGTATATAATAAGGACTAATGACATTTTTGGAGAACTCAAATGAAGAAATATATACTTGTGTTAGCGTTGTTTTTGATTTTCACGCTCACTGCCTGTGGATCCAACGAGAGCGGCACATATCAGGGTAAAACACCGCCAGAGCCCGTTTCGGAATCTGCACAAAATCAGGAAAACACAGCAGAAACAGGCTCAGTCGAATCTGCTGTATTGGAACCTGAAAACGATGAGGCTGTCCCCGTAAGAGAGGAACTGATTAAACAATACGTGGGAAGGTATGTTCTTGTTAACAATCCGGATAATGAAGCGGACTGGTATGCAGAGTTGTGGAATCGAGGAGATTATAGATACATTGAAATTACAGAGGATTGCCAGTATCTAGAAGGCGCTTATGAAGCGGGGAAGTTAGCGGGAACTCCGACAGAGTATTATTTTGATCCTG
The DNA here is from genome assembly GCA_017432285.1 of Oscillospiraceae bacterium. Classification (GTDB taxonomy): domain Bacteria; phylum Bacillota; class Clostridia; order Oscillospirales; family Ruminococcaceae; genus RUG11783. The sequence continues at coordinate 3,670 of JAFRJM010000045.1, read as the reverse complement.
TTGATTGTTCCGTTCACTGGGTTGAAGATCATGAGACAACGCTGTATACAGTCGTAATTGAGGATGGTGTATTAGATAAACAAGGGTATATTTATCAGATTAAAGAGTGAACGACCTAACACTTGGTTTTATTTGATTTAAAGGAAGTGCACAAATTGCTTCATGGAGCGTTCAAGCAGGCAGTACGCTGGGAGTTAATTGAAAGCAATCCTTTTGATAAAGTAATGACTCCAAAGCACAAAGAGATTCCTCGTGAAATATGGGAGTTGGATGACATGAGGAAGGCCTTGAATGCCTGCGAGGATCCCATTCTTGAATTGTGCATCAACCTAGCTTTTTCCTGTTCTTTACGAATGGGAGAGATTCTTGGATTAACATGGGACTGTGTTCACATCTCTGATGAACTGATCAACAGTAATTCAGCATGGATATATGTGGAAAAGCAACTGCAGCGGATCTCAACAGAGTCAGCCGGTACGCTTGAGTCCGATAGTATAAGGCTTAAGTTTCCTTCCAACAACGCTAAGGTTAAGACCATGCTGGTTTTGAAAGACCCAAAGACGAGATCCAGTGTTAGAAAGATCTACCTACCCAAAACAGTTGCTGAAATGCTGAGGAGAGAAGGGAACAAATAGAAATCTACAGGGACTATCTTGGTGACGAATACAACGACTACAACCTGGTGATTTGCTATGGAAACGGAACGCCGATGGAATCGGACAAAATAAGGGATTCCTTCAATAAACTCATAAAAGAGAACAACCTTAAGCCGGTTGTGTTTCACAGCCTTCGACATTCCAGCACAACATATAAACTGAAACTTAGTGGCGGTGATATCAAGGCGGTCCAAGGCGATACCGGACATTCTGAGGCAGCAATGATCACAGAGAGATACGCTCACATTTTGGATGATGACCGAAGGATCAATGCGGAGAAGTTTGAGGAAATGTTCTATCAGCAGAAGGAAGATGAACCATCTGGTGCAAAAACCGCTGAGTTGCTGAGTGTCATGAAAAAACTTGAAGAGTCACCGGAACTCCTTGGGCTTCTGAAAAGTTTGATGAAATAAGCAATACCCTGGCAGGCAGCCAGGGTATTTTTTTGTCCTTTATACATAAATGGATTTTGAAACAAGTGACAAAAAACACCGGACTACTGTCAATCAGTAATTCGGTGTTTTAAATGAGCTCAGAAATCCTTTATAGTTATTTCTTTCTTATGTTTCCTTTGCGCCTTCTTGTTGTCATTCGGTTGGGCTCGTCGACATATTTCCAGAGCTCTTTCTGCGGAGTACAGATCTCCATATGCTCTGCCTTGGCCCAGACTGGAATTTGAGGTTGAAGCTCAGTCAGTCGAAGCATCAACCGCTCCATACGATCCATATTATTGCTTGGTGCGGCCTTTACATTTTGTATTCGACAGCGTTGATCATTTGGGTATCTTTCAGTTTGCCAAGGAAAGAACCGAACGTTCCTGCAACCATTTCATCTTCTTCATCTTCCGGATTCTGCCCTGTGATCTTGATCCGGGCAACATCCTCTGAAATCATACTGACAGCTTCCTCCTGCTCCTTAGTGCAGGTTACCACAGCGCAATCTTCAATATGCAGTTTTTCCATGATATCGTCCGGTGTCAGATCCTTCGAGAGCGTCACTTTCGCGCAATCTTCGACACGCACACCGCTTGGATACTTCCTGAGCATGACGGCGCCGACCTTGACTATGGGACGGTCAGTGATATAGCCCAAGTTCGGATCAATGATCCTCAGCTCATCATATACGCTCTCGATCTCATCAAAAGCGTCTTCCAGTTCCTTGTTTACGCTGACAGTACCATCTGCAAACAAGTATTCCAGAGAAGCGAGAGCTTCCGCATCTTTGATAGAAACATCCCCGGTTACACAGAGTTTCGGCCCGTACTTTTTAATGGTCTTCATTTTCAGTTCCAGATCATCATCAATAAGCCGTGTGCCGTCCGGCACTTCTACGATCTTTGCTTCCTCATCGATCATGGAAACCAATCTGTTCGTCAGGCTTTCTGCAACCACAACCTTTTTGGCAGCAAACCTAAAGCCTTTTGAGGCTATCGCTTCTGCATCGATTCCTGTGTCCAGAAAGAAGAGGTTTCCGGAACAATAGTACAGTGAATTCGCAGCTCTTGAGATGAACAGATCGTCAATCCGCGTATCGGTCTTCAAAATAGTTGCTCCGTCAGGATAGTATTCAGCCTTTCCATTGACTTGGAGATTTGAAAACTGCCCTTCATAGCTTTTTGGCATCAGAACTTTCCCGTTCACCATGATGCGGTAATAGTTTTTAACCGCTTCCCGGCTGCCATCGGTAATAACTACCTTTCCATTAACCATCAGAAGAACACCGGTTCCATCGGCATCGGGCCCGATTTCGCCCTTACCGTTGATGCTCTTTACGGCGATGTCCTGTCCGTCAGGAACTTCAACAATGGTTGCCACATTCATCGTTACAGGATATTGATTCAGCAGTTCCTTGGAGCGTTCTCCGACGATCAGGAGCGCAGAATTTATGGTGATATTATCAAATCCGGCAAGGCTATCTTCTGTAACGCATCTTGCATCGCAAGTTGCGGTATTGATTATTTTGCTTTTACCCATGAGATTCTTCCTCCATTACTATTTCAGTTTTTCTCTCAGGAGTTTCCTGGCGCGACTCAATGCCGCCCGGATTCCTGATGGTGACAATCCATATTCTTCTGCCAGCTCCTTCGAAGTATAACCATCAAAGTAGCGTTTTATGAACAGGTGGGACAGGTTCGGCGGGAGAAGGGAAATAATCATAGCTGTCTCAGTTTCCGAAAATCCGCCATCTGTTTCTTCCTTGACATATATTTGGTTGTTCTGTTCTACCGTTCGCCTTCTACAGGCATCATAAAACAGGTTTCTAGCCACCTTATAAAGCCAAGCCCGTCGTTCCTTCTCTCCTAATTCATCCAGAAGATCGAGATTAGAAAGTGCCTTCATGAAGGTCTCCTGCAGTAGATCTTCCGCATCACTGACATTGCCACATATCATGCAGCAATATTTCATGAGCTCTGCACGATATACGGTATACAACTCTGTGATCATGGCACCCTCCTTTCTTTTGGACTTCATCCTTATAACGGTTGAGAAGGTCAAAGTGTTTTCAGTATAGAAGAAAAAATGGGTCTTGTGACATAATTCGAACTATAGCCCTCTTCGCTTTTTCAACCATTTTAAAAAGCAAAAGGTGATTAGCAGGCTAATCACTTTTTGATTTAGTATCCTTTTGTACGCTTTTGTAAGCTTAACAAATGGCCCTTGATTTTTCCTTTATTTTAGGCACTTTGGGGCAATTTTGTTTATCGTTTTTTTGCGTTCTTTTTCCTGTAATTTCGCACTCCGGAACTAGAGGCCGAGCACCGAGGCCAAAGTGCCGAATCATAAGGTTTAAAGTTCACCCCCTGTCACACGTGGCAGTTTTTGCTAGTATAATATAATAGATCAGCGCCTATAGCTCAGCTGGATAGAGCGTTCGCCTCCGGAGTAGGAGGTCAGGCACTAGAGAAAAAAACGCCGAATCAGAAGGTTAGCTGTTCGGACACTACCAAGCGCACCACACCAAAAATTGAATAAAAACACATGCGCCCGTAGCTCAGTTGGATAGAGCGTCTGCCT
>JAFRJM010000020.1 GCA_017432285.1 Oscillospiraceae bacterium | reverse complement strand
GTAAGCCGGTGCATATCGGACCGTTAGGTGCCCTTCCCCAAAGTTATTATGGCTTTTTAGGCATGTGTCACTGTTCCTACCCTTCAGAACTGTTTAAACAACATGCAACAGAGCCGCAGATTAGAGCAAACGTCCGCGGGTATTATGACCAAAACAACGCAGTGCTCGAAGCACTTAGGGTAGTCAACCAAGACTTGTTAAAGGCTTCTGCCCCCATCAAGCCTGCGACTTTAGTCGTGGGTAATTGACTCGCTATAACGTAACTACTGGAAATTGTATCATACTCTGTGCATTTTTTCTCAGCAATTTGATAGTATTTCACCCCTTTGTTTGTGCAATACCGAGAATTCGATACTACTAGTACTGATTTCCTTTGACAAACGGGAATTCTCATATATCATCAGGATAGAGGCATTATTACAAGGAGGACAAATATATGGATAGAAAAGTAAGAGTCGTACAGTATGGCTGCGGTAAGATGGGTAAGTATCTTATGCGCTATGCTATGGAAAAAGGAGCTGAGCTGGTCGGCGCATTCGACATGAATCCTGCCATTATCGGCAAAGACGTATGCGAGATCATCGGAAACGATTATCCCCCGCAAGGGATCACCATTACTGCAGCAGCGGATGCTGACGCAGTTCTCGGCGAACTCAAACCCGATGTATGCATCGTAGCTACAAGAAGCACTGTTGCTGAGATCGCAGACATATACAGGATCTGTGCAAAGCACGGGATCAACGCGATCTCCACCTGCGAAGAGTCCCTTTATCCCTGGAACTCATCTCCTGCCCTAACTGCTGAACTGGATCAGCTGGCCAAGGAAGGCGGATGCACACTGACCGGTGTCGGCTACTGCGACCTGTATTGGGGAACAATGGTCACCAACTTCATGGGCGCACAGCAGAAAGTCACAAAGATCTATGGTTCATCCTGGTATAACGTGGAAGACTACGGCATCGCTCTTGCAGAAGGACACGGCGCAGGCCTGACCATCGAAGAATTCAACAAGACCATCGGCGCGTACAACGATTACTCCTCAGACGAGATCAAGAAAGCCGTAGAGAGCGGTGAATATGTACCGTCATACATGTGGAACCAGAACGGCTGGCTGTGCTCCAAACTCGGACTGCACATCACCTCCCAGGTCCAAAAATGCATCCCGACGACATGGCCGACAGACCTCTACAGCTCAACACTGGGCTTCACAGTCAAAGCCGGCGACGCGACCGGAATGAGAGCGGTAGTTATCACAGAGACAGAGGAAGGCATCACACTTGAAACCGAATGTGTAGGCAAGGTCTATGCACCGGAAGAGTATGATATCAACACATGGACACTATACGGCGAGCCGGATTCAACACTCATCTGCGAGAAACCGGCAACAGTTGAGCTTACATGCGCCAACATCATCAACCGCATCCCGCAGCTGATAGATGCTCCTAACGGCTATGTAACAACAGACAAGTTCCCGTACAACATCTATTGCGTAAGACCTCTCAACGAGTACGTAACTACAAAATAGACTTAATCAGGCCAATACAACTCTTTAAAAGGAAGACCGCGCAGTTAATCTGCACGGCCTTCCTTGATTTTATCTGTAAAAATATTATCACATATGTTTTCCGCCTTGACCGCCAAACTGTCCGCTTTCCTTACCGCCGAACTGTCCGCCTTGACCTCCCATCATACCTCCTCCCATCATCTGGTTGGTTATGCTGTTGGTCTCCTGACCGTTGACGATGATCGTGCCACCGGTATAGCTGCACTGTCCGTCATAGTCGAATGGTGACTGAGCTGTGATGTCGATCGTTCCTCCTGTGATCACAAGATCCCCGTTGGAGTCGATAGCATCTGTATCTCCGGCTCCCATTGAGACTGAGATATCACCGCCGTTGATCTCTATCTTTACACTGAGAGAACTGGATTTCCTGCCCGCATTGATGCCGTCATCTGTAGCGTTTACACTTACGGTACCGTTATTGATGATGACCTGTGTGGCCTCGATCCCTTCAGCTGCAGAGATCGTTAGAGTTCCTCCGTATACGGTCACGCTTGTCGTGGCATGTACACCGTCATCGCCTGCCTGGATATTGAAGGTACCTCCCTGGATCACGATGCTTCCTGCAGTATCATCATCGCTGTCTTCAGCGTGGAGTCCGTCATTTCCAGCCTTTACTGTGTAGGTCCCATCATAGACACAGAGACTGTCATGAGCTTTCAAAGCTGTATCGGATGCAGTTATGTTCCATGTACCGCCCGTGAGTTTGAGGTCGTCATTTGAGCAGACACCGTCTTCCGTTGAACTGATGGTGACTGTTCCGAGTCCGTTGAGGACCAGGTCGTCCTTTGAATAGATGACTGCGTCTTCATCTCCGAACGTCCCTGTTACTGTGAGGGTGTTCTCGCTGCCCTCCGCCGAGGTGAGGAATACTTTGTCAGCATTCTCCACCAGGATGCATGGCTGACTGTCATTTACGATACTGACACCGTCAAGAACGATCTGAACTTTGTCATCGTCTTCCGCATCTACTACAACGCATGCATTCTCAGCGCTTCCTGTCAGGACATAGACGCCTGCTTCGGAGATGGTGACCGTCTTTCCGTCAGAAACAGTAAGTGTAACAGCCTCACTGAGGTCTGCTGTCTGGGTAAGATCGCGTTCTGTGAACAGTTCGTTCCCTGAATCCGTATTCTTCGCTGTAGCGGTATCCGAAGCATCTTCCGTTTCCAATGTCTCGCTGTGCTTTGATTCTGTTTTGCCGGCTACTGTGTTTTCTTCTGTATATGTATCTGTGTTTCCGGTGCTTAATGCGTTCCCGCAGCTGCTGAGTGTCACTGACATCGTCAGGACCAGGACTGCAGCCATCACCATTAATTTATTCTTTTTCATCAAAGTTTCCTCTCTTTTTCTATAATTGTGTTATCTGCTCTGTATAGGGCAGGATGGATATCTCAAGGTTTCCGTTTCTTACTCTCAGATCATCGATAAATGCCTTTTCTTCGGAAGGATCTTTCATCTGGATCCTGTATGACAGTCGGAACAGGCTTCCCATACCTGCAGTCTTAACTCCTGCGCTCTCTGCTTTTTTAAGATAGCGGCTGAACAGGTCATCAAATGCTCCGCTGTATTCAAGAGTCTCGGGGATCGTGATATGCAGCATCTTCTCTGCTGAGGTGCTTTCGTGCTCAAAGGCTGCAGTCTGGCTCAGAAGCAGATAAAGCGCTGCCATGCCGAGCAAGATGATGATGCCGTAAGCGATATATCCCATACCGAACGCTATACCTGCGCCCATCGCAACAAGGATCGATGTGATCTCGTCAGCGCTGCCCTGGGCTGAGCGGAAACGGGCCATCCCGAACACTCCGCCGATCGCCACTCCGGAACCGATGTTTCCGTTGACAAACGTGATCACTGCTCCGACTATGAACGGGATCAGGGTGCTCACTATGAAAAACCTCTTTGAAGATCTTACGCGGAAGCTCAGGATCCAGGAATAAAGGAACCCGGAAGCGAGCGCCGCGGCTGCCATTACGAAGAACTGGGCCGGTGTGACCACAGTGGAATATATCGAACCAAACATTGTTGTATCTCCTTTCTCTTATGCGACGCTGATGATATGCGGCGCCACGAATATGATCGTTGTCTCATTGGATCTTGCAGCTTCCATTTTGTACGCTTCGCCGTATTTGGAAAAACTGCTCTTGAATATCTGTCCTTCACTGAGGATCGATGAAAGCCATAGCGGCATCGACTGCTGTACTTTGATCTCGAGGATCGTCCATCCTTCATCGAGAAGCTGTATGCCGTCCAGCGATCTTGTCAGCGTGAGGTCATGTGCTCTGTAACGCGGGCTGTAGTCTATCGTCAGCCTCAGATCGGTGCCGGGCTCAAAGTACGCTGTACGGTCGCAGAGGATGAGGCATGACGGTTCAAGTGTTTTGTAGAAGTCACGGAAGTATGTGATCTCTTTCTGTATCTGTCCGTTCTCTCCCAAAATATTCCCTCCTTCAAAGAAGTTCTCTACCTGCGGGATCGTGGATTGGATACGTCTTTTATATACGATGCCTCCGCTTTTTCTCTTAAGTTCCAGGAAGACCGGTGATGTTCCTTCAGCAAGGCCGTAGGAGCGTAAACGGATCTTTTCCTTGTAAGCAGGCTTCTCCAGACTGTCGCGGATAAGTCTCGCATCAGGTGTGTCGTAATAGAGGGATAGAATCGGGGTCATTCCGTACTCATCGATCTGCATGTGTCCCTCAAGCTGTCTGACGAGAAAGTCTGTCTGTTCTCTGCTCATCAGATATTTCATCTCATATCTCTGCATGACTGATATTGCCATTGCTGCTTCCTCCTTTCAGGATGTTGATTAAAGGATAACTTCCTATCATTGAAGTTTTATTTAAGAAACGCGGGAAAATCTTCAATACTTTTTCAATATTTCTTGCAGCATGTTCTGCAGTGTTTTCCTGTCTGATCATGTCTACAGTCTAAAGTTGAAATATTGACGGAACATTGAAGACAGACAAGAAACATTTCAATGTTTTTTCAATATTCGGCTGTATAATCTAAATAGAAAGCAATAAAACAAGCCGTTCCCTTGGCGGAAACGGCCGAAAACGGAGAAAGATATGAAGATCCTTGTAGTGGAAGACGAAGAAGGTTTGAGGGAGGCTCTGATCCGTACGCTGTCAGGCGAAGGGTATCTCGCTGATGGCGCTGAGACCGGAGACGAAGGCTATACCCTTATCTGCACAGGACTGTACGATCTGGTCCTGCTGGATATTATGCTGCCTGTATATGACGGCCTTGAAGTCCTGCGCAGGATCAGGAATCAGGGAATAGACGTTCCTGTCATAATGCTTACTGCGCGCAGCACGCTGGACGACAAGGTCACCGGAATGGACCTTGGGGCGGACGATTACCTCACCAAACCTTTTGCGATGCCAGAACTGCTTGCTCGCATCCGCATGGTCTCACGCCGCGGAACAGGGACCGTCACAGACAGCCGCCTGAGGACCGGAGATCTCATCCTGGACACTCAGACTTATACCCTTTCCTGTTCCAACAACAGCAGATCTGTACGTCTTGGAGCTAAGGAATACCAGCTCATGGAATACCTGATGCGCAACGCGGATCAGGTGCTGTCCCGCGAGCAGATCACACAGCGTGTATGGGGCTATGATGCGGACGCGGAATACAACAATGTGGATGTCTATGTCTCCTTCCTCAGGAAAAAGATAAAGTTCGTCCAGTCCGAGTCAAAGATCAGTTCCGTGCGGGGTGTCGGATATGAACTGGAGGCGTCAGCAACATGATCAGCAGTCTTAAACGAAAAGTATTCTGGAGCATCCTGCTTAGCGCAGCCGGTGTTCTTCTTGTAATACTTCTGGCGATCAACATCCTTCAGTTTGCGCAGACCGCATCCAAAAGAGAGTCTATCCTGGATTCCGCACTGATGATGCTCCCGCAGGAAGCCGGATTTGACAAAAGAAAAGAAGACATGCGCGGCGGAGGTAAGGACAAGGGAGAACTGCTCCGTGCAATATCGGAAGATGAACTCGGTGTCATATACCTTGACCAGGACGGCTCCATAGTTTCTAGATCCGGCTGCGCAGAAGATCTGGATGAAGCGACATTGTCCGGAATAGCCTCAACTGCACTGGCAAATCCGGACGGACACGGGAAGACCGGAGGATGGGAATATAAGGCGATCCCAAATGCCGGCGGCATAGGCGTATCGTTCCTTGCGGCTTCTTCACTAAGAAGTGAAAGCATTGAGACTGCCCTTCTCTCTCTCGCAGCATTCGCTGTGGCCTGCTGCCTGTTCGCGTTGGTGGCCGGATATCTTTCACGCGTGATTGTCAGGCCGGTCGAAGAGAACACCGAGATGCAGAAACGGTTCGTAGCAGATGCAAGCCACGAGCTCAAGACACCTCTCACAGTTATCGACGCCAATGCTTCCGTGCTGGAACAGTCCATAGGACAGAATAAATGGCTGGATTATATCAAGGAACAGACAGCCCGCATGTCTGCTCTCGTAAATGAACTGCTTCAGCTGTCCAATCTGGAGGAGAGCAAAGCATCGGAGACTCGGCAGCGTGAACAGTATGATGCAGCTGAAGCCGTAATGGCAGCAGCTCTCCCCTTTGAAAGCGTTGCATTCGAGCGCGGCATAACACTTGAAACAGATACACCTGACGCTTTAGAAGCATGCGGCAATCGAAAGGATCTGGAACAGCTTGCAGCGATCCTCATCGACAATGCAGTCAAGCATTCCGCTGCCGGTGGAACAGTATATGTCACCTTGGGCAAAGCTTCACAGAAACATGGCTGGAAAGAAACACCTGCACTTGAGCTGCGTGTTTCCAATTCCGGAGACGAGATACCGGCAGAAGCGCTTCCGCATATCTTTGACAGATTTTACAAAGTGGACGAATCCCGCACACATAAGGACAACAGTTACGGACTTGGTCTGGCAATTGCAAAAGGACTTGCAGACAGGAATAAAGGAGAAATAACCGTTGCATCACAGAACGGTATAACTGAATTCTCATTGCTGCTTCCTATTGACCTATGATCTGTTTTTGAACAGACACACATCTGAAACTTTTGTGAATTCTTTAAACAGCAAATCACCCCTGAGAACGTAAGATCTCAGGGGTTTTGTGTGAAATATTAACTCTGGCAGCGCAAATGCTACTCCTGCACAGGTTCACAGATCTCAATATCTGTACACTCGTTGAACCTGGAAAAACGTTTCAGTGAGCGCGCAAGAACTGCCTCGAACCTCTTTGTTTTACGGAAACCGGGCTCAAGCCACACGTTCTTAACTCTAAGAATATGCTCTTTTCTGTCAGCCACCATCTCTATACGTCCGGCGAATCTCTCTCCCCACAGTATAGGCAAAGTGTAATACCCGTATCTTCGTTTGTCCGCCGGGACGTATATCTCCCATGAATATCGGAAATCCCACAGAGATTCTATCAGAGCCTTGTCCCATAGCATCGGATCCAGCGGTGCAAGAAACTCCATGCGCTGTTTCATGTCAACTGTTCCGTCAAGGACAGATCTCATCAGCGGTTCATCTTCTGAAAGGTAATAGAACTGTGTCCGTATACCTCCTATCTGAGCATGAAGGATCCGACCATCCTTCTCCAGTATACCGAATATGCGTTTCCTCTGTTCTGTGTTAAGATCCAACCCAAGCAAGGCCGGAGAATTCCTGTCCCACAGCATCCCAACAGCACCTATTCTCCGAAGCACACGCCAGCACATCAGATCATCGCTGTCCTTACACGGGTTCTCTGCTGTAAGAAGCGATTGATCAATATATCGCTCAGCCAGATCATAGAACTTGCGTGAACCGTTCTTGTGATGGATTATAAGAGTTCCGTCTGTATAGAGCTGCTCAAGTACAGAGCGTGCCGCCTTGGACTTTCCATGCCAATTTCCGCTCCAATGCATGGAGGAGTGCCAGAAGATCTCACCATCAATAGGAAGCGTATCACTGGATACCGGACCGTTATCACGGATATAATCTATCGCCTTCGCCTCCAGTTCTTCCAGTCCCGAGAACGTCTTTCCGAGAGCCTTGCTCCGTTCCCTGTAGAGAGAGAAATACGGCCAGTCTTCAACAGGCCAGATGGACAGTTCCTTGTCAGCGTAGTCTACCAGAAGCCTTTCCTTATATAAGAGATCATTCAGCATGCTTTTTCTGAAGCCTTCTACTCTGGACTGCAGTGTTAGCTCGGCATTTTTGCCGCACACATCGACAGGGTCATACTGGATACATCCCGCCTGCCGGACATAGGAAAATGCGCCTTCCTTGCCGGAAAAGCGATAGTTACCCAATAATCCCTGTTTAGCCAGGATAAATCTCCGAGCCTGCTCTTTCGTTAATACAGTCATAATGATTCTCTTCTAAGTATCGGAAGTCTTCAGCAGCTTACATGATCTTTCTGTTTTCTCTATCTGAATGCTGAAATCTGTTTTATAGTCCTGTCGCTTCGAAATATCCGGGATTGATCCTCCTATGTACCGAATCGAGGTATTTCCAAAAACCAGGCAGTGTTATCCAGTATGTAGCATCGTCTCCCTGAGACTGATCATAAAACATCATCCTGTCAAACAGTATATTGTCATTGACGACACCTACCACGAACTGGAAGTATTTTTCTCCTTCAGGTAGTTGTGCTCCTACACGGTTGTCTACATTCACTAAGACCTCGAATTTCCCCATCCCATACTTCTCCACCTGGTTTTTCATGCATTCCGTATAAGACTCTTCAGATCCTACCGGAATAGCGGTCCGCATATATAGCCATATAACAATGCGGTCCAGCATGGAATCTGTCGGAGGCCAGTATCCGGACTCAGTTGTATGGACCACAACATCCCTCCATTTGTCTATGTTCGGAGTGCTTGGAAAAAACATGCAGTCTACAGCTATAAGAATACTCAGCACAACCGCGATCCTGCGCAGTATCTTTTTCTTCTCAGACATGCTCTGCCTCCCTGATCATTTTGCTATGCATCATATTGTTCTCGCTATGTTTCTCAGACGACCGCTAAAAATCTCAGAAATGCTTCCTGTCCTTTTGCATCTCTCTTGAACACTCCTGCGTGCTCAAGCACCTTGGAGAACACGAGACCTGTCTCTTCCTTTACTATGTCAAACGCGTTTTCTTCCGTGAATTCATACTTGCTCCGGAACTCATCTGCCCAATCTGCGTGCTTCGCGGTCAGTTCATTCTCTCTGAGGTCATCTCCGGACACCAGCGCATCAGCGACAGCCTTCAGTTCCTCCTTCAGACGGGATGGCAGTACCGCAAGGCCCATCACCTCTATGAGACCTATGTTCTCTTTCTTTATGTGATGGAGCTCAGCGTGAGGGTGGAATAACCCGAGAGGATGCTCATCAGTTGTCAGGTTGTTCCTCAGAACAAGATCCAGCTCGTATAGATCTCCCCTTCTTCTCGCTATAGGCGTTATTGTGTTATGAGGAGTCCCATCTGTCTCAGCAAAAACAGATACGGACTCATCAGTGTAATTCCTCCACAGACCGAGAATGTGATCAGCCAGCTCGGCGAGCCTGTTCCTGTCCTGCCCGGTTATGCGCACCACGGACATCGGCCATTTCACTATACCTGCCTGTATGTCCTCATAGCCTTGGAAGACCACAGGTGTCTCTATCTCAGCCTTCTCCATGGCGAATGTATATCTTCCGCCCTGGAAATGATCATGAGCGAGGATAGATCCTCCGACTATCGGCAGGTCTGCGTTGGATCCCACGAAATAATGCGGGAACTGGCTCACGAAGTCCAGCAGTTTGTCGAAGCACGCCCTGTCTATCTTCATCGGTGTGTGCTCTTTGTTCAGACAGATACAGTGCTCATTGTAATAGACATATGGAGAATACTGAAAAAACCAGGGCGACCCGTTGATGGTTATCGGGATCATCCTGTGGTTCTGTCTTGCAGGGTGGTTCACACGTCCGGCGTATCCCTCGTTCTCAGCGCAGAGCTGGCATTTCGGATAGTCGGATACTGCCATGTTCCTTGCAGCCGCGATGGCTTTGGGATCTTTTTCCGGCTTGGAGAGGTTTATGGTTATATCCAGTTCGCCGTATTCGGTCTCCGCCTTCCACTGGACGTCCCTTGCTATGCGGTCCCTGCGGATATAGTTTGTATCCTGACTGAACCTGTAGTACCAGTCCGTTGCTTTCTCCGGATCCACGGCAAACAGGGCATCAAATTTCCTTATAACTTCGGACGGCTTGGGAGTCAGTCTTCCCATGATCTCCGTATCCAGAAGATCCCGGTATACTACGCTGTTCTCCTTGAGAACTCTGCGCTCATACGCGTCATCAAGCAATTCATCAAGAAGATCCGCAAGAGGATAATCTTCGTCCCCTGGATCTGTTTCCGTATAACTGTCTATCTTCAGCGTGTCCAGAATCGTGTTTATTGCCCATTGCCTGTCACACTCCTGGATAAGTCCTTTGCGCAGCGCGTATGCTGCCAGACGGGATACTGTCGTGTCGATCATTGTCGGCTCCTTATATCTTCTGCGGTCGCAGTATTATGCCTGTTTTGGATTTGCCAGTCTCTCCCTGGCATCGTCAATGTAGTAGTGGACGAGCAGATCTACGCATTTTCCGTAGCTTCTCAGTCCGTCGGACTGGTCAAAGCTGTACAGAAAGTTCTCATATACCGTGTTGTATACTTTCCTGACCTTCGTATCGAAGCGGTCCCAGTATTCCCTGTTGGCCCTGAAATCTGTCAGCACTTCATCACAGAGTGAAGAATAGATAGCACTGTATGTCTTTCGGTCAACCTTGTACAGAGCATTGCTCAGATGAATATACGCCAGCAGACATGCGGAATAACAGTACTCCGGATCTCCGTACTCAAGGCTGGAAAGTACAGCACAGAAATTCGCTTCCTGCTCCTTTGCGACTCCCCTCTGGTGAGCCAGCTCATGGGCTACAGTAGACGGGAACAGGCTCGTCGGAAAATCCGTGTTGACATTCGCCTCAGCGGTGAACGGGAAGAAGAATCCGGTGAAGTCTATATAGCTGACTATCTTGGAGAAATGTACACCTTTTGCACGGATGTCAGGCGCTTCCAGACACGGATACATCTTCTCCACGATGGCATATACCTCATCCGAACGTGCAAGCACGGCTTCCCTGTCAAAGGAACATACACCATTTTCATCACGGGGCACCTGTGTGGCATACTCGTTGACAAGTGAAGCAAAGTAAACAGTCACCGCCCTAAGTTCCACTATATCGACAGGTCCGTCATCCAGACCGCTCTGTGTGGCAAAATCATCTCCGTAATAGTAGATGCCCCATAGCACACAGAACATCGCATAGATCGTGAGACAAACGCAAAGCACTGTTATCAGGAGCAGTACAAGCCGGCGTATCTTCTGTTCTTTGCGTATAAGAAGAACTATCTGAGATGTCAGGTACCATATGACCCATGCCGCGAACACCCCGACAACAACTTCCGCGACCGAAAACTTAACATAGGAGCAGGCCACGCTGAGAAAGCGATGAACCGGGCGGACGAACCTGTTGGAGAGAAAGACATTGAGATCGTGATACTTTCTGGTGAGAAGATGCGCGACGATCACCACCGCACTGATCAGCGTTAGGATCAGACGTTTCGGTGCAGTTTTAATAATACTCTTCTTCTCTTCCATGATCCCTTCCTGATTTGTAGTGTATACATTATACCCTTTTCCAGAGAAACATATTTAAAATGTATGTGAAATATGTGTGAAAGAAAGGGACTTCCGAAAAGATATCTCTGTCACGTATAATTATCTAAGAAACAACAGATACGAATGCAGAAAAGAAAGAGGTCCAGAATGTCATTCCATCTTCATAAATATCATGAACCGGATTTTTCCTCCTCATTGTTTACAGACGCTCCGAACATAAAGACCGCTGCAGTCGAGCAGGACGGGATAGCTCCTGAGTATTACCACAGCACTTCCATGTTCCCTGAATACTTCAAGGTCAACGGCAAGTGGATCCTTGCTGTAGAATCACGTATGGACTCAAGCGTCGTTCTGCGTGAAGACGGCACGCTGTCAGTGGTTGAGAACCGCAATCTCAAAAAAGGAGATACCGTGATCCTCGGCAGAAGCGAGAATGCGCAGGAAGGCATCTACGTTCACTCAGACGGTTTCATCCCCGATGAGGAAGAACTGGAAGAGCGGTTCGTATTCCGCACCGGAAGAAGCAGAGAGACACCCTTCACAAAGGATTACGATCACCTTGTTGAACTGCTCAAATACGAGAAAGAACACGGTTTCGTAGTGTGGGTAATGGGCCCTGCATTCGTGTTCGACGAAAGAGCCCGCGCAGCTATGGCTGCCATGGTAGATACCGGATATGTAGACGCCATTCTGGCTGGTAACGCGCTCGCAACTCATGACCTTGAAGGAGCTCTTTTGCATACTGCTCTCGGCAACGATATCTATACGCAGGTCTCACAGCCCAACGGCCACTACAACCATCTTGATGTTCTGAACAAGGTCCGCAGGAGCGGTTCCATCCCTCAGTTTATCAAGGACTATGACCTGAACGACGGAGTGGTCTGCAGCTGCGTGAGGAACAACATCCCGATGGTGCTCACAGGCTCCATCCGCGATGACGGCCCTCTGCCTGAAGTCATCGGGGATGTCTATGAAGGGCAGACAGCGATGCGTCAGATACTGAAGAAAGCTACAACAGTGGTATGCCTCGCAACTATGCTGCACACAATCGCCGCAGGCAACATCACCCCTTCTTTCCGTGTCACTGACGACGGAACGATCCGCCCTCTGTATCTGTACTGCGTGGATGCAGATGAGTTCGTAGTAAACAAACTTCTTGACAGAGGCAGTCTGGCGGCAAAGACAATGGTGACGAATGTGCAGGACTTCATCACCATAGTGGCAAACGGTCTCAACCTGATCTGAACGGTATTTATTCAGAAATAACAAAGGCAGCCTTTCCTTTACGGAAAGACTGCTTTTTTGTGTTGCTTGGTCTTATTTTGCTAATGATTCACAGAATTCCACAAATTCTGACCTGTCCCCAAGAGATTTGAAGTTGAACTCCATGCGTTTGACGTCGCTCTTTTTCCTGTAATAAAGGTAAAGCCACGGTCCGGAATCGCCTGTCTCGGTATATTCTTTAGGATCATTGATAGTGCCTACCTTTATAAGGTCAAGGAACCGGTCCCATTCTTCCTGACTCAGTTCTTTGATGCCAAATGCTGTCCTGTCTTCTTCTGATGCCGGGCCATAGTCATCCACGACTTTACGCGCGTCATACATGAACATGCACTTTCCGTCTTCTACATAGAATCTATACCTAAGATATTCAGCGTTATAGCCGATCCAACTGTATGTGTAGTAAAAGTCAACGACATCGGCGACAGACACATTGCTTCCGGTGATCTTGTCAGTCTTCTGTGTCACAGGTTCAAAATCGCCGCCCGCATTGTCCTTGGATCCGCATGAAACGAACAGCAGCAGTGTGACGATACATATTGCGACAATAACTATATATCTCATGAAATACCTCAGATCTTTCTGTACTTATCTTTTGTAATCATAGCAAAAAAATTGTTTTTCCACTACTGCAATGTAAAATATAAACCTGTACACACAAACACACAATGCAAGATGTGATACTTTGTGCTTATGTTGCAATCTATTGTATATATATTGCAAAGCATTTTAATCACACTTATAATTGTTTTATAAGGAGGACTTCCAAATGGCAACAACAAACATTAATGTACGTGTCGATACTGAATTAAAACAATCTGCTGAGGAGTTATTCGACGATCTTGGTCTTAACATGTCTTCTGCTATTAATATGTTTCTGAAAAGTGCAGTCAATTATGGTGGAATACCGTTTGAAGTAAGGCGCAACGTTCCAAATTCAGAAACTATAGCTGCTCTGGCTGAGCATAGAGAAATGAAAAGAAACGCTTCAAAATATAGAAGGTATTCTTCTTTTGAAGATCTAATGGATGAGGTGCTTTCTGATGCTGAAGATAGTACCATCTAACCAGTTTAAGAAAGATTTAAAAGCAGCTAAAAACGAGGGCTAGACCTGGAGAAACTTGCATTTGTCGTTAACACTCTAGCTTCCGAGCAGAAATTGGACAAAAAATACAGGGATCATAATTTGACCGGTCCTATAAAAGAGTTTAGAGAATGTCATGTTGAACCGGATTGGCTGCTGATCTACAAAATCGAGCATGATGAACTTGAACTGTTTCTTTTCCGTACAGGAAGTCATTCGGACCTGTTTTAACAACTACGTTTGATCGATCAACAATACAAAAAAGCCGAAACTATTTCAAAGGTTCCGGCTTTTTATTCTACTCCTCTATGAAAACTATCCTGATGTTGTCCGGAGCATCAATACTGAATGTTCTTAAATCCGTATATACATCCAGGCTGTAATTGGAAACAGGGATCCCTGCTTTCTCCAGCTTTTTGCGTATCCTCTCGGAATTGTTTGCAGCTATCGTTATAGTCTGCACCCCGGTAAGTATGTCCTTATGTCCGCATTCCACTTCTATCTGTGTCTTGTTGAACTCAAGAAGCAGGCTTTCAAGTCCGGTATCTGGGTCTATCTTCTTTGTCCTCATCCGGAAGCCTAGTTTGTTTACAAAGAAGTCTATTGCTGCATCCTCATCGGAGCAAAAGACTGTGGATCGAATAAGGTGCATCTTTCCGAAGAACTGAGCCAGGGGCTTTTTCCATGTAGTCAGTCTCCACTTGCGGTAATTGCGGAACTCGCTGCGCCATTCCGGATGTGTATTTGCGTAGGCAAAGAGCACATACAGACCCTGCCCTATCCAAGCTCCTATAGTATTGGTTATAAGATCATCTATATCATAAAAACCATGTTTTGTTACCAGCTGCACATTCTCTATAAGCAGTGAGGCAAGAAAACCTGTGATCACCGTTCTTCTGCGGATGGCACGCCTGTACCAGTCGAAGATATAAGGGAGCAGATACCCCAGAGGGATGAACATTGCGACATTGAGGAGCACCTGGTATACATTTGACTTGCTCACGATCTGAATATGGGACAAAGCAGCAGCCGGTCCTTGTGTGAAAAGGATACGGATAACAGTGAAGATCCCGTAGTCGATCCTGATCGAGTTAGCCAGATCCTGAAACAGAACAGCGTGTACTTTGTAATCCTCCGCAGCGGATCGGGAGAAGAAAGTCACATATGCTACAAGCAGCAGGTATACTCCGAACGCCAGGAGAAGAATAAGTCTTCTCAGTCTGAGAATCCTCTCTGCATTGGGGTTGGTGCTTATGCCGTCGCTTATGCTTACACCCAGCTTTCCGCATATAAGACGGTCCAGCCATGGCAAAAGAACGACCATGACCACCGTCATAATCGCTACCAGGATACTTGTTGAATCACTGTTGGGATTGAGAAACATTCTTCACTCTCCGCTTTGTTACGCCTTTAAAGTTTGTCTGCAGATTATGGCATAGAAGCAATGTCATATACGATCAGGTCAATATTCTTTTCTGCTTTTTCGTACTCGCCTACGACATGATACAGCACGCTGTCCGACCTGACCAATGTCACCTTATCCCCTATTGCGTATTCTTCCTGATTGATCGGCGATCCGTCCAGTGTGGTACTCGTAACTGTGATCCCAGTGGGTTTTCCCGGAAGATACAGGTTGAGATCCACTTCATTCTTATCAGTGAAGACATAATACTCATCAAGATTCGAGTTGTACCGCACGGTATATTCATCGCTTTCCAGAAGCATCATCTCGGTGCCCATATTGCTCTTGGACATTATTCCCCAGAGGATTATCAGAATGAGCAGCGCTATCTTGAAATACTTGCTCCCGGTTATCTTGTCGAGGGTGATCCATTCCTTTGCTTCCTGGATCTTATCCAGTTTTCCCCAGAAAGTCTTATCGTAAGCAGCCTGCCTTTCTTCATCAGAGAACTTGTATCCGCAGGAAGAGCAGTACTGAGCTTTTATCAGATTTTCATGTCCGCATTTTTTGCATTTCATCTCTCTGCTCCTCCTTACATGATGATATCTTCGGCGACATACCAGGCACCGTCGATTTCTGCCAGAACGAACAGATAATCTCCCGGTCCTGCATATTTGCTTCCGTCTGCGTTCGTTATTATCTGCAGGTCATTCATCACGACTTCAGCCACATTGAATCCCTTTTCGAGAAGGCTCTTTCCAAGCTCCGTTGTCGGCTCATTGTAGACCATGTTTTCCTTGTCTATGGTGTACTGGAAATTATCCGGTCCTTTTATGAAAGAATACTCGTGTCTTCCTACACCGTATTCACTTGGGAGATATAGTTCTTCCGGTCTCGGAGGTATCTCATGCTGGTAGCCGTTCGGACCCCAGTCCGCGTCTGGATCGTCTTCAATAGTCCAGTAGAAGACGGCGTTCTCATAAGCATTGACAGTTACATATACCACATCCTTCAGCTGTTCCATTTGCGCTTCACTCATCGCAGGAGCAATTTCTGTCTGCGTTTCGGGGCGTTCATCGATCTCGGTCCATGCCGTACGGACAGGCGGTCTGTTGGAAAACACATATGTCAAAGTACCTACCACTGTCAACAGCAGTATCACTCCGTAGAGATGGCTAAACAGCCAGTTCTTGATGATCTCGAACAGACTGTCGTCGATCTCTCCCTTGATCTTGTCTTTAGTGTGTTCCCACAGATAATCCTTGAGCAGGTTATCCTTTTCCTGCTGCACTTTACCGCAGCTGGGACACTTGGCAGAACCCGATGAAAGCAAGGCGCCGCAGTAAATACAATACTTCTGATCAGCCATGAAAGCTTGGCGTCGGGCACTCGTGACTTCAGTCATGAGAGGAGACGCGCTCTCCTTTCAGTTAATATTGTTCTTCGTTTCTCTAGTAGTTTTAGTTTCTTGTAGCTGATTCCATCTTTAAGGCAGACACCGTTTAT
>JAFRJM010000002.1 GCA_017432285.1 Oscillospiraceae bacterium | reverse complement strand
TCTCGATCTCGCAGACCACACGAATTGACGGACTAAAACCTACTCTGTCTCACTGCACCCTTATTTGCATTTTATCAGGTGTTCAAGACTCGCATTGCCTCTGTTTTACTTTTTATCATGCCTCCTTTTTCTGATATTTATTGCAAGCCAACAACACAGCCCTGAAGCTCTGTTTGCAATCTTTCTGACATCTTAAGCAAACAGGGTTATATGTTATTCGGCTATTTTTATTAAGAAAGAGCGCATATTCCTCTTTCTTTTTCTTACTCATTCTCGACAAATTTGGACTCTCCTAAAAAAGTGTGCTTTCCGGGTGCAAAATCTGCATTTATTTGCCCTGAAAACTGTATTTTATAACTGGGTAATATGTCTGTACCTTTTTTGCATTCATAGTCTTAGGTGAGATAAAAACCTCAAAAATGACACCTGGTTTTGAGCACAAAAAAACACATCTGTCGATGTGCTGATAAGTACAGAAATAACGGGAGCAACAAACAATTGGCTGATCATTTACAGATAGAAACACTGCTCCCTTGGCGTGGTTTTCTCGTTCTGATAATTCTGTGGAAAATACTCGTTCCACGTTTCTGTTTCTTCGCTTGGTTTAAATGATCAGTTTTGCAGTTTGTTCCTCCTCGCCCCTGCAACCGGGAAGTCACTGAGTTGCGGACAGCTTATCCGCATCACGGGAATCTCACCCCTCCGAGGATCTCTCCGAGCCGTTTCCGGGAGTACCATTATCATCCTGGCTGTCATGGCCACCATGAGAAGCTATCTCATGGTCAGTGACGGGATTCTCGCTCAGCCTCTCCTATTTCAAGAGGGTCACCGCGTACCTCACAGGTGGCTATCACCAGGACTGATGTCTCAGTGCTTGCATATTCAATTTTCAAGGTTCAGCAGAGATCTCTAATTTAGGCCTCTACTATATATGAACGGACACTCGCTGCTGTCATAAAGTGTCATAAAACAGAAACCATCTGCTCAAATAAAGCAGATGGCTCTTTTCTTCATGTGTTCTTATTTTTCTTCGGTTTTATGCGGGTTTTTCCCTCTGACACATCTCGCTCATATAGTATCGCAGCGAATTCCTTAAACAGCTTTTTTTGAATCAGTTCGACGCTCCCGCGATTAATACCATGTCGTTCCGCATATTTCCTGATAGATATTCCCTGGACGAAGTGTTCATGGAAGAATTCCTTGTATTCTTTGAGTCGGGTCGCTATAGAGGATTTTAAAAGTTTGACATCTTCATGTGCCTTGTAGAAGTCCTCTTTTGAGATACTAAGATACCGTTTCAACTTTATGCATTCGTTGATTGCCTCAATATCTTTTTTGTAGTTTTTACAGATATCTCTAGCGTACTCGTAATACGTTGGTGAACTCTGGTATCTCCTAACATATAGATCATAATCGTCATCATCAGATGGCCTTCGAATCGGCCCACGGAATCCAGTAGCTTTTACAGTATTGAGAACATCAGCTGAAGGTGTCTTCTGTGTCTGTCTTCGGTACTTGGGGACCTCTTTTCCGTCTATGATAACGGGTTCGCAAAAGGACCTCTTTGACATAGTAAAGTAACCGTACTTTTTTGTTAAGCTGTACGGCATATAGATAACAGTGTCTTCACCTGTATCAGCGTCTTTTGCAGTCGATATGACGTAGATCAGTTGACCGTCATATCGTTTGTAATATCCTGCATAAACTCGTTTGTCGTTTGACTCCATTTAGCAAGTTGCCCCATTTACACTAATCATTACGAGCCCTAGCCTTATTGATAATATCAAAGAAGAATTATCCAGTCAGATCAAATGAATCCCATATTCGTCAAGCTTCATTGAGACAGCTTCATCTTTATAAGGATCATAGGCTGAATTCGCATAGTCCAAATTCTTTAGCTCCGTTGTTATGCTCCATATCAAATTATTGTCATAACAGGATATAACAAGGTGTGGTAATCGGGAGCCTGTGACATATGTGCGAATACATCAACGGAGCTATTATACAGGAGGATTTTACAATGGAAAAGACCATTTATGACGAAAGCAACGGTTTGTGGCATGAACTGCGGGGCGACTATTACATCCCCTGCCTGACAGTACCGGCTCAGGAAGAAAGGCCTATCGGCATTTGGGGGCAGCGGCACCTACGGTACATCAAGACGGAGCGCAAAACTCTGTACACGGAACTGCTGACCAGCGGCAGGCTGAATACATACCTTGCCGACATCAACGAATAGGCAACGGCGCAAATGCGCCTGCTGATAACGCAAATGGCCGAGCGTGAGGGTGTCACTGAACAGCTCAAGGCGCAGGATCAAATGCTGTGGGTGCAGCAAATGAACAACATCCGGGACAGGGCAACAGAGATCGTGAATCATAATCTGATATACGCATAAGGTATCGGGCGGCGGGGATCGATCCTCGCCGCTGTTGTCTAAAGGGGACTATTGCATCATGTCCTATAATATTCTCATATTTCAATGCAACCAAATCAGATTTTCTACGAGTAGATAGTCGAAGGGCCCTTCATACTATATCTTTCTGAGAGGAGGTGATCGAATGGAGGATAATCGTATTGTTGATTTGTATTGGCAGCGCGATGAGAGCGCGATCTCTGAAACGGCTGTAAAGTACGGAAAGTATCTAAACAGTATCTCATATCAGATTCTCTTGAATGCCGAGGACGCAGAAGAATGCGTAAACGATACATACAATGATGCTTGGCAGTCTATGCCACCTCACCGCCCTTCCATTCTTTCAACCTTTTTAGGGAAGATCACGCGCCGGATATCCATTGATCTATGGAGAAAATACAGCGCAGAAAAGCGTGGCTGCGGTGTAATGGCCCTTGCTCTTGATGAACTGGAAGAATGTGTGTCAGGGACAGAAGATGTTGAAACTGAGATTGAGGGGCAAGAATTACAGAAAAAGCTGAATGATTTTCTGCTGGCGCTTCCTCAGGTTGATCGTCAGGTATTCATGTGCAGGTACTGGTATATGGATTCTATTTCTGATATTGCGAAACAGTTTACCTGTTCTGAGAGCAAGGTCAAATCTATGTTGTACCGGACGAGAAATAAGCTCCGGGCGATGCTCGAAAAGGAGGGGTATTAAAATGAAAGCAAATGATCTGCTCGATATGATTGGGAACACCGATGATAGTATAATTGAAGAAGCTAAGAAAAGAAAAAAGCCTGTGATATCGAGATGGACAAAGTGGGCAGCGGTTGCCGCATGCCTTTGTCTAGTCACGGGAGGACTTTTTGCGATAACCCGCCCCAGTGGAACGACCCCAGACATTTCTGGAGGACTACCTCAAATTGCGATTCCAAAATATGAAAGCAACGGTATGGGATTCGAGGGGTTGATGTACTACAGCGCTGAGGAATTGGAAAACGGGAATCCTTGGCGCGAGGACATGGCGTTGGACACACTACCTGTTTTCAGGAACGGCAGCTATGATCCATCCGGCGCTGGCGTGCCGATCGGCTTAAGCGAAGCAGAGATGATTGCAGAACTGGAAAACGCTGCAAAAGTGTTGGGCCTGGAGATTCAGGAAACTAAAACTGAAGCAAATGATACGAAGAGCGAGGATGGCACAATTATTCCCGGTGATGCTATTTACAGTATTCGTGCGATTACGGGAAGTGGGAACTTAATAGTTTATGCCAATGGCTCACTGGTATATAATCTACCCAGCGGCTATGAACTTCCTGAAGAGTATCATTTCACCTATGATGACACTTCAGATTCGGAAGCGAAAGAAGTCATGGCCTATTTGACGGAAGCGTACGCCTCTTTTTTGAATTATGACCATCCTGAGATCGTGCTGCAGGGTGATTATACGTTCAGTGGGGACTATATACGCCGTTACTTGGTCTATGATGCCGGAACGGATATAACAGAAAGAATTCTGAATTATCACTTCCGTGCTGCACAATTTGCGCCGGATGATGATGGCTGTTTGATGCTGATCCGGATGAGCGACGGCCTTCGCATGGCGGAAAAGATCGGGGATTATCCATTGATTTCCGCTGCAGAAGCGAAAGAAAAGCTGCTGGATGGTCAATATCAGACGAGTGTTCCTGTTGCCATGCCCGGAGAAAAGTATATTGCAAAGGTGGAACTGGTATATCGTTCCGGGCCGAGAGAAGAAACATTACTCCCGTACTATCGGTTCTATGTTGAGTTGCAGGATGCAGACGGATGGCAGATGACGCAAAGCAATGGTCTAAAAACTTATGGCGCCTATTATGTTCCAGCAATCCAAGACGATTATATCTCTAACCTATCAACCTATAACGGATATTTTAACTAAACAAAGATTTGTCCTGCAAGCCGCAAACTTGCAGGGCGTTTCTCTGTATGCACCTCAGGGGCTCCTGCGGTGTATTTTTCTATCTTAGCGTCCTCTGTCATAATCGTGGCTGCGAGGGCGGGGCTGCTGCCGCCTTGCGTCGTCCCGGCGCTTGGCCTCCGTCTCCATATCCCGGAGTTTCTTTCGGATGCTCTCTTTTTCAGGCGGTGCCTGCTGGATAAGGAAGTAGGCGGCAACTGATAAAAAGTTTCCCTTGTTTTGCCCCACAAGGGCAAAAACAAGGGAAAACGGAGCTTTTTATGGTAGCAGGCTGAGGGAAATGCAGGAAAATCAATGGGTTTCAGAGATTCGGATAGACAAACTGGAATTTGTCTTATTACAACTTTTCAATAAAATCGAGGCAGAATTCCTGGCACTGCGAGGCATAGCTTTCGTCAAATTCCTCCTCAGGATAAAGCTCGCTGTTGCTCAAAACTCTTATATCGATAAACGGCACGCCGAATGCCTTACAGACCTGGCCTACGGCAAAGCCTTCCATCTCCTCGCAGTCCGATCCGCGCACAGAGTGCAAATATTTCAGAACATCACGCTCACGGTTAAATACATCTCCGCAGCTTATGCAACCGGTGATTAATCTGCCCTTTGAATATGGGACAGTCTTTGCCTTTTCCATAAGTGCACTGTCACAGAAAATCTCACTTGCTCTTTCGCATGTGTTCCCGCATGGAATCTGGGCTTTGATTGGTCTGCTACTTTCGAACCGACTGCCTTCGCCTTCGCCAAGAGGTGAGGTCTCTCGCCGGCAGTTTTCAATCACTCTTTCGCCTATAATGATATCGCCTCTGTGAAGAAGCGGATTGTGACCACCACAGGTGCCCTGTATTATTACGCATTGAGGATTGTAATTCTCAATAAGAAGAGCTGTTGCAGCGGCGGAATTTGCCATACCGATAAAGCAGCGCACGGCTGTGACTGGTTTCTCTTCGATTGTGCCACTGATAAAATCCCAGCCGCCGATGCGCCGTGTGCTCTTATTATCAATTCTGCCGATGATGAGACCGATTTCGCTATCCATCGCTCCCATTACCGCAATGGGTCTGTCTGCAGTCATTTTTTACCTCGCTAAGCTCCGATTTGTAATTGAGACCATACTACCACAAGCGGTGGGAGGGAGATTCTGTTTTCTCCCTCCCGTGAGACATGTTCAGAGCCTCTTTCTCTTCCTGAGAACCCAAAATACACCTATTGCATTATATTGTTAACCTAGTCCTGATTCCCATACCTATGATTTAGTATAACATCAGGGATATATCACCATTCGTAGGAACTGTCCCTTATAGGCTGCTCCATCAATATATGAAACACCGTCAAATCGGAATCCATAATGCAGATAAAACTCAATCGCCGCCATATTTTCTTCATACACATAAAGAGTTATTGCTTCATATTGCTTTAGGCAATTCAGAGCTCTATCCAAAAGTTTACTGCCAATTCCTTTGCTACGATACTCTGGCAACACGTAAACGTTATTGATCATACCGCTGTTTGGAACTAAGCGTTCCCCGTCGAAATTGGCATAAGCTTCGCAAAAGACAACCATTCCTACAACCGTTTCGTCATCTTCGGCAGCTAAAATATGATCCGAAAAAGAGAATGCCGCTTTCTCAGCATCCTGCAGGCCGTGCTCTATATAATACCTTGTATAACTTTCAGTCCAAAAATGCGACATGGTATCAATATCCACAAGATAATTGAGCTTTGCTACGCCCTCAAGTTCTTTCTTTGTATGTGGCCGTACAATGTTAATCATGTTTTTATCGTGTCCCCCAAAACCCACGCCATTTTTTTCACCGAAGCACTTCCCATGTGGAGTTTTTCTTCGCGCCGACACGTCTGATATAGCCCTTCTCTGTTAATGAAACCAAAGCTCTCTGCACCGTTCTCACTGTTTTAGAAACCCTTTCCGCTATTTCTTCACGGGAAATCTCGGGATTCTGCTTCAAAACCATCAGCACCGTCTGTTCAGTGATATTCAGTGCTTTTTCATAAGTGACATCATAAGTGACATCGGGAGTGTCACTTATGAGTTTTGGTCTGTAAATGATGAATTTGAAGCCGTTGTCACTTCTTTCATACGTATATTTGATTCCGGCATCCTTACACAGGCTGTCGATCCGCTTAAAACCGCTTCCGAACTGCTCGATAGTTTTACTCAAAAACATTATTTATACTATCGGCCTATATATGCAGACTCAAGAATAACAAAAATAGAAAAATAGCATTTGCTGCACACATCAATATACGGATATCATCATTTTTCGCATACTTTATAGCTAAAAAAAACGTATATACTACTCCAAGCAACCAAAGAAGAGAACCATATAAAACGATGAGAATCATTATTTTTGTATTATGTGGAATAATTGAGTTTTCTGCCGGGGTAGCCCATATGGAGAGCAAAATCATAAGTTCCACAGTGATACAAAAGAAGACATAATGCCAACATGTATGTTGTTCCAGCAGCTTTTTAGAATCAATATCCTGCACTATTATTGTAAGTGCTAAGGTATAAAGCGTCACCCCAATAAGATAAGAAAAATCGCCCAACCAAGTGATGATGTATTGTAGAACAACCTTCTCCATGATATAGCCTCCTAATTGATTAAAACGGAGTCGCTGATCCGCTTGAAGTAATGTTATATGTTTTTAATCCAAGAGTATCAACTTTAGTGGTAAGATAATAACCTAATGAGTAATCAGTTTCAGTTCTCATTATAATGACTCCTGCTTTTATATTCTATATAAATCCTACCATCTAGCAGGCAACCACATTGTTGGCTATTAGTGTTGATTGTGTTAACTTTTATAGGCTATTAGTGTTTGTGGCACACTCTAGCAGTATGCTTTACCTCTTTCTACAATTATTCCATTTTATATTGTAATATCAATATAAGTTTGAACACATAATAATGTAGTATACACCGCTTTTTTTGTAGTAAAAATTCCGTTTCAATAATGTATAAGCGAATTATTTCATTAAGTTTTTACTGCAAAAATACTCTATATTTTAGATAAAAAAGCATCGCCCTAGTGTACACTGTGAGTATCGCAAAAGGACTTAGTCCTGCGATATTCTTCTTTTTTGTCCATTATTCTGACTTGCAAAAATCAAAAGCCCTTTATTGCCCGATCTTTACGGAGATAAAGGGTTTTTCTGCGGCTGATTTTTCCATGTTACCCACCTGTATGATAGTAACATGTACCCAGAATCCTTTGTCCAGGATTCTCGGTACATGTTTAAAGTATCAGACTTTTTTCATTATGATGTTATTGTACGGAGACAAGGGATGTTCGGCAAAAAAAGTTTTGTTCTTGACAAGTGCAGTCTAAGGTATTAGTCTACTTATAGACTACAAAATTAGACTGGGGAAAAACATGGAAAAAAGCAGTCTCGGCATCATGGAATATCACCTTCTTTCGCTGATCTGGGAAAACGAACCGCTGACGTCGATGCAGCTGGTACAGCTGTGCGGCGAAGCGTTCGACTGGAAGAAATCCACGACGTATACCATGCTGAAACGTCTTCAGCAAAAGGGATTCGTGCATAGCGAACGGACGGTCGTTACTTCCCTGATCGACAGGGATTCCGTACAGTCATCTGAAAGCGAGACCTTCGTTGCGAACACCTTTTCCGGATCGCTTCCTGGATTTCTGACGGCATTTTTCAACGGAAAGACGATTTCCGATGAGGAAGCAGAAGAACTGAAAAAACTGATCGACTCATACAGAGGTTAAGACAATGACTTCGTTTTTCAGACAGATCTTGCAGATGAGCATCTCCGCAAGCTATGTGATCCTTGCGGTACTTCTTTGTCGTCTCTTGCTGAAACACGCACCGAAGAAGTATTCGTACCTTCTCTGGAGCGTGGTCGGATTCAGGCTATGTTTTCCGTTTTCCGTCTCATCTGTCCTGAGCATCTTCAACCTGACGCTGAAACGGAAAGGACAGACGGTCATCGATCTGACCGAGGTCCCTGTGACCTATGAGACTGCTGAGCGGGAGATCCTGGAACTGGGTGTCCCGGCAGCAACGGAGGTCTTTCAGGAGACGATGCGTCCCGCGCCAGTGCCGGAAGTTTTGCCTTCCGGTCCAACCGGTCCTGCGCTGACGCCGGAGATCACGGAGATTCAGCCTTCTGTTCCGTCTGTTGCGGAGGTTCAGTCTGCTGTTTCCTCCGTAGATCTGGAAAAGATCCTGTGCATTCTGTGGATCGCCGGGATCGCGGCTATGCTGATCTACAGTATCGTTTCCTATCTGCGCGTGAAAAAACAGGCCAACTATTCACTTCCACTGCGGGATAACATCCGCAGAATGGAAACGAGGACGCCGTTCATCCTCGGACTCGTACACCCGACGATCTATTTGCCGTTCGGCTTGGATCCCATGACGGAGAACATTGCCGTTTCCCACGAGAGACATCACCTGCACAGAAAGGATCACCTCGTCAAACTGTTCTCGTATCTGCTCCTCTGCCTGCACTGGTTCAATCCGCTGTGCTGGATCGCCTACTTTGAAATGGGAAAAGACATGGAGATGAGCTGCGACGAGTATGTGCTGTCCCATTACCGGGAGATCGCAAAGGATTACGGAACAGCGCTGCTTTCCTTTTCCACCGGTCACCGGTTCTCCCTGGCCAGCCCGCTCGCTTTCGGAGAGAGCAGCATCAAAGAGCGGATTCTAAACGTGATGCGGTACAGGAAAGCCTCAAGGATCGTTACCGTACTTGCTGCTGCCGTGTGTATCGTTGCGTTGGCGGCATGCGGTACAAACGGAACACAGCCTTCCGAACCTTCTCCTGCTACAAATGAAAATGGGGATCCTGTTCAGGAAGATCCAACCGTCGCTCCCCGACATGAGTTGGAGATGGTTTCGTCACAATGGGGGTTCGCAACAGCCAATAACTGGGTCTTGTCGGCAGATACAGGTTTTTTTTGCCTGACAACAGATGACAGAGGGATCTTCCCGACCTGGTATGATCCGGAAAGCATGACAAGAAAGGATCTGGGAACAGAACAGCTCCTGCCGTACATGGAGCAGTATGCTTTGTTCACAGCTGGAGACCGGTTGGTCGCATGCACGGAAGAATACAGCCGGATCAATATCCTTGCCCCGCCATATGATGAGGTCACTGAATCCTATCAGATCAAAGACCGGAGCGGAAAGGTATGGCACATCTATTACCGGAGCGCTATCGTTTATGACCGGCCGAATGACACCATATATTGTTCGCTGAGCGAAAAAGACGGCGTGCTGAAAAAACCGGCCTGGCTTGCCTGCGTCAATCTGAAAACCGGATCAGCAGAACTGATCCTGAGAGCAGAAAAAGATCCTCATCTATCGTTGTTCGGCAGTTGTTCTGCAGATATGCTCGTACTCATGGGAGGAAGAAGCAGCAATGAACAGCAACACGGCGAAGCGTATACGCTTCTGTTTGATCTCAGCAGATACGAAACGGAGCCTGATTATGTCGGCGAAGAACTGAAGATTGAGGACAGGGACCCGTACAGCGGTTATGTTTTCAGCGAAAATGAAGTCTACTATGCGGCTGACGGATATCTGAAGACGTATAAGTACAAAACAAAAGAAACCGGAGCGATCTGTCCTATACCGGATGGACGGAAGACGAGTTCACAGTTTATCGAAGACGGAATATTTTATGTTCCGGGGTACACTTCCGTTGATGGCGAGTTCAAGACCGTCTGGTATAACACGGTCTCAGGAGAGTGGATCGATACCCCTTCTCCTGAAAGCTCTTCTCTGAGAGAAGGTTATAAACTGAATGTGCTGTACAGAGGTTTCTCCGGAACTGAAGGAAACTGGTATTGTCTGGCTGAAACCGGAAGCAACTCGGATCCAAGAGACAGGGAATACGTCTTTGTGAGAAAAGACGATTACTGGAAGGAATCATTTGATATTGTCCGAATCGACAGCAGGTCACCACAAACTGTTCTATACCCATGGACGAATGTCTATGAAGACGCAGTTGTTGGCTTTTCTAAAGTTGAAAGGAGCGGTAAAAATGGTATCGTTGTTCGCTACTTTGACTTCCAAAGCAAGAAAAAGCGTTCCTTTGAACTGGTTCCCTTTGAATACACGGGACTTCCGATCCTGATCTGTACAGGAGAGAAGATCTATGCGGTTTCCACAAGTGTTTCCGGACAAGGGCTTTATGCCGAACGGTTCGACTATGATCATCTGGTCTATACGCTCGATATCTTATCAGGAGGGATCGAACAGCGAGAATACAGTTCTGATGTTGACTTATGTTTTTCCAAGGACATGATGGTCTCAAAGGACGGAACAATACTGATGGTCAAAGGGGTTCCAAGCGATTCGGAAGAATTGTACGGTCCTTTTGAGTACTGGATTATGGATCTGACTTCCGCAAAGATCAGTTCCTTGACATCGGTTCAAAAACAGTATGAGCTTCGTTACAATGATCCTGTATTTCATCTCAGTGCATCTGAAACTGCGGAATACGCAGGCACCAACTCGTATGGAGACTACTATATGGTCAGAGGTGAAGAAAAGCCGGAAAGGCTTCATTGGGTGTGGTCTCTCTGGCGCAGAGACCGCGATGGGAATGAGACTTTGGCTGTAGAAGATCTTTACCCGACTCCTTACAGCGGGCCGCCTGTGTTCGAAAAGATCAACTATATCTACATTTCGGATGATTATGCCTATTATGCTAGCACGGACATCAATCAAGACGATGAATGGCGCCTCTTGGGAAGCAGTTATTATGTCGCCAATTTGAAAACCGGAGAGGTCAAGAAGATATACGGAAGTGTTTCCGACAAATCAGGATACAATCGAATGATCGGTGAGTATGGAGACTATCTTATTTTCGCGCGGCCGCTTATCACGCACGGTCTGGTCATTGAAGAAGACGGCATTGTTATGGTCAAAAAGGATGATTTCCTGAGCGGTGAGTTTTCCTGGGAGCACTTTAGCGCATAAGAGAATACCGGATTGATAAGACACTTTGGCTTCTTGCTTCCTTCCTTGGAAAGCTTTTGGTCAAATGGTTAACAGTACCCTAGAATATTACCAAATAGTCCATTTTAATGATGTACAGCAATTGTCTGCATCAAAGACTTCATGTCCTTTATTCTCCTTCGGACCATAGTGAGAAAGATAAAGTACTTGAGAGTTCGAAAAGACGGATAGTTATTAATCTTTCGATAGGAAGAAGAGTAGTGCTAGTACTCTTCTTCCTTTTTTATTTCAAAAGATACGATTAAGCTGTTTCTGAAGATGCGTCAACAGAATAGCGAACGGTCTTGCCTTTCTGAGAATCGACAGTGAGCTCATACGCATCGAGATTCTGATACCGGAATTCTCCGATGAACCGATAGTAAATCACAATCTTCTGAGTTTTGTCCTTACCCGTACCAACAGTGTCGTAGACTTCGATCCGGTCAATCAGCTCCAGAAGCAGAGGTTTGGAGAGCTTATCCACTTTCATAAATTTACGGACAGAAGCGATAAAATCCTCCTGACTCTTTTTACTGAATGATAGTTTTTTTCAGTTCTTCGTTGATCTCTGTAATTCTGTCACGGCAGTCTTTTCTTTCTGCTGAATACTTGGCCGAAAGATGAACAAACCACTCATCATCTATTCTCCCGGCTGCATTGTCCTCATAGCATTTCTCATAGAGATTATCCACAGTCTTCTTCCGGCTGGTAACAGAACGGAGTTCATTCTCCAACTCTTTTTTCTTCTCAGCCAAAGTGCTTTCCGCTTTTGCTTGCAGCAGTTCAGCAAAATAGACCTCATCTTTTTTCAGAAGCGCTGCAAGATGTCTTATCTCGCTGAGAACAATATGCTCTAGGGCATCCTCCCGGATATAGTGCCTCGTTTTACAGGTCCCACGCGTTTCCTTCTCGTAGTTGGAACAACAGTAAAAGTGAATATCACTGTTGATCGTATTAGTGTGATACCAGAGTTTTCTCCCACAATCCGGACAGTATAATAGACCTGTAAACATGGTAGTTTTGCCACCTTTATATTTTGAGATCTTTCTATTGCCACGTGCGAGAAGTTCCTGAACATGATCAAAATCACTGCGGGAAATAATTGGTTCATGAACGTCTTTGAACACAACCCAGTTCTCTTTTGGGTTGTCCAAACGGGCTTTATGCTTAAAGTCTAAAGAGCGTGTTTTGAAGTTTACGACATCTCCGCAATACTCCTGACGAGTAAGCATTTTGGAAACAGTGCTGTCGTTCCACCTGTACGGATCATTGTATGTCTTTTTCCCGCCTCTATTGATCCCTTTGCTTCTCCAGTATTCTGTTGGATATAAGATATGCTCCTCAGAAAGAATACGCGCTATAGTCTCGCTGCCGTTTCCCTCCAAAAACATCTGAAAAATCTTCTTTACCACCTTGGAGGCTTCAAGATCTACGATCCATCTGTTTTTGTTTTCCGGATCTTTTATATATCCGTATAAAGGCTGACCAAGCGGGATTCCAAGCGTTCCACGAATTCTGTGAGCGGCTCTGACCTTTTTACTGATGTCTTTTGCGTATTGCTCATTCATGAAATTCCTGATTGGAAGCATATCATCCAGCCCTTCCTGACTGTCTACGCTGTCCGTAACAGCAATAAACCTGACACCATACATCGGAAAGACTTCTTCCGTATAGATACCACAGCAACATAGTTTCTACCAAGTCGGGAAAGATCCTTCACCAGAACGGCTCCAACACGTCCTTCTTTTATGTCCTTTTCCATTCTTTTAAAATCAGGACGGTTAAAATTTGTTCCGGTGTATCCGTCATCCACGTAGTATTCGATGTTCTTGAGCCCGAGCTCGTTCGCCCTCATGGCCAGCAGCTTTCTTTGATTCCCAATAGAGTTGCTTTCGCCTTCAAGCCCGTCATCTCTGGATAACCTGCAATATAAAGCTGTGATTTTATTCTCATTATCATTGTTATTATTTCTTGTCTGCATTACTGCTCCTTTCTCGCAGACAAGACATCTACTGATGAACTGATTGTATCTTCCGCACAAATGCCGGTCAACTGCCGTTCATTTGCAAGGATATATTCTACTCTGTCTCTTAGCCCGTAAGGTTTATCATCTCCTTTATCCGGCAGCCAGAATGACGACTGTACAATGTATGTTTTTCCTTTGAACTTATATCTGTGAGTGCTCTGTGCAGCTATTGGCGGTTTGACTTTAATTATCTGTCCCATCCTCTACTCCTTTTCTTTCTATCCTTCAATTCCTGCTGTCGGATCTGCTCCAAGAACTCCGGTGGTATCTTTGATACCAGCTTTTCCAATTGCTTCTGTTTTTCATTCAGCTCATATAACTTTTGGTTTTGCTCCTTTATCGTTAACTCTTTTTCATAGTTATCGCTTCTGTAATAACGGACACGATCACTCTCATCGGAGAGGGTAGTTTCCAGATATTTGATGTGTTCATCTGTTGTTTTCAGCTGGTCCTTGAGCTTTGCCATCTCCGGCGCATACCGTCCCAACAAAGCAACTGCCTCCTCCTTTTTCTTCCCGGAGTTGAAGACACCGATATCATTGATTGCCTTCAAGATCTCCTCATAGTGGTCATAGAGCATGCCGGCATTCTTGAACATGTAGACCGGTATATGTGTTCTCTTTGATATTCTGGAAGGAAGGCCTCGGGTCAGATCCAAATACTTGTTGTGCATATGGACATAGAACTGATCCTGCAATGTGCTCAAGCCTTTTGGTCCGCCTATCAGTTCTTTGGATGACAGCCTTCCATCTTTTGTCAGAGGGACAAAACAAAGGTGCATGTGGGGAGTCGCCTCATCCATATGCACCACTGCAGAGATGATATTCTCTTTTCCGTATTTCTGTTCGAAGAATCGGACAGCATGCTCGAAGTACTGTCTTTGTTCTTCGGATGGTTTACTTCGGATCCATTCCGGAGTCGCTCCGATGAAACAGTCCTGCAGCACAACGCTGTCTTTTCTCATCCTGGCCCCAGATGCCTCGATCTTATCAAGTACTGCTTTTCTGTAATTGCGGCACGGTCCTATAATGTGGTAGTTATCCTTTGTCCGTTCCAGATCAATGTCCGGATTGCTCTTATACTCTGTTTTCAGACGCTCGTTGTGACGGCAGATCCTGCCGACCGCGCCGAGCTTTCTTTTTTCTATTCTCATGATTGCGTAGTTTGCCATGATTCCCTCCATTCAACTTATATTCAAGGAAGGATGTAAGAAGTCAACGTGTCCCATAGCTTCATCCAATCTTCCTGCTTGTTACAAACCCAACATTGCGCCTTTTTGTCAGTCCGGCAGTCATAATCGCTTCATCCGCTCTTATGATTGCCGTCCTCTCCCAGACAGTTGTTCCGCTCGATCCCATGGCTCGCATCACAACTGCCTGTGAAGAAGAAAACCCCTTGGTTTTTCTTCCGGCGCATATGTTGTGTAACCCACTACACCTTGCACACAAGGTCGTGGGCCAGCCGTTCCCTCTGGACTCCCTTTACCTGCCGAAAACAACTACGCAACAACGCAGTTTGTATCGGGAAGATCCCATGTCACTGCGCAGTCCTCTGATATACATTTCATTGTTGCGTTGTTGCGGGATACGGCCAATAGCTTTGGTTGTGAAGCCGGTACGGCTTGATACCAAGCTCTTTCTGAGCCTCCTGTACTGTTCGAAAACTGATATTCATCTTCTCAAAATAATCTTTGATATATGTCTGAGGCTGATCCTTTTCCATCAACAATTCAATCAGTTCTTCCTTGGCTCTCTCTTTCTTAGTTGCTTTTTCGGCAGGTGTGATAAACTCCATGAACAGATCATCTGCACTAATCTCTGACTGCTCTTTCCACTCAATATGATCTGTCAGTTCATAAACTAAAGACGGACCGACCTGTTCCAGATTGTTCTTTACCTGGACCAGAATACGTTCCGTCTTTTCATTTTTTCTCTTTCCGACTGCAAGAATTGACCTGACAGCGCCGGCGACATCGATCGATCCATTTGTCCTATGAAGGGAAGAAATTCCCTTCATTTTGTTCGTGTGCGAAATAATCAGTACTGCACATTTCGTTCGATCTGCCATCTCATAAAGCGGTCGGAATGCTTTCCTGACATCGATCGCATGATTCAGATTTACATCGTTGCCGATAAAAGCAGATAACGGATCAAGAATCAGCATTTTAGCATCAGAAGCCTTTATAGCTTCTTCCAGCCTGGTGTCACCAAACGATACTGGAGATTCTTTTTCTTCGATCAACATGATCTTAGAACAATCTGCACCTGCTGCTATAAGCCGTGGTTTGATAGTATCTTCCGGACCGTCCTCTGCCGTCTGATAGATGATATTGATTGGTTTGCAGATCTTATCAGTAAATGGCAGCGGAGTTCCTGAAGATAACCGCGCTGCAAGATCCAATGCAACCATCGTCTTGCCACAGCCTGGATCACCCTGAAGGATTGTCAGTTTACCAAACGGTATATAGGGATACCATAGCCACTGAATCTCTTCTGCTTTAATATCGTCGTAGTTCCGAAGAATCAATTCTGTTTTTTCTTGCATTTCCAAATAGTTCAATTCATCTCTCCTTTTTCTGATATTTATTGCAAGCCAACAAGACCGCCCTGAAGCTCTGTTTGCAATCTTTCTGACATCTTAAGCAAACAGGGTTATATGTTATTCGGCTTTTTTTATTAAGAAAGAGCGCATATTCCTCTTTCTTTTTCTTACTCATTCTCGACAAATTTGGACTCTCCTAAAAAGTGTGCTTTCCGGGTGCAAAATCTGCATTTATTTGCCCTGAAAACTGTTTTTTATAACTGGGTAATATGTCTGTACCTTTTCAGCATTTATCGTCTTACATGAGATAAAAACCTCAAAAATGACACCTGATTTTGAACACTAAAAAAACACATCTGGCGATGTGCTCCTAAGTACATGAATAACGGGAGCTACAAACACTTGGGCGATCATTACAGATAGAAACTCTGCTCCCTTGGTGTGGTTCCGTCGTTTTCTACGATCCTGTGGTGTCATCATCTGATCCTTGTTTCTTTCGTTTGGTATAACTGATCAGTTATGCAGTATTTATCCTCCTCGCCCCTGCAACCGGGAAGTCACTGAGTAGCGGACAGCGTATCCGCATCACGGGAATCTCACCCCTCCGAGGATCTCTCCGAGCCGTTTCCGGGAGTACCATTATCATCCTGGCTGTCTTCGCCTACATGAGAAGCTGTCTCATGGTCTGTGACGGGATTCTCGCTCAGCCTCCCCTATTTCAGAAGGGTCAACGCGTACCTCACAAGTGGCTATCACCAGGACTGATGTCTCAGTGCTTGCATATTCAGTTTTCAAGGTTCATGAGGAAACTTAAAAAAGATTCCTCTACTATATATGAACAGAGAAGGGCAAAAAATTAAGCCTGTTGTGCCCTTCTCAAAGAAAATTTTTAGTTGTCGTCAAACAGTGACAACAAAGCCATTTTCCATGCGGTATAGGCAATCATAGGAAAAAGATCCCTCTACTATATATGCAATGGGAGAGGCCAAAAAATGCCCCCCTCTTTTCAAAAATTTAAGAAAATTTGCTTTCTGTCGCGTTATGCTGACAGAATGTGACTTTTTCGTCGATTCCTAGCAGATTCAGATCCCTGAGCAAAAGTCCCTCTACTATATATGAAATGAGAGAGACCATTTTGAAAGGTTTTTCTGTCCCAGATTGAAAAGTTGGTCCAATTGTCGGACTTTGCAGACAGCATTCGTCTTTTTTACTGGCAGATTTATATTTCGGCACATAAAAAAGCAGAACCATAATGGCTCTGCTTAGAGATCAAAGATGAATAACGAAGTTGCTTCAGAATGCCTGTGCGAACTTCATTGCCCTGTAAGAACTCACGATTTAAAAAACCTTCTTTTTTATGCTCTTTTTGACTATTACCTCTGCTATCCAATGATAGGGAAAAAAAACAATACACCGAGAACCCAATGACAGAAAACTATCTATAACATCAAGCGAGATTAAAGGAATTCCAGAAGATCAAACAAACAGCTGACTTCTCGATCAGGGATCTCATTCTCTTTTGTTACCTTCCAGTATTTTCCGGGGCCCTGTTTGATCCATATAGTTTTCATGCCGATCTCTTTAGCCGGTACTATGTCATTGTCTATACGGTCACCGATCATGACGGCCTCCTCAGCAGTACACCCTGCTTTTTTAAGAGCGATCTCAAACAATCTCGTGTCTGGTTTTGCAGCTCCTTCGTCTGACGATGCTGCGATGACACTGATGTAATCTCTGATGCCGAAGGCTTCCAGTCTTTTTTCTGTACCCGGAATCTGATTTGCGATAATGCCTATTTTGTATGTTCTGCTAAGTATCTTCAGACATTCTATAGTGTCGTTATATAGAGTCTCAAGTTTTGGATTCCACTCCGGGAACTCAGCCCCAAGCAAACGCGCTACTTCTTTGTCGCCCCTTTTGTTCTGTTTATAAAACTCTATTGCTTTTTGATTGACGTATTCTTCAGAAACACAGGCCGCTTCAGCTATTTTGCGGAATATATCTTCATATACTTTGCTTTCATCTGCTAAAGTAGAGCCGATATCAAAGAACAGCCATTTTATATTGTCCATCTTACCCTCAAAATGTTATTTTCACCTATTGATCCAGTCCCCTTCATCTAACGGAATACCGTTTTCGTCTTCCAGCCACACAGAATTACCATCGTAGCGGACTTCAAATGAAGAAAGTGTCTCTTCCTGATGGAATGGCTGATATATTGTGTCCACGTACAGGCGTTTTCCTTCTTTTCGAAATGATATGGCGCGGAAAGTGGCATAGTACCAAACATAGGCGTCGTTGCCCTTTGAATCCACAGATATCGTCAAAGAACCCGGACCGGAAAAACCTTTATCCCCAAAGAATACAGTCTCTTTTTTTCCGTCTCCGTTCAGATCTATTTCCTCAGTTCCCCACAAATCAAGGAATACTACACTGGCACTGGGAGTCTGAAAAGTCATTCCACTCTGGAAATAATCTCCCGGGATCTTACCTTCAACGTATTCATAGGATATACCATAAGGACTTGGTTCATCAGTCTCCTGAAGAATCATGAGAACCGTACCATTCTTTTTCTGAAACTTAACTGTCCTGTCATCAGTATAGTGAAATGTTCCCTCCACATTAAGATCGACAGCCGGTACAGATAACGTAAATGTTCTTGCCTCACGGCACATTGTCAGACGTGTCGGCACGGCAGATTTCTCTCCTTTCAGACACCTGAGGATGTTTTCAGGAAACTGATCCATTTGCCCCATCATAAAGACAGCTCGGATCTTGCCGTTCTTTTCCTCTGCCATGACGCCTTCTGTATATATACCCTTAGTAAAATGACAATAATACACTGTTCCATTCTCAGAGGTTACTGAGGCATCTGCCTTCAGGAGCATTACACGCGGATCATCGACACGGTCTTTGTTGATATAAGACTCATCAAGCCGCTCTGCAATATCTTCCGCAGTAAGAGTATGTTCCTCGATCCCGCCTATTAGATCCCAAGCACCTGCGCGAAAATCGAATCCATACAGCTTACCGTCCAACACACCGTAGTAATCATACTTTGCAATGGATGGAGTCAGTTCAGGCAGTTGATATACTAATGAAGAAACAGTGTAAACTCCTTCTTTTGAATCAGTACCTTTTAAAAAGTCATCCGATGTCAGGCCGGAACCTATACTTGTTCCACTGGCGCATGAAGTCATGATCAGCACAATTAATAAAAAACAGGCTAACGAATATATGTCTGTAACAGTTTTTGCCGATTTTGCTGACACGGTTATATCTCCCCGAATGCAGTATAATTATGAACCATAAATACTATTATCTACACTCATTTCATTGATATCAAACTTTTTGAAATACGGCCAATCCAGATCGCCATTCAGAAAATCGTCTTTTCTGATCATTATCAGATCTGAAGGTCCTATTATATCAGATGACATCGGGTTCTTGCTAAGAGAGAACACATAGAAATCTCCGTATTCACATTGAAACCACAGCAAAAATGCTTCTTCACTGGTGGCTTCATAGATTATTCTTACAGTATTGTCCTTCAGATCAACAGCGAAATAGCTGGTTCCCAAAAGATTCCATTCTTCACCTGATCCTTCCCAATCAGAACTGGGGTATAAAACATAATCTTCTGTTACAGATGCATAAGACTGAAAACCCATCAGAGGCTTGCTGTGTTCCTTCGGGAACATATCCTCAGCAACTATATACTCTTCTCCGTATGATGACTGGCACCATAAAGCCCATACTCCGTCAACCAGATAGTTTTCACCTGCAGAAGTCTTGCTATAACTGTAAAAATACTTCCCTCTGGAATTTGAGCCGATATACTTTGCGTTTGCGTCTGCTTTTAATGAATAGCCAGCCTTATATTCATTTACCGGAACAGTTCCGTCGTACGGTTCAAAAGTCAGTGAATCCAGATCCAGGATCCAATGAGGCATATCCCTGGTTCCATAGGATGGGTATTCTTCAGTTCCGTGGTCTACTCCGTCTGCGATAAGATATTTTTTGTCACCGACTGTCAGAATTCCAAACCCGTGGCCCACATCCACAGAACCATCATATGTCATTTGACTCATCGTTTTTGTATTCAGGTCAATGACATAACAAAGATGCTCATATCCATAGTTTTCGAAGTTTCCTGCCCCAATATAGACACAGTCGGAGAACAACCAGACCTTATCATCCAAAACAAAAAGAATGGGATTAATAACATACCCGCAAGGAATACAGTCAAACGTTGATACGGTGCGGTTTTCAAAATCAAAGCAATGAACGGATACAGACAGTAACCCGTCTTCAGATTCCGTTTTCGTATAACTGACACGTCCCTTGTCGGTAAATGAGTTTAGAAGCGCAACTTCCGGCTCCGATATTTCTTCCTCTGCCGGCGGCTGATCAGGCACTGAAGGAATCGCATCGTTATTTTTGCATCCGGAGAGACTGCAAATGATAACAATCATTAATACAGCGATCAAAATAATTCGTTTCATCAGCGCAATGCTCCTTTATCCCGTAGCTTCTGGCAAACTGCTGCCTGCGTTACAAATAGCATCTATTTTCTTGAAACTCTATAAATATGTAGTAATGTTTTTATTCTATCCCTGCCTTCTCTTGTATCGTTGATACGAATTCTTTTATAACAGCTTCGTTTCCGATCACTTCCTTGTAGTTCGTTGGTTCTCTGAAAAACTCCTGAACTATGACTCTGTTCTGATTGAACATGACCAACAGCTGATATTTCATTCGATGCAGATCACCGTCCACATAGACATGAACATATGTATGATTGTCATCATACAGCGGTTCACCTGCATAATTACTATGACTGAATGTGAAACGCCTTCTTATCATCAATTGGTTTAAAAGCAGTATTGCCTCATCACGCTCTTCATCACTCAGTATCAAATGCTGTTCGCCAGGTATGTCGATTTCAATCTGGCAGTCACCCGGGCATTCTATTCTATATGGTACGTGATAACAACAGTATAAAATAATAAAGATGAACAAAATCATACCTACCTGTTTTTTGTCCATAGCTGAGTCTCTCCTCTCTTTTATACAAAAAAGCAAATCAGCAATACCTGCACAAACGCTTATAAACAACTAAAATATGTCATATCAGTTATAGAAATAAAGAATTAAAATCCCAGCAAGAGTTTTCAACATACAGATATACAGGAACATCATTGAAAAAGTCATCTTTCTTCATCAGTGCATATACAGGCGCATTAAGCATATTATAGGTATGGCAGACTCCATTTCCATCTGTTTGGGTGATAGTGGCATTATTGCGGTCCATTGCAACTACGAAATATTCTTCAGTCTCCTGAAGTATTCTGATCTTTTTCGCTGAGTCACTCTTAATGCTCAAAGTCAGTTCTTTCTGCTCCCCCACATCAAGATCAAATGCGATTCTTCGCTCGGTATCGCTTTCTCTTTCAATATAAGTCACAATAATATAGTGAGAAAAACATGACAAAGAACTATACCCAGCAGGTTCAGATGGCAGGTGTATCGTTCCAATTTTACTTTCTTCAGTATCATCAAGAGAGTATTGATATATATTAAACGCTACTGGTATATTCCGAAATAAATCATCTATATCAATCCCTTCTGCTGTCTCTGCCCTTATTAATTTCTCATCTTGACATAAAGTATATGTCATATCCGGACCAGTTAATTCACTAACCTCTCCTGTATTTACATTGTAGATGAATTGGCTTGTTATCGGAATGATAGGATCTCCAGGCTGAAGCGAGTTCTCGTCCGGAGGATCGCAGCGCGTGATTATTAAGTTTTCTCCATAAGCAGCGAAGATAAAATCATCTGCACCAAGCTGTAATAATTGTTCCTTTTTGCTCTCTGAAGTACTGAATCTGTACAGATAAGCCTTCACATCTTCATCATTATTGCCATATATCAATAACGGGGTATAAATATAGTCCTCACTTATTGCAATAGGTGTATCCGCCTTGAAACTCTCATTATAAGCTAACCGGTACAGTATCCTTCTGGAAGACCCGTCCGGATTTGCCTCAACGATCATGCCCGGATCATCAGTGGAATACACTTCACAATGATCTGCTCCTTTGGAAATAATGTACATTTTTGCCTCATTATATGAAGAAAAAACACTCAAATCACAGGAGGCTCTGATATAACTTGTACACTTTTCATTATTATGCATACACCCTTCATCAGTACACAGATATGAAAAACTACGGGAAGAAATATCGAAAAAAGTTAAATTGGCGCGAAAAATCCATGGACTGATCTCTTCGTATGAATTACGTTGCCAGGGGAGAAATCCGTAATGTCCTCGTTCTGTTCCTGAATAATCATTACTCCAGGCAATTCTCACATGCTGGAACGTTATAGGAGATATGTCTTTTTCGTAAGGAGAGGATCCAGTAAATGGATCTTCCTCCATTAAGAACGTCTGGATCTCTCCGCCATTATTTACAAAATCAGTCA
The DNA here is from genome assembly GCA_017432285.1 of Oscillospiraceae bacterium. GTDB lineage: Bacteria > Bacillota > Clostridia > Oscillospirales > Ruminococcaceae > RUG11783. The sequence continues at coordinate 10,242 of JAFRJM010000002.1, read as the reverse complement.
AAGCTTCAGTGTAATCGGCCAAATACGGATACTTTTTACAAAAAGCCTCAACTTCAGAAACATCTTTAACTGCACCTAAATTGATCCCTGTGCTGATCAGATAACCTATTCTCAGACATTTAGGCCGCATCTCACCAAGGTCTGCCACAGTGCGAAGATCCGGCTGGTGATCTTCTGTGAGGAAAATGTTTAAGACATCAAGATTCGGCATATCTTTTAACTGTGAAAAATCAAACTCTCCGGCAAGAAACAGTTCCGTAATATTCGTTGACTGCAAAGGTGACAGATCTTTTGTTCCGCCAACTATTGTCATATATCTGATGCTCTCATTACCAACCAACGACAAAAGATCCCATTTATCGGAACCTGTTAGTCTCAAAACTTTAATATCACACTGCGAGGAAGGGACTATACCTTCTGAACTGAATATATCAGCACCGGAATAGTTTCCCTTCTTAAGAAAATCCAGGTTTTTAGGCTCATTAACCGCAACATAGATCTCAGTATCATCTGAAGTATTAATACTTTTGGGATCCGATGATAAAACAAGATTCAACTGTAAACATCCTCGGCCGTCTATCTCTCCTATAGCGGGTGCAGATATATAACAGGTCAGTGTATTTTTATAGGGAAGTACAACACGCTTAAGATTGCCATTCGATACGATCCTAATGTATTGCAGCTCTAAGCAAGACAATAATCCGCTAAGATCAAGTGTGGTATTTCCTGTATCATTTACAGTTAATACCAACCCGTCTCTCGCAATACCCTCGTCCGCATTGACCACAAATGTTTGATATGAGGCCTCAACTTCATTTGACGACAATATCGTATATTCTTCTTCATTGATCGTTACTGTATACTTATCTGCAAGATTCGTATCTGCCAGAACAGTTATAGCTATAACAACAGCAAGACATAATAAAACAAAAATCAGAAAAAACTGTTTTTTTCTCTTTTTGCAAATCATGATTATCTCCTAATTACTTGTATCGTCAGTATAACTTTTTCTGTCATATATATGATCCTACAAGATACAATTATTTGTTTTTTCTGTAGATCACCCATAATCTGACTAATCCAAGAAATAAGATCGCTAATTGTATGAAGCGTACGACATATAAATCAACTGCATCACAGCTGACAAATGGTGTATCCTGATCAGAATGCGCTTCCAGCCATTCCTGATCAATTTCTGTTTCGTTCAGATTTGTATCAAAATATGTTTTTTGCATTAGTTTTTCATTTTTCTCTATTGGCTCTATCTGTATAAACGGCTTCCCGGGATGACTGAAATAATAAGTTCTGGTATCTGCGTCTGTTTCTCCAACCATACAGCCAAGAACAGGTGACTCACCAAAAGAGTCAAAAGCAAAGCCAACAAGATAGGCCTCCTCATGGTACTGTGCTCTTTCAGCAAATATCAGAGGCGCATTATAGTGATGGGCAAAGACAAAACGGCATTTACCCAAAAACCCTTTCTGGAAACATGCCAGACCTCCTGCATCCGGATGCCCGGTATGTCCGTAAACAGCAAAGATCATGTCATTTTTAGTTTCTGTCTCAAACACATCTGCCTGTATATGAATATGATCCTGTATAGTTTTCTCCATCCCGGAAAAACTCACATCTGTCTGGAAGGACAGTGCTTCAATGCTGATGACCATCGCCAATGAAACGGCGATTACAACAATGGCAGAAACTGCCTTTTTTCTTTTCCCACCGCCCATTATTCCACCACCTCCGCACATACTATCTGTTGCATTGTTTTCTTTTCGTATCTCAGTCGTTTAAGAAACAAATCTGTTTATTGTGAAAAACACCATTCAAATTAATGGATGGTGTTTTTCTTATAACTGATTTAATCAATATTTCCCGGATCATCAGTCCAGAATATACTCGATCCCTGTTATATCAGGATTCCCCTGAATATAGTCCTCTTTCCTGATCAAAGAATATCCCGGACCTTCAGTTTCAGAATCCGGATATACTACATTTCCGTTTTTGTCATAGAAATGCCACTTATACTGATCGCCCCACACTTTTCTCCCGATGAGATACTCATCTTCAAGAGAAGCGATGATCCCGGGGATCCCGTTAGGTCCGCTGATACCCATGTTTGCCCGCAGAGCAGCTACCATGACTTCACCGGTTTCTGTATTGACCAGATAATTCTCTGCTTCTGCATCTATGTTCTCATTGATCAGTATCCAGCAGTCCGGAAGTTCCCTGATAGAATAGAGGTTATTTGCGGCGTCACCGTTCCTCGGTATCTGCGGTACTGGTATTTCCTTCGTTTCTCCTGTGCGGTAATCGGAAACAGTAAGCCCCGCTCCTTCACCCTGTGCATGAAGAACAATCATATCAGTATTCGTAAATAGTACTGGGTTAATTGACTGCATGAACTGTTCTTTCTCACCGCTGGATAACGTTACCCTATAATAAGTATTTGTAGAATAATCCTCAGTTATCAGCTCATTGGACGATACCATACATCTGAGATACTCTTCTGTCTCGCCAAGATATCCATATTCATACAGAACCTCACCGGATCCGCTTGACAGGCCAAAACTGTTCAGCGTTTTCATACGTTTCCCGGTCGTTTCGTCATATGTAATAACAGATGCATACAGATGCTCATCATCCATATATACCCGGTCATTGTTTTCAAACCGTTCATTCCTGCCCAGCCTGACGATGACTTCCCTGTTTTTCCCGTCAAGGTCCATTTTTGTAATTGTTCCGCACTGCGAATCTTCTGTCGCTTCTCCATCCGGCGCACCGCAGGAGATCACATAGATGCTGCTGCCGTCAGGAGCTGTAAACATCATGCTGGAATTCGCGTATCTAATTATTCCGGGACACGATGCATCGTTATGCTTGCAGCCGGGAATATCGCAATTGACCTTCATAGACTTTGCTGACGGATCAATCTTGATAAGATAAACAAAGTTTTCTCCGGGAAGCCTGTCTTCCAGAACATTCTCCAGCCCCGCATAAGGATGCATTTCTGTATATACACATCCGTCACTGCCTTTATTGCTGAGAATGCTGCTCATATAAACAACTGTGGGAGTTGTATACTCTATTATTTCTTCCTGCGGAGTGTTCTCCTGCGGAATATTGTTATCTGTTTCACCGCTCGGGCCGCCTGGTATCTCTTCTTTGCTCCCGTTAGTCGCGCAGGAGACCAATGCAACGATACATAATATTGCAGCCAAAACCGAAACAGAATTTCTTGCGATCTTGTATTTCATAGCGTTTTTGATCCTTTCTTTGACACTGCACTCGCCAAAAGCCAGGGGGCTGGACAAAGAAAACTGTCTTCCTACGGAGAATGACAGCAGCGCCATGCTGTAGCTTTTGGTGATATCACGGTAATGAGCAAGGACATATTCATCGCAGCTCATCTCCATGTCTTTCACCATTTCAAAGTAGGCTACCCAGACTAGCGGGTTCATCCAGTGCAGGCAAAGAAGAACGAAAGCAAAAGCCTTTACAAAGTGATCTCCACGCTTTATATGATGCCGTTCATGAGAAACAGCAATATTCTCCACAGCAGGCTCAAGCCCGAACGGTATGTATATCACGGGTCGGATAAAACCTAAAATGAAAGGTGTACGTATCTCAGCCTTACGTATGTTGCCGCGGACCGGCAGTGACAGGCTGACCTCTCTTTTTACCCTGAAGTATGCTATGAAACTGTAAATAAGCAAAATCGAGACCCCTATCGCCCAAACAACAGCAAGTACTGCCATAGGATCGATGGAAAGGCTTTGTGATACAGCTGGCACAGGAGCTTCCGCAGGCACAAACGGTACGAGATCGCCTTCAACAGGTGACAGGGTCCCTGAAGATCCTATCAGCATCTGATCCAGGCTTTCGCTGACTGCAGGCATCCCGACTTTTACAGAGCCGGAACCGGAACTTCCGATGATCTCAGTAACTTCAGAAAGATCTACTACTGTGCTTCCGTTTCTGTTGAAAGACAGATTGAATAAGCTGATCACTGAAGGCAGAGAATAAGGACAGCAGAGCCTGAAGCCAACTGCGCTCCAAAGAACATATGAATACTTCTTCGGGCATTTTCTCAGTATGAACCGCAGCACCATGACCGCCGCGATCACATAGCACGCAGAAATGCTCATCTGTAACACGGATTGAAACAATCTAACCATCTTCTTATTCCTTGTATGAATCGATCAGGTCTTTAAGTTCCTTTGCTTCCTCTTCTGTAATCTTCCTGCCTCCGAAGAAGGCAGTTAAGAAACCAGGCAATGAACCGGAAAACGTCTCGGAAACAAAAGCTTCGCTTTCGTTTGACAGGACTTCCGATCTCTCTATTAAAGAGGTGACCATAGCATCCACGTTTTTGACATATCCTTTTTCCTGAAGCCTCTTTAGCATCGTATACGTCGTGGATTTCTTCCAGCCAAATGCCTCATTGCATAAAGCAACAAGCTTCGTAGAACTTACAGGTTCATTCTCCCAGATGATTGAAAGGAAGCGGTATTCCATAGCTCCTAACCGATATAGTTCCATAACATGATCCTCCGATTGTTGGTCTAATGCATTAGTCCTTGTATGCAGTCTACATCGTTAGACCAACAATGTCAACATCTTTTTTAAAAAAATTTTTTTGCTGTCTTTTCACGGATGATCTTGTTATCTACAAAACTTATTTCTTTCTTATAAACACTTTTCCGATTTCATCTTACTTTCCAGCAGAATTCAATCACAGTCCGAAGGTGTGAACGGCACTTTTAGCGGCGCAAACAACATAAGTTCCCGCCTTGGAATCATGCTAGAATATATACATGGAACTTAATGTATTTATTATTGACGATGATCATTCTGTCACCGAGCAGCTGCCCTGCCTCGTGCGCAACTGGGCTGCGCACCGCAACATGAATGTCAACATCGTGACAAAGAACGATCTCAGCGAAGTCACTCCCACACTGGTCTCTGCATTTGATCTTGTTATGCTTGATATCGAGATCGGTGAAGAAAACGGCATTGAGTTTGCCAGATCGCTGAGAGATCTTGGAAGCGATGCCACTATAGCTTTCATAAGCAACTTTGAACGGTATGCTATTGAAGGCTATTCCGTACATGCTGTCTCATACCTTCTTAAGCCTTTGAAAAAAGATGCTGTCGAAACTCTTCTCGATGAAGCCGCCACAAGGACCGGGGACATTTCTTCAAACAGCATCCGTATATCCCAGAACGGCCGGTACAGGTTTATTTCCACCCGCTCTATTCTCTATATCGAGGTCTTCAATAAGAAAGTTACGTTCCATCTTACCGATAAGGAAGAGTCATTCTATACCACGATATCCGGTCTGGAACCGCAGCTGGCAGGAACCACGCTTGTCCGCTGTCACCGGAGCTATATAATCAATTTGGAGTATATACAGGAGATCGGTTCAAATTACATATCGCTGTATCAGGTTGATCCAAAGATCCCGATCGGCAGATCATATCTGCCTTCTGTAAAAGCGCAACTGTTCCAGAAAAGGAGCTTGTGACGCAATGGAATTCAATTTGTGGACCGTCGCTGAGATCGCAAGCAATGTTGTTGACTCAGCACTTATAATCCTGCTGGCATCCTCTGTTTTGAAGCTTCTCCTCCAAAGCAAGTGGTTTTATCTGGCGTCCATAACCATTCTTAGCATCATATGCACACTTGCGAACATGTACTGCACTTCTCTTTCCCAGATGCTCGTGGTCCTGTGGATATTCCTGTTCGCATTCCTGCTGCTGTTTACGGAAGGGTCACTGAAACTCAAACTGATCTGGTCCCTTCTTACGCAAGTGATCTTCTTCGGTGTAGACATGCTGTACACCAGCATATTCTTCCGCATAATGTCCGACGTACCGATCGAAGAAATGATGAATCCCGGTCCGTACCGTCTGTTCAATATGATCGTCCGGGCAACGCTTTTAACGATCATCGTTGTGCTGATCAGGAAAAAAGCAGTTTTCTCCAGGACATCCTTTCAGCACTCTCTGCTGCTGATCATCTGTCTGATCCTGTCTTTTATTTCATTGTTTCTTCTCTTACGGCTTTACAATATATACAGCGTATCCAGCGCTTATATGCTTGTCAGCACATCACTGGTATGCCTGAGCAATATCGTGTACACTGCGCTCTTTCTCTCTCTTGTCGACCGGAACGAGACTATCCGCGAAAACTCACTTGTCATACAGCGTCTTGAAAGTGACAAGAAACACTTTGATACGATGAATCAGTATTATGAAGAGCTGTCCATATGGAAGCACGATATGAAAAAACACCTTCAGGCTCTGCTGTCCATGACAGGTTCCTCTGATAACAGCAAAGAGCTTTCAGCTTATGTCTCCCAGATCGAACAGGGTCTGGAACAGACACCGACTTTTATACACACCGGCAATCCGATGTTCGACAATTTGCTCAGCATATACTGCAACAGAGGAAAAAACTGCGGCATCAGAATCACACTGGATCTTGTTGTTCCATCACTTGATTTTATGGATCCCGCAGATCTGTGCAGCATCATCGGGAATATGTGGGAAAACGCACTTGAAGGATGTCAGAGGGCACAGCAGCAAGGGATATCCGATCCTTCAATCACTTTTCAGACCTACGTAAACGCAAATCACTTTATCCTGGATCTCACAAACACTTCCACGACTTCGCCATATACAGATCTCCATTCTTCAAAAACAGGATCCGGCCACGGAGTAGGACTGAAATCCATACAGAAACTTACGGATCAGTATCACGGCGTCTGTGATTTTCTGCCTAAGGAAGGCTCATTTACAGCGCGCATCGCCCTTCCCGTTCATACCGAATCAGCAGATGCACTTGACAGCTGTGTAGTATTCAACTGGAGAAGTGATATGCTCACCGAATAAAAGCGCATCATATCTGCACACCTGTTTCGTAAAGAGTTGTCTCTCTCCGTTATATTCATAAAAAAGATGCTATCTGGTAACTTCCGGCAAAACTGCTGCCTGCGTTACAAATAGCATCTGTTTTTTTAAAACTCTATAAAACTGTATCGCAACTAATCGGAGCAGAAAAATTATCCCATCTTTCTTTGCGAGCTTATTCGAATGACGTGGTAGATTTTAGTTCTATCAATCAGATAAAAAATCTTCAAGAGTTGACTTTATATGTTAATTCATCTATCCAAGCCCAAAAATTTATAGATCACATTTCTGAAGAAGAACTTAAGTCAATCTGTGAGTACTATCTGCAGTTTTCCGGTTTTTATGAGGATATGCGTGATTATTATTAGGGCTGGTGGAATCATTAACGTTTTTTCCGTTAAAGGCTAGATATTCTTCACTTCTTACATCCTTCCTTAAACTTTAGACACAAAAACAGTGGGTCCATTTTGCTGACCCACTGTCATTTCAAACAACGCTTTGCCTTCATCGCTATTAATCGTATATAAGTCCCATAATAATTCTCGTACCACTGAATAATCGCTTAAACAAAGGACTTCCCGAGTTTAGGCGATTTTCTTTTTCCTCGTTTCAGTAAAATATCCATCTTTTGTCCATCTATTACGCTATACGGCTCTTTATTTTACAAAACCATAAAAAACCATATGTCGCTTTGTGCTAACATGGATAATGGAAACTATTTCTTGGTGAACTAGAATGCGAAGGAGTATATACATCATGAAATGGAAAAAGACCGCTTTCATATTTGTCATGATAATATTTGCTGCTATCCTTGTAGCTTGCGAGACTAATAACTCTAAACCAGAACAGATTACCACTCCGCTCGAACAGGAAATCACCACAGCAGATCCGCCATCGGAGATAGACAATCAAAGCGGCGAACAACGGCTATTCCCTTATAACGGAGAACAGTTGTGTGTGTTTGAGCGCAGCACTACCTCTGATGTCGGTTTGTACACAAAGGAAAACTTTTCTTCTCTTCTTCTTTTCGATTACCGCACAGAAACCTATTCAAAAATCGATTTGCCTGATTATAAGTATTATTCAGGCATCAATCCTTCAGCCCCAGTTCTCTGGAATAGTAAAATCCTAACTGTTGAGTGCAGAGCTCTGAGAAACAATTCATATGAGCAGTTTATCGATGATGCTCCAAGCAAACTATTCATTATCGATTTACAAACTGGAAACACAAAAGTTGTCGAAACAGACCAACAATACTACCTCTTTGGATCTCCAATCTGGGGTATCCCGGGTGATGTGACTCATATTCTCATTACAGGAAGCAAAGGCCAGAATCAGGATACTCTTCTCTTGAGAGTGGACATCTCAAACGGGACAGTTGAAGACTTGGGTGTGTACAAAGACACCGAGCGAAAGAAGCCTGTAAATGGATTGCCCTTCGACATGTATTGGCAAGACTCAGATGGTTTCACCTATGGCTATAGAGGATCTGATAACATAGATGCCCAGGCATTGTATCGAAAAGAAACCGCTTCTTCAGGAGATTATTCTCTGCTCATTGAAGACTGCTATCCAAATGACTACTATAATCCATATTCTGGAGGCTTCCGGGTATTAAAAAATACAGCATATTATTATGGTGTAAGCAACACTCTAGAATCACCGATGATCTTTTCCTATGATCTCAACAGTGGAAAAATCCTGCAGAGAGCAAAAGATATGGGCGAAAGCCGAATGCCGGTCGACCAATATGGAACGAAACTCATCGTTGCTGTCCCAGAGGCGATAAGAAACGGTGTACCGCATTCGCCGGATGATATTGGAATCATAGACGAAAAAGACTTTATGATTTCAGAATCAAAGGCACAAAACTTCACCAAAAACAATCTAGACCGTAATAATGAAGGAACGTTTTGGTTAGTTCCAATAGATAATAAGCATGCGAGCGTCCATTATTACTGTGATAGGAAGGAATTTCAGCTGGATCTCGTTGGTGGGGAAAATAGTCTTTCTTTGTCTAATCCAGATTGGTGGGAGCTATACCGGTTCGGTGATACGCTGATAGCTATATGCACTTTAAATGGTGCTCCTCATGATCAGTTTGTAGCAATAGATGTGCCTAATAGGACAGCTGAAAAGATAACACTGGATTCAGTCGCAATCAGCGGCGACAGTATTCCTTTCATGGATGGTAATACCGTTTACTTTGTTTCTAACAGAGGGCTAATCTCGGTTGACCTTTCAAGTAAAGAAATAAGAACTATATCTTCTGCAATATTCCCATATTATAAATACATTTCTGAAAGAAACCGAATAGCAGCTTTCTATAACTACCGACATAAGTGTATTTACTATTATGATTTTGAATCAGACAATATAGAAAAAAAGACCCTAGCAGATAATGTGCCTCTGGTATTCATCGGAGATTCAATGATTATCCAGAAGGAAGACAACAGATATATTGCTATCGATGTATTTAGCGGTGAAGAATCTGACAGCTATACATTTAGCGATACGAGTTTATCTGATTTTAAAGCTGCTGATGAGATATGGTATTACGCGGTTTATCCCTGGTTCTGTGTACGAACAAAAAGTTCTTCCGGGGTGAAAAGTTATTGCATTAACATCATGGATGGAAGAGAAACCCTAATTAATGGACAGATTAAGAAAGACTTGGGAGGATGTTTCCTGCTTTCTGATCTTTCATTTGTTCAGTACGAATAACTATAGAGCAAAGCAAGATTTGATTGTGATAAGGCAATAAATCAAAAAATGTACAGCAACTGTCTGCATTAAGACCTCATGTCCTTTATTCTCCCTCGGACCATAAGAAAACGCCTATATTACAGCACTTTCTGTAACATAGGCATTTTTGCTATACATAGTGATTTTCTGAAAATGTACCCCATTCCTTCAAAATCAATCGTTTTTATGCTCTTTTAGGAATCCATCAGGTTCCGTACAAAAGGAAAGCGTTATAAACAAAAAGATCTGGAGAATTGCCGCCAGATCTTTTTCATAAAACACGTATTATCTTTTATTCTAACATTAGAAGAATTACCGGCTCACAAAAATGGAGTGAAATGGCAGTTTGATATAGTCATTCTTTGAAATCAATGCTTGCATTCACGGTCTATAAGTGATAGACTAACTTTAGTCTATTGGAAGTAGACCAAGGAGGAAAACTATGAAGCTTGGTAATATTGAGTCCAAATTTGCGGATATCATATGGGAGAACGAACCGCTTTCTTCAAGAGAACTGGTACAACTGTGCTGGGAACAGCTGGAATGGAAGAAATCCACTACGTACACAGTGCTTAAAAAACT
>JAFRJM010000026.1 GCA_017432285.1 Oscillospiraceae bacterium | reverse complement strand
TTATGCAACCGGGGAAGAAATGCTCACGGATGCTGAATGGAAATACTTCCTAGATTGTCTGAACGGTAACAGGTTCTATAGCCTTGATGAGAAATTACAGATGACCGATAAGAACAATATCGGTGGATCGGTTTGACAAATTCCCGTTTGTCGATTTGTTTACAAAGCGGATATTCATTGAGACGGTATGCTGCTTGTACCACCAAAAGAAAGACTTCATTTCAGTGCCGTATGAACCAAAGAATGCAGACTATCTGAAAAGATAAAATGAATTATGCAAATCGGTATTTGTGGAGGTTGCGATGAAGAATTATACACAGGTATATGTAAAAAATAGTTTTGAAGCAGCAGAAACATACTGCAAAGCTTTTGGAGCAGAAATAACTCGTGAGTTTAAAAACGAAGATAACACTGCTTATGAGCACTGTGAGCTATCTGTAAACGGGGAAGGTTTTTTGGCATTGGCAGAAGCGAAAAATCCTTGTGATATAGATGTAGTACATAAATACAAGTGGGAAACTATGACCTTTAACGTTTTTGAAATGGGGACTGAAGAAACCGTTTATCATGCTTTTCAAGTTTTGAGCGATGGTGGTGTAATTATCGAACCTATCGGAGAACTTCCATGGAGTAAATGTTGTGCCACCATTATTGATAAATATGGTGTGTGCTGGTGGATATCAATTTAACAAATTTCAATTTGTCGATTTGTTTCGAAACTGAGAATCCATCGAGACGGTATGCCTCTTGTACCACCAAAAGAAAGACTTCATCTCAGTGCCTTACGAACCGAAAGATGCGGAGTATCTGAAGTAATATAAATAAAACGTATCGTTATCAGCAAAGGGAAGAACATATGTATCTGAAATTGGTAAGACCTACAAATGAATATGCAGAGCAAGTCATGCGATACAAAGAAGATATGCTTGCAAATAATGACAGCTTTGATGGCTGTGCGGGTCTTGAAGAAGTCAGCTCCTTTTCCGAGTGGATCGACTTTGAAAACCGTTTGAAGCGGAAATACGGCGAAGGGTATGTTCCGTCAGAGGTGTATTTAGGGGTTCGAATTGTGGACGAAAAGGTTGTGGGTATCATTGATTACAGACACCCTTTATCACCTTTTCTGTTTCAATACGGCGGTAATGTGGGCTATAGCGTTTTGCCGTCAGAACGTCGTAAAGGATATGCCAGTGAGATGTTGAAACTCATGTTGGATGTTTGCAGAGAATACGGCGAAGAAAAGATTCTCATAACCTGTGATAAAACCAATGACGCATCAAGACGTACCATCGTGAAAAACGGAGGCAAATTGGAAAACGAAATAGAAGATGACGCAGGGCTGGGTGAATGCGGGATCATCCAGCGATACTGGATTACCCTGTGATTTCTGGAGTATTGATCTGTTTCGTCGACTGTATCCAATCGAGACGGTATGCTGCTTGTACCACCAAAAACGAGACTTCATTTCAGTGCCTTACGAGCCGAGGAATGCGGACTATCTGAAAAAGAATAAATCAGAATGACAACTATATATTTGTGGAGAAGAAGTCATGAGTTATCTTGAAGAATATTACAACAACTATGATGAAGAAGGGCGCCTTCTTTCCCGTCATGGGAAGGTGGAATACCTGACCACAATGAGATACATAGAAGAATGTCTGGAAGGCATTCCAGATCCAAGCATCCTTGAAGTCGGAGCTGGCACAGGACGCTACAGTGTGACATTGGCAAAGCAAGGGAAGCACGTGACCGCTGTTGAGCTGATTGAACATAATCTGGAAATACTGAAATCCAAATTAGATGGTACGGAACCTATCACAGCAATCCAAGGAAATGCTCTGGATCTGTCCCAGCTTTCTGACAATTCTTTCGATCTGACCATGCTGCTCGGTCCGATGTATCACCTATACACGAAGGAAGAAAAGTTTAGAGCTCTCTCCGAAGCAGTGCGAGTGACAAAATCAGGCGGTCATATTCTGGTGGCTTATTGTATGAATGAACCGACCGTTATTCAGTATGTATTCGGTTTAAACCATCTGCACGAAGTGATGGACCTCAATATGCTGACCTCTGACTGGCATTGTATCAGTGAGCCGAAGGATCTTTTTGAGATGGTGCGCACAGAAGAGATAGCGGACTTGGATTCGGCGTTTCCTGTGAAAAGAATCAAACTGGTCGCTACAGATGGAGCTACGAATTATAAGCGAGAGTACATTGACGCCATGGACGATGAGACTTTTGAAAAGTGGATGGATTATCACTTCACGATCTGTGAACGTCAGGATCTGATCGGTGCTTCCCATCATACACTGGATATCCTTCAAAAAGAGTGACAAATGCCAGTCTGTTGATTTGTTTCATCAAATCCGTTTTGTCGAGACTGTATGCTGCTTGTGCCACCAAAAGAAAGACTTTGTGGAGGTTAGTGTGATCATCCCTGTAGATAAAACAAATCTTCTCCAAGCGGCAACTATCCATTCGATATCTTGGAAGGAATCGCATCGTGCCTTTTGTACGCCTGATTTCTTAGAGCTGCATACACCAGATCGGCAGCGGGAGTATCTGAGCAGCAAAATGAGCAACGGGACGAAGATCTACATGCTTATAGATGAAGGACCTGTAGGGATCGTTTCTGTGACAAACAGTTTGATAGAGGATCTTTATGTCCTTCCAGAGTTTCAAAATATGGGCTATGGAACGAAGTTATTGCAATATGCTGTCTGTAAATGTGCGGATACTCCTACCCTATGGATTCTTGAAAACAATACAAGAGCTGAGAAGCTCTATTGCAGAATGGGTTTTAAGAAAACGGGCAAAAGGAACCCGATAACAGATGGGCTTGACGAGATCGAATTTGCACTCTCATAGATTCGATTTCGCGACATGCTTCGATGCTTATAACCAGTTGGAAAATGTTTCAGGCTTTGCAGTATTGTGTTATTATTTTAAACAAATATTAATCTGTCAAAAGGGGACGCATCCTCGGAAAAAGGAGGAAAAACTATGAAAAAGGATAGTGGAGCTGTAGTGAAGCTGCCGGAGAAGCTGGGCTTCTTCGGCCTGTCATCAGCCACCAACGTGGTCTTCAACTTCAAGAGCATCTATTACACGATCTTCTTGACCAACGTTCTCCATATCCCGATCGCTGTCGCAGGCGTAATGAACACTGTGGGACTCATCTGGGACTTTGTGAACGATCCGCTCGTCGGAGTATGGGCAAACAACATCCATTTCAAATCAGGTGAGAAGATACGTCCGTATCTGCTCTACATCGCCATACCGTATGCTGCAGGCATGGTACTTCTGTTCACTGATTTCAATATCAGTGTAAAGATGGCAGTAGCGCTTCAGCTCATAGTCTTCTTCCTCTATGAGATCGCCAACACATTCAGGGGCATCGCATACAACGGACTTGGAGGTCTGGCCAGCAAGAATGACGCGGACAGGAAGTCCATCAATGCGTACCGCTCTCTCGGCGGATGCTTCGGATCAGCTGTTGGCGCTGTCGCAGTCACCCCTCTGGTGAAGTTGTTCGGCGGTCTTAAAGGCCAGAATGCCATCATAAGCAAGGATGATGCTCCAGCTTTGTTCAGAACTGCTCTCTTTATGGGCTTCCTATGCCTGGCTGGCTGCCTGCTGCAGTATTTCACCTCAAAGGAGAGGGTGAAAGAGGAAGAGGTCCATGAGGACAAGATAAGCATCAAGGAAACATACGTGATGCTGTTCAAATGCAGATCCTGGATCTGGAACATGCTGTACATCATGTGCTACGGCATTACACAGACCCTGATCATGACGAATATCAGCTACTATGCCGCATATATCCTCGGTTCCAGCGATAAGGCTACTCCGGTCCTGGCGATATATCTGGTCATTGCAGTCATAACTTCCGCTCTTGCCCCAAAGATAGACAGCCTGCTTGGCAGAAGAAGAGCCACCATGCTGGCATGCATAATACAGATCGTTGGCAAGATACCATTCATCATCAATCCCTATTCCATGGTCAACGTGATCATCAACGCCGTTTCCATGGGTATAGGCGGAACCCTGGCATTCGTCATATTCAATACCAACCGCAACAATATCTCCGATGTGGTCGAGATCATCAACCACAGGAGACTGGATACGATGGTATCCATGGGAGACACGCTGGCCTCTAAGGTAGCTGAAGCTCTTGTAGGACTTGCCATGACATCAGCTATGGCTATGGCCGGCTTCGACGAGGCCCTCAAACTGAATCAGACCGACGCAACCAGAGCCACCATCTGCGCATTGCTGGGCTGGGTCCCGAGCATCGTGCTGGCGTTAATGGCGTATTTCGGACACAGGATAGACATAGAAAAAGAAAAGGAGGAAGCCCTGGCTAGAAGGGCGCAGGAAGTATGAATCCTCACGTAAAATTAACTGACGAAGCTCAGATCAAAACAGTGGAATCGATCAAAAGGCTGTCTCCGGACGGTAAACTGTATTATATGGAGAGCGTGTGGGACTACAGCGTGATCCCGGACGTCTTCCAGGTCATGTTCGGGGCAGGATGCTCCACCTTCCTAACCAAGAATCTGGAAGGGACCAACCTTTTCTGCCGCAACTATGACTACACCCACAGAAAAGACAACGACCTGAACAACCCGCGTACTGGTCTTAATCTGGTCGTCCGCTGCAGCAATCCTTCAGCAAAATATAAGAGCATAGGCGGAACAGACGCCACATGGCTGGACTGGCAGAACATGTCTCTGGTGGAAGGCACACCGGACGACGGCGTCACCGATATATCTGCATTCGTCATGCTCCCGTTCCTCTGCATGGATGGTGTCAATGAGAAGGGACTTGCCGTAAGCATCATGGCTCTCTCTCTTCCTGCTACATGGGAGGAGACAGATTATGAGACATGGGAGGCAAAAGTGCCCAAGGGCCAGGAGCCGATCATCCTGAAAGGCGAAGGGACCTGTCCGCAGACATGGCAGAACAGAGCCGCCCATCTGAGCGTGGCGGTCAACCACGAGGACAAAAAGGCATGGATCGCCCATATGCCTCATGTTAAGACAGATATGGAAGGAAAGAAAGGCACCATCGGCCATACAGTGCTTATGAGGATGATGCTGGACAACTGCGCATCCGTTGAAGAGGCTGTCGCGCTTGCAGACAGTTACAATGTCTATACAGTGGCTCCCGGACAGGACTATCACGTCATGGTAGCGGATTCTTCCGGTCAGTCGAGGCTGCTGGAGTGGGTCGACAACAAGATGAATATCGTCGACACAGCTCACGCGACCAACTACCGCCGCACAGCAGATGACCGTTTCCACGGTGTATGCCCCAGAGATGAGCTGATCAAGGCTTTCTTCCTCCGCTGCAGGAAAAATGATGAATTCACCGGCATGAGAGAGGACCTCATCATGAGCCTTATGGATCTTATCAGACAGGATCCGGACAACGGCCACGATACAGGCAATACCCAGTATTCATGCATCTATGACCTCGACAATCTCAAATTGAAGGTCTATTCCTTCGGCGACTTCAGCACGAGCTGGGATTTTGAACTCTGATTATGCTTATACAGAAAGCAGGACCTCGCGGTCCTGTTTTTGTTTGCGGCAAACGCAAAATTATTTAGATGTTTATCGAAATGGTTATTGACAACTGATGCTCATGAAGCTATATTTAGTTCGATGAATATGAAATCAAATATCCCGAGAGGAGGAAGAAACATGAAAGATTTCATCGATTATCTCACAAGGCAGTATGAAGCCGGAAGAGAAGATATAGCTAAACTGGAATCGGAAGGATGTCAGGACGAAGCCAATTTCGCTAAGGCCCGTACTAACATCTACGATATCTGCAGGACTGTTACCAATGCCCTTGCTGACCGTCCCGGAGCGGGGACTGCTGCCGTTAAGGCACAGCTTGAACGCTTCAGAGCCACCTGGGGTGCTGCGCTTGAAAAGGCAAGAGAGCACGGAGATGCTAGGAACGTCGTGATAGAGGAGACCAAGCTAGAGGCATTGGAAGACGTTATTGCACATTTTCCGGAGGTAGAATGATGACACAGGAGAACGCGCTTAAGATATTCAAAAGTCTGTCGGATATGTCACGCCTTCGTATAGTCAGGTCCCTTACGCAGGGGGAGATGTATACGGAACTGCTGGCTGAACGTCTGGACCTCACGCCTTCCACAGTGTCTTTCCATATGAAGAAGCTGGAGGAGGCAGGTCTTGTTGTCTCGCGCAAAGAGCAGTATTACACTGTTTATTCGCTCAACAGGGATGTGCTTGAAAGATCCTTGTTCGAAATGGCTTCATCCGAACCGGAACAAATAGATGAGCAGCAGAAGAGGGAGGAGGAGTACCGAAAAAAGGTGATAGATTCCTTCTTTGAATACGGCAAGCTCAGGTCTATCCCGGTCCAGCGCAAGAAGAAACAGATCTGCTACGAAGTGATCGCTGAGCATTTCGTTCCGGGAAAGGTCTACAGTGAGAAGGAGCTGGATGATATCATAGCTCCTATACATGAGGACTACTGCACTATCCGCAGGGACATGATAAGTGAAGGCATACTGCGCAGGGACGGAAACGAATACGTCCGGATCAAATAACAGAAACTCCGGTGATGTGATGAATATTTCGCCGCACACTCGTGATCTTTAGTCGTGAGTTAGGCGGACAATTGTTAGATTTCGGTTGTGAGCGAGTCATACGCATGGTATAATTAATATATGGATAAGTTTAAGTATAACTGTGATAATATGGATGTTACGCATGGTAGAGGATATGTCTACTCATTGCAGTATCACATGGTGTGGTGTACCAAGTACAGGAAGAAGATTTTTGAAGGTAATATCGCAGAGGAAGTAAAGGAACATCTGCGACAGTCTTCAGAGGATCTGGAGATATGTATCAAAGCAATGGAGGTCATGCCGGATCATATCCATTTGCTTATTGACTGCAAACCGCAATGCAGATTGTCAGATGCAGTAAAAGTATTCAAAGGGAATACAGCAAGATGGCTGTTTC
>JAFRJM010000044.1 GCA_017432285.1 Oscillospiraceae bacterium | reverse complement strand
TGTTTTTATAATACTATATCTTTCTAATATAAAATTATACTAATACAGACTTAAGACAAAAAAATCCCCGGAACAGGTGTTCCGAGGACCATGTGCTGGCGTCCCCGAAAGGATTCGAACCTTCGACCTTCCGCTTAGGAGGCGGACGCTCTATCCAACTGAGCTACGGAGACATTTCGCGCATGTATTATTTAATCACATATTGCGCAGGAATTCAACAAATGTGTATCACTAACCGTTTAGTTTCTTGACCGCTTCATATGCTGTCAGTGGAACATGACAGTATCCCTGCGGATTCTTGATAAGATAATCCTGATGATATTCCTCTGCATCGTAGAAACACCCTAACGGTGCCAGTTCGACACAGAACACATCAAATTCCATTTTCTTCTTGGAAAAAAACTGTTCTATTACTAAAGCACTTTCATCATCTGTGTAATAGACTCCGGTCTGGTACTGAGTTCCAACATCTTCCCCCTGCCTGTTACTTACTGTTGGATCCACACAAAGAAAATAAGCCTCTAAAAGAGTTTCCAATGAAATAGCATCGTTATCATATGTTACTTTTACTGTTTCACGATGCCCGGTTTTTCCCGTCTTGACCATCTCATAACTTGGCTCGGAAACTGTTCCGTTAGCATAGCCGACAGTTGTATCGAGGACCCCGTTCAACAGCTGAAAGACCTTTTCTGTCCCCCAGAAACAACCGCCTGCAAAATAAATCTCCTTTATCACACTGATTTGCCTCCATTATTCTTATTGGGAAAATGATACCGAAAAAAAGCCAAAACCACAACAACACTTCTCTTTTATCTTGCTCATGCCCAACGAAAAGTGTACCATAATAAAAAATCGAAAAGAAAGACATCAGATTATGACTCCTGCTGATACTGTAAAACAGACAATTATCGATTACCGCCCTCAGGACGACCGTGAATTCAAAGATAAGGAGCTGATACTCCATTATCTTGACGAAGGGCATGATGCCATTGAGCGTTCCGACATAATAGGTCATTTCACTGCCTCTGCCTGGATCACGGATCCGTCACGGCAGCTGATCCTTATGGCGTTCCATAACATCTATAAGCACTGGGCCTGGATTGGTGGACATGCTGATGGTGACGGAGATCTTTTTGCTGTTGCAAAGCGTGAAGCTGTCGAGGAGACAAGCGTTATAGATCTCAAAGCAGTGTCAGCAAACCCCATCAGCATAGAAGTTCTTGGTGTTCCTTCACATATACGTCGAGGAGAGATAGTGTCCGCACATCTGCACTTCAATGTGACGTACCTTTTCGAAGCAGATCCTGACTCTCCTGTATTTATCAAAGCAGACGAGAACTCCGCTGTAGGCTGGAGAACTGTGGAGCAGGTCCTTAGCCCGTTCTCTGAGGAAGAGATGATTCCGATATACACCAAACTCATAGAACGTATGCAAAAGATGAGGTAAAAACGATGTTTACATTTCCGATAATTCAGGACAAACTGTTCTTTGAAATGACTCCTCTGATTCCTACGCGCGAGTACTCCAATGACAGCGGAAGCTTTATGCCGTATGCTCAAGTCCGTTTCTCTGAAATCAAGGATAATGGGATCGAATTAGATTTATATGCTTTTGTAACTTCGCCGGAGGTTTCCGGAGAAGACGATTTCATATCAACTGACGATCTTATTTCAGTATCCATGAATCTCAACCCCTTACTGTCGAACACCGTCCTTACTTTTATCTGCAATTCTTCTAATCATTGTCTATTGCTTAAAGACGGAGATGTGCAGAAAGAATATCCATGTGAAAGACGTTCGGGAGAAGACGAACGCGGTGTTTACTGGAGCGTGAAGATCTCCCTTCCTGCAACTTTTCTAGATCAGTATTTTGGCGTCACTACTTTATGCGGTATCGATTCCGTTCTGTGCAACGCGTATAAAGCTAAACTAAATCACCCCCATAAACACTTCGGGGCAGTGGCGCCGTTTAAAAAGCCGTATGATCTTACATCACCAGAAAACCTTGTGGAGTTTCAGGTCATAAACATGTGATCAGCAAAATATCGAAAATGCCTTGGTCCAATACCGGATCAAGGCATTTATATATTTATATACTATTATTCTTCCTCTGTCTCCTGAACGATCTCAGTCGCTCTGAGGATAAGCCCTATCTGAAGATTCGTATAATCTAGGCTCAGCTCCATGAAACAGGTATCTGTCTGCCAGCTATTATAGTAAGTTAGGACCTGATAATAGATGGGTATCTGTTCTTTATCCTGTCCATATGTCTCTTTATCTTCTTCTGATTTCCACACGTGGTAATCTTCTTCGTTGGGTTCACCGTACAACTCGATAAGCTGGTCTCTTAAAGAAAGATAATTCTCCATACAATCAGACAGGATCATGCCTTCCTGGATCACATATTTGCATTCGGCACTGAACACTTTGTCATCTTTGAACTCATAATACAGTTCAACAGGCTGTCCAAGCATCTCTCCGGAAAAATACATCAGTGACTCGTCCGCGTAAAGATACTCTGTCCCCTCTGCGTCCATGACCTTCTTCTGAGACATTCCCCAGTCTACATTGCGGAAATCATGAGGTTTGACTACCTCAGGTTCTCCGCACGACACGAGAGACAAACATATAACTGCAAACAATATAAGCGATATTATCTTTCTCATATATAGACCTCAATAATAAGTCTTTTGTATATTATACAGCAAACCGGATAACCGTGACACCCATGCATAATAGTTTGCACTAGATCAAACCATCTACTCTGTACCCTCTGGTATATGCCTTCTTCCCTCTTTTGTCCTCAACAGTAACTCTGAAATACTGATCCGTTTTTCTCAGTTTGAATGAAGCTTGATTTACAAAACTTCCTTTAGAGGCATTTGCTTTGGCAGTATGTCTTATACCGGTGGAGAAACTGATTCCTACCGCATCGGTAGTTTCAACATAGGCTGTTCCGTCTTCAACGTACAATGACAGGATCGAAGGACCCATGGATGCGTAGTATCTTTCCTTTTTCAATGCGTCTGTAAGCGAACTGTATGTCAGCTCAGGCGCATTTATCATCGTCCATGCACCGCATGAATCCAATTCTCTATTTTCCGGATTCCCATTATGATTGTCATCATTGCCTGTGCATCCGATGTCCAATCCCAACCTGAGAAGATCATCATATACCTGATGGTTACAATCCTCATAACCTTCAGTGATGGACAAGTAATTGAACATCTCTATCGCATCCATCCCTTTATATTGAGAGTATTGAGGATAGTTCTCCAGCGACCACACCGGATGATTATATGTCACAAAAAAACCTGCATTCTTACACTGGGCAATAATGTCATTTATGCATTCAGGGCTATAATCCCTCTCGTAATCCCCTTCAAATGGTGCCATCTCATCGAAATGAGCCAAAGCCCCCATAAACATATATTTGCTGTGGTGGAGGCACACAGGAATCTTATTGTTTTCATCCAGCGCGACCATACAGATATGGCATGTTTTTTTGAGGCTGAAATTATCCCCGTTTTCGGTGATCTCCACTTCATACCCGTGCAAAGGAATAAACTTATCGTCTGCAAGATAATCATGACACACGAAAATATCATGATCAGTATATGCCACCGCACTGTATCCATTAGCCATATAAAGATCTTTCACCTGCTGAGGAGTTAATTTGCCGTCGCTGTAATCCGTATGGCAGTGAAGATTAGTTTTGTATTGATTCAAAGAATCATCAATCAGGATATGCCGCATTATGAACTCCCTAAACTATTCTGTTTTCTCGCTGAATTTCCACAGATAATACACCATCAGGGATTCACCGAACATACTGATAAAGAACATGAGGCTTTGTGTCTTGTCTCCGCTTGGGTCCTTACCAAGGAAAATGCCGAGCATCGTAAACAGGAACATAAAGAATCCCGCCAGGAAAAGGTTTGGATTCTTTTTTTTTTCCAGATAACTATACCAAGGCCCATCATCAGGAAAACGGGCACTATGTCAAGCATCTGAACGACCGTATCCACCCATCCGGGATTGGCATCGGAAACCGCATAGCGGGAAATAGCCCCCACAGTTCTCGGCTCAATATTTGTGCATACACCTGCAGCAAGACCTATTACCATTATCAATAATGTGATAACCCATATCGGCTTAACAAACTTGCTGTTTCCGAATGTATAACAGCAGATCGGAAGAAGCAGAGGAATCATAGTAGCATGAAGGATATACCTCAGTTGGCTGAGCACCTTGAAAAACATTCCGTATTTCAAAAACGCACCGAGACTTAGAATCAAAGAATCGTAAAACAGACCTATACATAAGATACCGACCAGCAGCGGAATAATTGGTTTATTCAGACTTCTGTATTGTCTGAACATCCGGGCGATAAAGAATGCGTCTAATACTGTCATCACGATCAGCACAAATGGCATGCTAGCAATCAAAAGATTTCTCATAGGTATCCCTCCTAAAGCTTCTTTGTATCAATTATACTTTTCTGAAAACCAATTGAAAACAAGAAGCCCGTGCATGACAAAATCAAAATAGCATTCACTTACAGTCGAAGTTGCGATAATATGATAACAGAGTGTCTTATGCTTTATCAGAGACAGACACATATTTCTAGAATTGAAATCTTTATTCTGAAAGGAAACAAGTCATATGAAAAAGGAGATCAGAGACAACCAGGCATTGAATGCTCATATGCTGAGCTTTGACTGTGTTCAAAGAAAGATGGAGATCCCTACTTTCCAGACACCGATCGATCCGGCAGCCGGAGCGAAAATAGCCCTTCCGTTCCCCGGTTTCGGCGGTACCGGCAAACCCTTTGTAAGGGAGCCAGGCGTAAAGATATTGGATAACGGCCATGCAGAGGTCACTTATTTTGCCCCTGATGCAAAACGCGTTGAGATTGCTGGTATCGGCGGATCCATGCAGGGCAGGTACGACCTTGAAAAAGTTGAAGACGGATACTGGAGAGCTGAACTTGACGAAGTCAGGGACGGATTCCATTTCTGTGTGTTTATCGTTGACGGCGTTATGACCTTCAACCCTGTTATGCCATTCGGATTTGGCGCAAACAACGTTCTTAATTTCTTCGAAGTTCCGAAAGAAGACACAGACTTTTATC
This sequence comes from Oscillospiraceae bacterium, assembly GCA_017432285.1. Lineage (GTDB taxonomy): Bacteria > Bacillota > Clostridia > Oscillospirales > Ruminococcaceae > RUG11783. The sequence continues at coordinate 1,221 of JAFRJM010000044.1, read as the reverse complement.
TTCTGAAAGATGTTCCGCACGGAACCATTCATATGGAATTGCTCAAGAGCGAATCCAAAGGAAGATACCGCAATCTCTGGGTATATACACCTTATGGCTACGAGACAAGTAACAAGAGATACCCGGTCCTTCATATCCTTCACGGAGGCGGAGAAAACGAGACATGCTGGTTCCTGCTCGGGAAGATCAACCTTATCGCTGACAACCTGATCGCAGAAGGAAAATGCGAAGAGATGATCATTGTCACAAGTGCATTTGCAGCGCCTGAAGAACTCGAAGACGGTGTATTTATCGACAGGGGTTTCCCGGATGTCATGTGTAATGAAATAGTTCCGTTCATAGATGAAAGATACCGCACTATTGCGGACAGAGAATACCGCGCAATGGCAGGCCTGTCTGCCGGCGGTTCCATGGCCCGCCAGATAGCTCACGGCCATCCGGATGTATTTGCTAATCTTGGTCAGTTCAGCGCAGGCGCAGGCTTCTCTGTAGCAGGTCTATCAACAGTACCCGGCAGTTTTGCTCTTCTGCCTAACGGCAACATGGCTCAGGCTGAAGCGCCGCACTATGACGAACTGTTCTCATCTCCAGAACATTTCAACAGCACGATGAAAGTCACATTCATCACCTGCGGAACCGATGATCCCCGCCATGCATATACTCAGCCTCAGGTCCAGGAACTTATTGATAAAGGTTATAACCTAGAGTATTCCTTCTATCCCGGATATCATGAATGGGATGTATGGAGATACAGTGCAAGAGATTATATGATGCGCTTGTTCAAATGATCTGACTTATTGCTATTACCGCATGTGAATTACCCACGATTAAAATCGCGGGCTTCCCGTTTCGCAGGCAATAACCTTACCCAGATGCAGATTTGATTCCGCATCAGAGCAGAGGGTTTGACCTCCACGGGACTCTACGCTCTCTATTCCGGAGAGACGGTTTATCCTTATCGCTTCTTCCAGGATGGATTCTGCTGCCTTTTCATCTCTTGAAGGATTGTGATACCCGCAGTATTGGCAGGTATAGTTCCTCTTGCTCAATGGATGTTTAGTCAGTTTACCGCAAACGGGACATATCTGTGTGGAAGGAAAGTCTCTGCTTACGACATAGACGCTGGAACTGTTCTTAAGTTCCGCTTTGATCACGCCCATGGCGGAATGCTGGACCTGCTTTCCGAATAAGCCCTTTTGCCAGTTATGTATCATCTCATCC
>JAFRJM010000019.1 GCA_017432285.1 Oscillospiraceae bacterium | reverse complement strand
TAGTGACTCCCTTCATTGTATGCGGTAATCCCAACATACGGTTTGTGATGTAACTAGTATGCAGGTAAATCCACGTTGCTACAAGAACGGGGGTCATTTCATATTATCTCCTGAAGGCAGTGGTGTCGGAATACGATACCGCACTGAAAGAGCAAGCTCTTTCAGGAGGGGTGCCGTCAATCACCCCGCGATGTGCCGTCAGCCCGCTGTTCCAACAGCTGGTCCAGATATGCTTATATCTAAGGTGGGAGGCTTACCGCCGACAATTAATATACCACCGGACAGGCACAAGCTCGTGACTTCAGTCATGAGTAATTGACAAGTGACAGGAACATCTCTTTGATGTCTTCCACTGTAACAGGACGAGGGTTGCCAGGTGTGCAGGCGTCTTTCAACGCGTCTGCCGACAGCGCGTCAACATCCTCAATCGGTACTACATCCTTGAGAGACATTTCGATACCGACGTCCTCGCCGAGCTTCTTTACAGCAGCTACTGCCTCTGCTCTAGCTGTCTCGAGATCTGCTGTATAGGCGTCCTCTACGCCGAATGCTGCAGCAATGTCACGATATTTTTCACCAGATACCGGTGCATTGTATGCCATGACTGTCGGAAGCAGTGTAGCACAGGCTTTGCCGTGCGGCATTCCGTAATATGCTGAAAGCGTATGTGCCATCGAGTGGTCTACACCAAGTCCTACGTTGGAGAATCCCATTCCGGCGATATACTGTGCGAGAGCCATTGCCTCTCTGCCTTCAGGCTCACCGGCAACTGCGCTGCGCAGACTCTTTGCTATCATCTGGATGGCTTTGAGATGGAACATATCGGAAAGTTCCCATGCGCCTCCGGTGATGAATCCCTCAATTGCGTGTGTAAGAGCATCCATACCGGTCGCTGCTGTCAGTCCCTTGGGCATTGAAGACATCATATCCGGGTCAACAAAAGCTACGACCGGAATGTCATGAACGTCCACGCAGACGAATTTGCGTTTGAACTCAGGGTCTGTAATAACATAGTTGATGGTGACCTCTGCTGCTGTTCCGGCTGTGGTTGGAACCGCAAGGATCGGGGTGCAGGGGTTCTTTGTAGGTGCTACGCCCTCAAGAGAACGGACATCTGCAAATTCAGGGTTGGTATTGATGATACCGATCGCTTTGGCTGTATCCATCGAGGAACCGCCGCCGATTGCAATGATGCAGTCTGCTCCTGACTCTGCAAAAGCCTTAACACCGGACTGAACATTTTCGATTGTGGGGTTTGGCTGGATATTTGTATACAGTGTATAGGGAATCTCGGCTGCATCAAGAAGATCTGTAACTTTAGCTGTTACACCGAACCTCACAAGATCCGGGTCAGAAGCAACGAATGCTTTTTTGAATCCGCGGGCTTTGAACTCGGTAACGATCTCTTTGATAGCGCCTGAACCGTGATAAGAGGTTTCATTAAGAATAAAACGACTGGCCATATTTACTCTCCTTTAAATCATTATTTTCAGGGATCTCTGATATTATTATATCATATAATCGATATATCGATTATCGATTATTTGTGTGTTTTTACCTTTTGCATGCATTCTTTTTCATCTATAATAATTAGGAACACAATAATAACGAGGCTTACACGATGAAACAGGCTGAGAACAAACTTCTGTCTTTTATAGAGAAGCATTTACTCTGGATCGCCGGAGCAATACTTCTGTATATCTCTTTTTATGCAAGGAGGAATGTCCTGTATTACCTGAGCGGAGATATGAAAGCTTATCTTATCTCCTGGTATTACCAGATACTTGATCACCATGGCTTCCCCTCTCTCGCATACCGGATAGGAAACTACAATATCCCATATCACTTCCTTATGTGCGTTGTTGCACAGTTCCAGGGAGAAGCAGTATATCTTATCAAATACCTTTCCATCTTCTTTGACTATGTTCTCGCCGTGGCAGGAGCTCTGGTAGTAAGGGCTGCTATTCCTTCGGATCGTAAGGAAAGGAACCTCCTTACTTTTATCGCTTTCTTCCTCGTTCTTGCTCTCCCCACCGTGTTCATCAACTCAGCTATCTGGGGACAGTGCGACGCAATCTTTACGTCATTCCTTATACTAAGCATCTGGGGATTCCTTAAGGACAAGCCTGCTCTGGGAATGATCTTCTATGGTCTTGCCCTCTGTTTCAAACTTCAGGCTATCCTCCTTTTTCCTGCTGTTCTTCTTTATTATTTCTGCAGCAAGAAATTTTCTCTGCTTCACTTCCTGTGGATACCCGCAACGATGGCGGTAACTTCCCTGCCCGGTGTTTACTATGGAAGAAGTATCTTCGATTTCTGGCAGATCTATAAGGAACAGGCAGAGATGTATCCTTACCTTACCATGGATTACCCGAACATATATTATTTCGTTCCCAATGACTACCGGCTCTTTTCCAAGCCAGGGATCATTCTGACTTTTTCACTGATGCTCATCGTCTACTGTGTGATAATCTCTTCCGGACAGAAAAAAGGATATGCTTTTCATGACTATCTCAGATTTGCTATCTGGACAGGATATACATGCATAATGTTCCTGCCTGCCATGCATGACAGATACGGATTCCCGGTTGAGATCATGCTGGTTCTGTATGCGATCATATTCAAAGAGATGTATTTCGAAGCAGCTGCTTCCATCATGGTAGCTATCCTGGCTTATGTTCCCTTCCTTCTTGATTACACTCCGATCCCTTTAGTGTATGTCGCTGTAGCCAACTGCTTCCTGTATGCAGTAGTAAGTTATAAGATATGGAAAGGAACTGTCTATCCCAGGACAAAACTCGCTGCAGAACAGGCAGAATAAACTAACACAATTCTCAGTATCTAGAAAACACGATATTTTATCGTGTTTTTTTATTTTGTTTGAAAAAATACTTCCATTACTCCAAAATACGTTCTATAATGGTAAAGGTTATATTACGTTATATAACGTTACTTAAGGTATTGTAGTGTTATCAGTGGAGGTATATTATGGCAATCCAGTTTGATCCCAATATCCTGGATAGTGAATATCAGGTCCCAAAATATCAGATAATATCGCAGATTATCACCGAAAACATAAGAAGCGGAAATCTCAAGCCCGGCGAGCAGCTTCCTCCGGAACCGGAACTTATCGATATGTTCAATGTCAGCCGCATAACCGTTCGCGCTGCCATCTCTGATCTGGTGAAAAAAGAGATCGTTGTACGTAAACAGGGTCTTGGGACCTTTGTCCGTGAAATGCAGCCAACATACCGCTTCACAGAGCTTGAGGGATTCACAAAGAGCTGTGAGATGGCTGGCTACAGTTCGCATTCGGATATTCTCTTCTTCTCAATGGCACCATCTCCAGATGATCTGTATGAATTCCTCAAGGTGAAGCAAGGAGAAGCCGTCCTGACACTTCTGAGGCTCAGATATGTCAATGACATACCCTGCATGTATGAATATTCATATTTTTCACCAAAATATCTGGCTGTGGAATCCGCATCAAAAGAAGAACTGGAAAGCTCGCTATATCAATTGTTTAAAAACAAATTTCATATAGACAGAATCGAAGGAAGAAGGTATACTACTGCCAGTTTCCCTGATGAGGAAGAGCGGTTACATCTAGAACTGGATGCAAACACTCCTATTGTGCGTCTGACTGATCTTCAGTTTGACATACACGGAATGCCGCTGTTTGCTTCAAGAATTTCTTACGATTCAAAGCTCTTCCAATGGGGAATGGTCTTTATGACAAAACTTTAGTTCGAACAAGGCAATACCCATAGAAAGCCGTGCAAGTCCGTCTTGTGCGGTTTTCTTTTTTCCTCTTAATTGTTAACAATTGTCTAATTATCTGATTCGATTTGTTATCGGATCCATTTCTTATGTTAGAATTATTGTGTATGGGGTCAAATCCCATGTTACTTTTTTTAGTATTGTTATTTGTGGTGAAAAACCGTCTGTATGCTTCAACTAAAAGACATATCCAAGGAATATAAAACAGGTACTCTTGTTCAAAAGGCTCTTGACCATGTCAGTCTGAACCTGAGAGACAACGAGTTCGTCGCTGTACTCGGTCCTTCCGGATCGGGTAAGACTACTTTGCTGAACATAATCGGCGGTCTTGACAGATATGACTCAGGCGACCTCATCATCAACGGAATCTCTACAAAGAAATATTCTGACAGAGACTGGGACTCATACAGAAACCACACAATAGGTTTCGTGTTTCAGAGTTACAATCTGATTCCGCATCAGACTGTTCTCTCTAACGTTGAACTTGCCCTCACTATCTCCGGCGTATCCAGGGCAGAAAGACGTAAAAGAGCTGCAGATGCACTCACAAAAGTAGGTCTGGGAGACCAAATGCACAAGAAACCCAGTCAGATGTCCGGAGGTCAGATGCAGCGCGTGGCGATAGCCAGAGCTTTGGTGAACGATCCGCAGATCCTTCTTGCAGATGAACCCACTGGCGCTCTTGATACAGAGACGAGCGTTCAGGTCATGGACCTTCTGAAAGAAGTTGCCAAGGACAGACTGGTCGTTATGGTCACTCACAACCCTGAACTGGCAGAAAAATATGCTACAAGGATCGTCAATCTCAGAGATGGCACGATCCGCGCAGATTCAGATCCCTTCATAATTGATGAATCTGTCTCCCCTCCTCCTGTACACAGGAACATGGGCAGATCTTCCATGTCTTTCCTGACCGCTCTGTCACTCAGTTTCAATAACCTGAGGACAAAAAGCGCAAGGACAATTCTTGTTTCCGCAGCAGGCAGTATCGGTATCATAGGCATCGCTCTTATTCTCTCTTTGTCAAACGGCGTCAATGACTACATTCATTCAATAGAGAAAGAAACATTGTCTGAATACCCTCTTCAGATACAAAGCACCAGTTTCGACCTGTCCTCTTTCATGATGATGAACATGGATTCTTCGGACAGCACTGAAGATGAACAGAAAGATACAGGCACTCAGCTCAAAAAGGTCAAAGAGCGGCAGATGATAAACGGAATGCTGTCTAAGACCACATCCAATGATCTCGGATCGCTTAAAAAGTATCTTGACAGCAATGATGAGATAAAAACATATACAAATGCCATCGAATACTCTTTCAGCGTCAGTCCTCTGATCTATAACGTGACTGACAGCGGATACAGGCAGATCAATCCGGACAAGACTTTCGATTCGCTGGGATTCGGTTCCAGTTCAAACTCTCTGATGTCCCTCACGATGTCATCCAACTCCTTTTATCCCCTTCCGGCTGAAGAATCCCTTTACAAACACCAGTACGACATAAAAGCCGGAAGATGGCCAGCAAGATATAACGAATGCGTTCTTGTCCTTCTTCACAGCGGGAACATTCCGGATATAACTCTGTATACTCTTGGCCTGAAAGACCCTGCAGAGCTTGATGCTATGGTAGAGGCGTTCGCCAAGGAGGAAACGTATTCCAAGGAATTGGTACCGGGCGAATATGATTATGAGGATTTTATCGGCCTGACTTATAAAGTTGTCAACTATGCAGATCTTTATTCCTATGACCCTGAATATAATGTCTGGGTAGACAAGCAGGAAGATAAAGCGTACATGTCGCAGCTGATTGCGAATGGAGAGGATATAACTATAGTAGGAGTCGTGGCTCCGGCAGAAGACAGCGATATGGCTATGCTCACGACCGGTATCGGCTATCCGTTCCAGCTTATCGAACACATGGTAGAAAAGGCAACGAACAGCAGGATCACTCAGTCCCAGCTTGGCAACAAACTTATCAACGTGTTCACAGGCAATGAATTCGGCTCTGAAGAGGACACAGGATTTGATATGAATTCTCTCTTCACTTTTGACGAAAACGTCTTCAAAGATGCATTCAAGGTCGACACAAGCAAATTAGCTATAGATACTTCTGCCTTCTCCAACCTTTCAAGCATCGATATAGGATCACTGATCTCTGCTGAGAATATCCAGATTGATCCGTCCTCGATCCAAGGTGTGGACATCGCATCGATCCTTTCTAATCTCGATATAGATATAAAGACAGAAAACATAAGCGAAGCAGTGACGAACATCCTTTCCGGATATCTTGAATATGCATCAAAAGATCAGTCTACAGATTACTCAAACTTACCGGATGCATTCAGGCAATATCTTCAGGATGAAGGGACTTCATCTGCCGTACGGCAGGCAATGCAGGAAGCTATCAACAATTCCGGGCTGAACACGATCTCCATGGATGACCTCAGGGACGCTGTTATATATATCATGGGCGGATACCCTGAGTATGCTGCAGAGCACGAGTTCAATGATCCGGAAAGGATGACCGAATATCTATCTGAATATCTTTTGTCTGATTCCGGCTCGGCAAGAACATCTGAGGCTCTCAACTCTTTGTCTGAAAAATACAGCGATGTTCAGATATCAGATGAAGATGTGCAAAAAGTCATTGTTGCCATATCTGACGGCTATGATGCGTATGCTCAGGAAAACGGACTGCCTCAGCCATCCAAGCTCAACGAATCTTTCGAGGAATACCTGAATTCTTCTGAAGGCAAAAATCTCGTTGATAAAGAGATCTCAAAAGTAATAGATCAGGACAAACTGAATAAGCAGTTACAAGACGCGGCAAATGAAGCCACTTCTCAGATTCAGGCCGCAGCCGGAGCAGCAATACAGTCTGTAACGAATACCATAATGCAGACTCTTGCAAAAGAAGTCATGAACAGCATGCAGAAAAGCATGGGTTCATTTGCGGAATCTATGGCAAGTGCTATCTCATTTGACACGACTGCCTTCTCCAGAGGCTTCCAGTTCAACATGGATGAAAAGTCTCTGCAGGAGCTGATGACCGCAATGATGGAATCCGGAACTGTAACCTACGAATCAAATCTGAAGAAACTGGGTTATGCCGATCTTTCAAAACCTTCCATCATCTCCATCTACCCAAAAGATTTTGATTCTAAAGCAGAAGTCGTCCGCATGCTCGATGAGTATAACGACAGAATGCAAAAAACAGATGAGACAAAGGTCATCCAGTACACCGATACCGTAGGAGCATTGATGTCATCTGTAACAACTATAATCGACACCATATCCTATGTTCTTATCGCCTTCGTGGCGATATCGCTTATCGTTTCTTCGATCATGATAGGTGTTATTACATACATAAGTGTCCTGGAAAGAAGGAAAGAAATCGGTATACTGAGAGCTATCGGCGCTTCAAAGCGCAATATCTCTTCTGTTTTCAACGCAGAAACATTTATCATCGGCACGCTGGCAGGACTTATAGGAGTAGAATTGTCAAGGCTGATACTGATCCCAGGCAATATGCTGATCCATCACTTTACTGAGAATCCCAACGTAAATGCTTTCCTACCGATAAAGAACTCTGTGGTCCTGATTGCCCTCAGTATAATCCTCACGCTGATCGGAGGGATCATCCCCTCACGGAAAGCTGCTAAGAGCGATCCGGTAGCAGCGCTAAGAACCGAATAATTTATGACACAGAAAAACCTGCATGCACTGCGCATGCAGGTTTGTTTTAATGTATTGATCTCTCAGCCGAGCTTGAATCCGTACTTATCAAACAGGTTCTTTACCTCTCTGTTGACAACAGATCTGACCTCGAATTTGTGGTTCTCAAGGCATTCCGTTCTTATGGACAGCTTCATGTCTCTTCCTGACATCTCATCCACGCCGCCATATGTCGGTCCGGAGATGATAAACGGGCACATATCCTTGATCTTCGGGAGCTCTTCATTAAGCATCTTCTCAATGGCATTAATATCTTCAGAAAACGGTACTGAGACAATAATGTCACAGTATGAGTTCCGTCTTGTCTTGTTGACGATGTTTGTGAGATCGCGGTTATTCACGGACTTAACATCCTGCTTCGTGTTGACAAGCCTCGTTGATCTGATGCCGATCTCAACTACCCTGCCCTTGAATCCGCCTACCTCGATGATATCTCCGACCTGGAACTCGTTCTCAAAGATAATGAACATTCCCGCAAGAATATCTGTGATAAGGTCTCTGGCTCCAAGACCTATGACCAATGTCAACAATCCGGCAGAGGCAAGAAGCGACGCCGAATCGAAGCCGAATACTGTCAGGCAGTAGTAAGCGACTGCAAGTATACCTATATATCTCACAAAGCTCTTGATAAGTCTGCAGACCGTCTCCGCTTTTGGGCTGACAACAGAAATTATCTGATCCATTACCCTTCTGAAAATAGCCATTGCAATTCCGTAAATACATACGAACAAGATAACTTCGGTAAATGCAAAGACGTTGAAACCTTTTGTCCAGCGGTTGCTGGTGATAAAGCCAAATATGGAGTCTTCCGTATATAGAATATCCTTAAGCGCATATGCGGCTATGAATGTCAGTCCAACAAAGCTGAACGCTATTCCCAGGATACGTCCGGTCTTTTCTTCCGGAGTCTTACTATGCCACTCAGTTCTTGAACCGAGAACTCTTGCAACGATACTGAGCGTTATCTTTGAGACGCCGTCAGCTGTAGTAACTGCCACATAGGAGTTATCTGCAGACTTGGCATGTGAGACAACATCATGCTGGTTGAAGAAAAGAGAATATGCAAGCATTCCCAGAATACACACCAGAACGGTAAATATCGTCATCGTGCCTCTTCCGCTGAACAGCAGATTGGGATCCGAAGCGATATAAATGTAGTGATCCGTTGTATCAAAAGAATCTACATAATATCTCTTCGTACCAAGCTGAACATATCCTAAATATCTGGTACGGATAGCTTCATCTCTCATTCCGACCGCTCTGGCTGATTCCCCAAGTATGTTCTGCTTATCACTGGTGTATGCAATCGTTTCATCGCTCTTGTTTATAGCAAAAACAGTATCACTGGTTACAGAAACAGCATTTGTCAGGATATGCTCAAAATCCAGTTCTTCCAGAACCTGTTCGAGGATCTCAGGGGCTACTGCTATCTGCAGGAATCCGTCATAAACGCCATCCTGATCAGTGGTGGTCACTCCGATAAACTGATGGTATTCGCCCGTAAGATCATCCTCTCTTGCTTCCTGGATATAATACGGAATACCATACTTCAGAACGTTGAAAGGATATGACTGATCTTCAGGATCGTCTGATATCACGAATCCGAAAATATCAGAGTCCGATATATATTCCACTCCATTCCTGTCAAACATCATGATGTACTGAAGTCCAAACATATTTGACAGTTTTGAAAGATCCTCTTTGTTTCTCAGGTCAGGATTCACAGATAGAATATGAGCTACGATCTTAGCTTCATTAAGATATCTGTTGTCATAGATATCCGTCAGATGCTCAACAGAATTTGAAGCTTCAGCAACATTGGACGCAATATTTGTTTTAGTGTCTTCCGCATCCAATGAGTGCAGAGAAAGAGCGAACAGCGTCTGGACATAGAACGTGACTACAGCGATAAGGAGAAGACCTGCTGCCATGAAGATCTTAAGTTTTCTTTTCACCATGTCCTGGGTATAAAGGTGTGCATTCTCGCCTTCTATCTCTTCCTGGCGGCAGAAATATGCAAAGGCCACCATTGCTGTAAACACGATAACTATTACAGCATTCAGGATACCTACAGCGATATAGCTGTTTCGCGTCATGTCTGACACATCTATACCGCATGACAGCGTGATATTCAGAGGCTCATTCTCAACACTAGATAAATAATATGATTTTCCGGCTATACGAAGCCAGACTGCTTTTTCCATATCCAGATCGGACATCTCGATCCCAAGTGCCGAGATGTTTTTTCCGATATATGATTCATCAGGGAAGTATACTATATCGCCTGTGCTAGTCGTAACGATAAAGAACATGCCATCCATTGTGATCATGTTTTCAAGGACTTTGTTCTGGGTATAAACGTCGTTTAGGATAGCATCCAGTTCCTCCACTGACTGGCGAATGGTAACGTACTGTCCGTTTTCCCTGAGAGCCCTGTAAAAACGGTAACCCTCTGAATCGTAATGGTCGAATGAACTGTCCTCAACATAGATCTCTTCCACATCATAAAGATCACAAAGCTCAGAAACGTTGAGCAAGTTATACCGGTCACTGTGATCCAGTAAAAACGCCAAACTTTCCGCTTTGGACTTCATAGCCTGATTATAGAGCTGCGTCAGTTCCTGAGTCTCCTCGTACGCTTTTGTGAAAGTAACAGTAATGGTATCCAGCCTCTCCCTGAGATTCTGGCCCATCGAGCGTTCAGTAACAGCAGTTTCTGCCACGAACAACACAATAGCGATAACGAGAAGAATGACGATCTCTCTCAGAATCGCCTGGTGGAAATAAAGTTTTGGTTTATTATCGTTCATTTATGCTCCTGATACGATTATTTCCCATAATAACCCATATTAAAAACATTATACATCTTATATTATGGGATACACAACATTCCCTGACGCTATATCGTTGCACGATTTCTGAATATTAATGTACAATTATCTGGATATAATTTGTTGAAGGAGCGCTATTGTGAGCAATATACAGGAAGAAAAAAAGTCCGAGGTTCAATCCAAAATAATGCGGTTCATCATCGATAAGAAGAAGGCCTCGGATGAATTCGGCAAGTATTCCTATGAATATCTTTCTATACAGCAGGAATACGCCCGCTACCTGATGGCAAACAGACCTGATACCTCGGGACTAGCTCTGCAGGACCTCAAGGATGTCTATGACCATCTCGAAGGTGAGGATTCGCGCAATTCACTAAAAACCAGCCTTCTTCTGATCCAGTATTTCTTCAACAGCAACGACCTGATAAGCGCGAAGGAATGGGCTGAAAAGTATCTTGAAAAAGCTGAAGCATCTCTTGGAAAAACAGACTCACTTACCGTAGACATCCTGGAATGGTATGTTACCGTTCTGTTCGAAATGGAGGAAGATGACAAAGCACTGGAACTGGATAAGGAGTTCCTTCAAAGAGTCTCCGATTGTTACGGCTCCGGCTCACCGGAATCATTCCTTGCCAGAAGAAATCATGGGGATATGCTGACTGTCGCCGGCAGGTGGGAAGAAGCCATGGACGTATTCCTTGCCCTGGAGCACGCAGAAGAATCTATAGGCTATGTTGATGAGCTGCTGCAGCTTTGTATCTTCCGCTGTGCTACTCAGCTCAATATGTATTCCGAACAGCGGAAGGCCGCAGAGAAACATATAATCAATCTTAACGCGCTTGGAGCTGAAAGCATTGACATAGCTAATGCGTATTCCACATTGCTTGATGGCTTCTATGCAACAAAACAATATGAATCCGCGCTGGACTGCGGCAGGAAACTCATACCTATCCTTCAGGAAATGGGAAATGACGGAAGGAAGTCGCTTGCTTCTGTCCTTCAGACAACAGCTTTGATCTGCTGTAAGACAGGAGCAGATAAAGATGCTCTGAAGTATGCCGAAAAAGCGCTGGCTGTAGCCAAAAAATGCTATAAATATGACTATTCTACGCTGAACGACTTCCAGAATGCTTATAATCTCGTCAAAAGCACTGTAAGCAAAAAATAATACCAACAACAAGAACATGGCCGCCATCTTCCGGAGGGCGGCCTTTTGTTTTTCTTTTGGAGTTATTTTTTAAATATCATCGCTTTGATAAGAAAGATGATGTCTGAGAGCTTGAAGAACTTTTTGAAAAAGCTGCTCACGAACTCTCTGCTTGGAGCCGCTCTTTTCTTCGTCCCAGGCTCAACCTGTGACAGCGAACCGGTCATGTAACTGATTGCCTCATCACGGCGTGCTTTTCCCTCAGGATCCCAATGATCTTCTTTTGTAAAACATATTCCAGCTGCATCGTACGCGTCCAATACTTTTCTCAGACGGTCAAGGAAATCCTGGTAATCTCCCCCTTCTCTGCACCATGTAGTTTCAGCAAGAGCCAGTACTCTTGGGAATATCCTCTCTTCAAGAAGTTCGCCGGAAGCAACATGCTCGCACCACATACATGACTCCATTCCAAGCATGGACCCAGTCCAATTGTCTTTGCCGAAATGCGGTACTGTTTCAAACACTTTTTTCAGTGGCGTCATACTGTGAGGATAGTCCAAATACAGTTCGAACATATCAGAGTAGATCCAAGGCTTCCCTTCCCTTGCCCACTTTTCTGCTGTTTCTCTGTAATTCAGGGTCCAGTACTGTATCTGAGCATTTTCCGGAACAAGCTCGGTAAGCAGCCCTTCATTCCACAGGATAACTGTCTTTCCCAGAGCCCTGAGAGTCTGAGCAACACGGCATGAAAAATATCCCTGAAGATCATCTTCTGAAGATAGCCCTTCTTCTGCCATTCGCTTCCGGCAGTCCGGGCACTCCTTCCATTTATCTTTCGGAGCCTCGTCTCCACCCATATGGAACCGTTTCGATCTGAACAAAGAAGATACTTCTTTTATCAGATCCTCCAGGAAAACGAAGGTGTCCTCTTTTCCCGGGCACAGAATGACCGGATAGATTCCACCGGTCTTTTTTACTTCCACCTTTTCACCGGTGCAGCTGTATTGCGGATATGCAGCCAGCAGCGCGCTGTTGTGTCCGGGCATATCTATCTCAGGAACGACCTCAACTCCGCGGTCTCTGGCATACAGATCTATCTCCCTTATCTCTTCCTGTGTGTAATATTCTCCGCTCATCTGCTGAAGCAAAGGATACTTTTTAGATTCGATGCGCCAGCCCTGGTCATCCGCCAGATGCCAGTGGAGTACATTTATCTTAGCCAGCGCGAGACCCTCGATTATCTTTTTCACTTCCTCTGCGGTAAAGAAATGGCGTGAGCAGTCAAGAGACTGCCCTCTGTGTTCATATCTCGGTGAGTCCTCCACTGTACAGCAGGCTGCCTCACCGTCCTGAGCCAGCAGATAAAGTGATGTAAGTGCCCAGATCACCCCGCGTTCATCAGAAGCAAAGATCTGTATGCTCTTCTCCTCCACTTCAAGAACATATCCCTCTTTAGGAATGTCATCTTTCCTGGTCACAGTTATACAGACCTGCCCTGTACCGCTACGGCTGTTCATCCTCTCTTCAAAAGCAGTGAAACACCATGAAGGGAAAGAATCGTTACTGAAAGTGAAAACTTCAGGAACGATAAAAACGCCGTCTTTTTCGATGACCTTATCTGGTTTTGGGACCAGCTTGTTTGCACATCTCATTTTTATACCCCTTCAAGTAGCTCAGGAGATATATGACCTAAAGAAATCACATTCGTCCCTGTTGCATATCTCAGCTTCTTCAAGCTTCATATTCACATGGAAAACGTGCCCGAGCACATGATCCTCATCACCGTAATACTTGTATTCCACAGGAACGCCTGCACTTTTCAGTTTATCGACCATAGGCATCGCCAGTTCCTTCAGGAAATCTCCTTCAGCCGTCATCACTATAGCAGGCGGGAAATCTGAAGTAACATATCTCAGCGGACTTATCATATCCAGTTCATCGTCTGTTCCTTTGCCTGGCAGAAGGTCCTTCATTATCGCTGTTGTCAGGTTGAATTTCTTTGTTTTGTAGATCTCATATACTCCGCAGTTCAGTGCTACAGCTTTCGGCAGCTTCCCTCTCATCTGTAGACCTGATCTTTCAGCAAGAGCTTTGTCATTGATCAGGCAACAGTACAGAGCCAGCAGGTGTCCTCCGGCGCTGTCTCCTACAGCAAAGATGTTGTCTGTATCCAGACCGTACTCATCTGCATTTTCCTGCACCCATGCAAATACTCTGTCTGTGTCCTCCATCTGTGCAGGGTATTTCGACCTGGGAGCAAGCCGGTAAGTGTAGTTGACAACGGCAAACCCATGCTTGCACAGGCTCATACAGTAGTACTGATATCTCTCCTTGTCTCCGTACGCCCAACCGCCGCCGTGCACACTGACAATGACCGGAAGCTTTCCATTCTCGCCTTTAGGACGATAGACATCAAGAACGTTCCATTTAGGATCACTGCCATATCTTATATCGTCGAATCTTTCTACAGTATCGGGCGTCGTAAGTCCGGCATCCCTTTTATCATCGCCTCTTTTAAACGTCCAGCACATCAGCTGACTGACAAATGACATCTTTTCCTCCTCACTTCCCCATATATCCTATCTGTTTGAACTCAACGAGATCACAATCATAACCATCAAGTCTGACATTGATCTCGCCGCTGTAGCTCTCTGTTTCACCGGACCACAGATGCCTGGCGATTCCTTCCCTTCTGATCCAGAATCGGCTTATCGGGATATTTATCAATCTTTCTTCCGGCTTCAAATTGAACACGGCAATATACGCAAGACCGTCTTCAATCAGATAATACAGCTCAGCAGCATCGTCTTTTAATTCCAGAGGCTTGAATGCTTTTCCAAGCCTCACCACAGCATTGATATCCGCATTATTCGCTATCTCTGCCGTTCTTTCTCTTGTTTTTCTGATCTCCTCAGCATCGCCTGTTGGTCCATAGTTATCGGACAGAAGCATCACCGTACCTGAAATGGCTGATGCCAGGAATCTTGAGCGAGCAGAACATTTATCTGTATTCCCTCTTCCGTCAGGATACGCATGATACAGCACTGTATGGTCGGGGTCTGCGAACCTGTATAGGCTTCCGCTTGTCCACCATCCGTAATTGAGGGCATTGAGCACGTACTTTACATCCTCATGATGTCCGAAAGCATCACAGCAGCATCTTCTTCCGTGGCCTCCTCCCGGAGGAAACAGCGGTGCAATGGACAGATCGACGAATATCTCTCTTCCGACTTTCGCCGGGTCCAGTTCTTCCCGAAGGATATCGTAGAATCGGGACAAAGCCTGTCTGCCTGTTCTTACGCTCTTATCATGCCTGGGTCCCTCTGCTGCTCCGTGTGATAGGAAGTCAATCTTAATGTAATCAAACCCGTCTTCCACCAGTTCCCTGATCCACAGTCTCAGGTTCTTTTCGGCTGCAGGGATAGTGATATCCACAGGAACCGATCCGTCCGTGGCAGGAAACGCTTTACCATTCTTATCCTTCATCACCAGGCTTTTCATCGTTTTCCCCGGCGATCCGCGCAAAGGGATCATATTCAGGAGATTATGGGATATCAGCGGAGCCATATAGCTTCCCGCATACTGCCCTCTCTCATGTATCTCAGCTATAGCTGCTCTCAGTTCCTTCTTGCTCAGGAAGAAATTCGCATCCAGATTTATGTACGCGCTGCCGTTTGAATCACAGAAGTCAGGCAGTTCATCCTTTATAAAGCGTGATGTTTCTTTCCAGTGCTGGATCAGGGGCATCTCGAAAGACAGTCCAGCATAGCTGTTCCATCCGAAAGGCACAGGTCCGTCCCAGCGAAAAGCAGGCTTGCCTTCCATACATACTTTTCCGTACTCCTCCAGCCCTGCCCGTATATCCAGATACCAGCCGCACAAAAATCTCGATGAAGACACATTCTCTCCTATCAGAGTCCCGTGAGGCATGCAGTCATGGGTTCCGGCATCCGCGATTCCGGAAAAGGCGGTATAGCATCTCGCATCGTTGGCAGAACATTGAACAGCGTTCTTCCAGTCACTGAAATCCAATGCACCGACGACAAGGCCTTTGTTGGTCTCAGCATCATAGATGGCACTTATATCGTAACTCGTTCTCCCCGGTCTCAGAGGAGCAGATTCATACCTGACCCACATGTCATTGTCATAAGGGACCAGAAGCATCTTCTGTTCCAGCGACTTGAACAAGGGCTCACATGTGTCATTCGGATAACCGAAATCCAGCGGAGCGATATAGTTGGATTCAGTCTTCTTATGCCTCAGATCCTCAAGCACGCAGGAAATAATGAAATACCGTATCTCCTCTTTCAGAACAAAATGCTGAATTAGCCGCAAGCCGTTCTGCTCATAAAAAGCATAGATATGTACACTGTCTTCCTTCTCTTCAGTAAGCACGTCCTTGCGTTTGGCTGACCTTGTATCTATCGTCCTTCCGTCTGCTACGCTTGCTTTGGAAAACGCAAAATGAACAGGCGATCCCTTCAGGATATACCTGAATGAACCGTCGCTCATGAAATCGATCTGAACCAATCCTTTGGAATAACTGTCGTTAACCTCGGGACTTTTGCTCAGCATCTTTTTTGCTATCTTGGTTATGATCTCCTGTCTGTCCATATCTCTACTATTCTTTTCTGATAGGATGTCTTATCACAGTCTTGAGCTTGGATGCATCTACTTTTCTGGGATCTGACAGATAAATCTCATGATGCAGCCTTTCACCGCCCTCGTCAAGAACATACCCTTGTTCTGAGGCAAACTGATGCATCGCGTCTATCGTTGCAGGCTCGTCATCATATGATCCTAAATGCATGCACTGTACACAAAGGCCTTCGTCATAGGTAAAGAACTCCACCTTAGAAAAGTCCTGCTTTTTCTTCTTAGTTGCCTCCTGAACAGCCCAATCGAACTCTTCTTTTGTGACGAACTCAGGCAGTCTTATCATCGAGATGAAGTTAAAAGTTTCTTTGGAACTGTAATCTATTCCAAGTCTGTTTTTATCCTGCCACCAGAGGCCTTCAAGCGGAGGTACTACATACTCGTAATACCCGTCTATCTTGTGATCACCTTTGTATGACATCTTGATCGTAAAAGCGATACCGTATAGAAGTCCTATAGTAGCTTTATACTCACCGCTGTCATCGTTAGGATTTCCCTTGCCGCGCACTGCGATATAATTGCAGACCGGAACGGTAACTATTCCTGGTTTCTTAGGAGGCATATAAAATTCTTTGTATTCTTTTTTATAGTCAAAAGCCATGAATAAGCCCTCCGTGTTCTTCTAGGATAATTATACAACACAGAAAAGGCCTATGCCTTTAATTGGCATAGGCTTATCGCAATAATGCTTATTCAAATGATCTGCACTCTTCAAGATATTTAATGATCGGCAGATGCTGCGGGCAAACGGATTCGCACTGACCGCACTGCAAGCAGTCACTTGCCTTTCCTCTTCCCTGAGTAGCGATCCTGTATGCGCCTTTTCCGCCGTCAAAGCTCGGATAGATGCCATTGTGGTTCTTTACTCCGAATATCTCCGGGATCGGAATGCTCATCGGGCATCCTTCAGTGCAGTAGTGACATGCTGTGCACGGAATGGACTTGTCTGCAAGAAGCGCTTCCTGCGCCTTCGCGATAACTGCTTCCTCCTCTTCTGAAAGAGGTTTGAAATCCTTCATGTAAGACAGGTTGTCCGCCATCTGAGCAATATTGCTCATACCTGAAAGGACTGTGATAAGCCCGTCTTTGGAAGCGACATACCTGACTGCCCATGATGCGAAAGAAGCATCCGGGTTTGCCTCGCGGAAGATCTCCTGGATCGACGGAAGCGGATTTGCAAGTGCGCCGCCCTTGATCGGTTCCATAACTGTAAGGCCTTTGCCGAACTTGCGAACGATATCATAGTTCTTATGTGCCTGTACGCCCGGGTTCTCCCAGTCAGCATAGTTGATCTGCAGCTGAACGAACTCTACCTCCGGGTGTTTTGTGAGCAGCTCTTCCAGAAGCTCCGGGTCACCATGGAATGAGAATCCCTGATGCTTGATAAGGCCCTTTGCCTTCTGCTCTTTTACGAAATCCCAGAGATGATACTTTTCATATGTCTCATAGTTCTCACGTGAGATCGCATGCAGGAGGTAATAATCGAAATAACCGGCTCCTGTGCGCTCGAGGCTGGTGAAGAACTGCTGTTTTGCGCTCTCTTCATCTGCTGCTGCCCTTGCATTGAGTTTTGTAGCAAGTGTGAACTTGTCACGAGGATAGCGGTCTACCAGCGCCTCTTTTGCTGCTCTCTCCGAACCGCCACCGTCATACACATATGCAGTGTCAAAATATGTTCCGCCTGCTTCGATGAACATATCGACCATCGTCTTCATCTGTTCAACATCGATGGTCTTTCCATCCTCAAGTTTCGGAAGACGCATAAGTCCGAAACCGAGTCTGAATTTCTCATTGCTGAATAAATCCGAAATCATAAATTCCTCTCCTTTTTTCGCCATGAAAAAAAACTATTATTTATTATTGTAAATCGAAAAGTGTATTTTTGTACATACTTTGAGACTCCACTTTTGTGAAATCTGCAATCAAATTAGACTGTTTTTAAACCGTATTTTTGTTGTAATTTTTGTTTGTGCAACATGCCTATATTAACTGAATTTGTACTGTCGTTTTTCACCAAATCCCCATCTTGAAACGGATGCTTTTCAGGGTTTAAGATAATCTTAGAAGAAAGAGATCAACCTTTCTTCGACAATAAAAAAGAGTCGGTATATCTCGGATGATATGGTTCCGAAGTCTCTACCCCGCTGCCGAAAATGGCGGGACTACCGGCACAAAACAGCAAGGGAATCGTATATGTATCTATCCCTCTGATTTGTGGTTCCGGAAGAGACAGTAAATGTCTCTCTTTTTTATTTTCAGACCTAAACTTGGTACAAAAAATGAAAAAGGACGGAAAATCAAATGAAAAAACTCTTTGCACTTTTAATGGCACTGGTACTCGTCTTTGGATTGGCTGCCTGCGGTGGCAGCAGCGGCGGAAATGACACTCCTGCCGATCCAGGCACACCTGACACTCCTTCCCCGTCAGAACCGGAGAAGATCAAGATCGGATTTATCTTCCTTCATGACGAGAACTCCACTTATGACCTCAACTTCATGCGTTCTGCAAAAGAAGTCTGCGAAGCAGAAGGTGTTGAGTACATCCAGAAAGTCGGTATTCCGGAAGACAGCGAATGCCTGACTGCAGCCGAAGAACTTGTCGACGCAGGCTGCTCCCTCGTTTTCTCCGACAGTTTCGGTCACCAGCCATACATGATCGAAGCAGCAAAAGAATTCCCCGATGTTGAATTCGTTTCTGCAACCGGAGACCGCGCATGGACAGAGAATATTCCCAACTTCCACAATGCTTTTGCTCACATTTATGACGGCCGTTATCTTGCAGGCGTCGTAGCAGGTCTCAAGCTCAATGAGATGATCGAGAATGGCGAATTCACACCTGAAGAAGCACTGATCGGTTATGTCGGAGCAAAACCCTACGCAGAAGTTTATTCTGGCTTTACTTCTTTCTACCTTGGCGCACGCAGCATCTGCCCGACCGCCAAAATGGAAGTAACGTTTACAGGCGAATGGTATGAAGAGACACTGGAAAAAGAAGCTGCTCAGCACTTCATCGACCGCGGATGCAAACTTATAAGCCAGCACGCTGACTCTATGGGTGCTCCTACAGCATGCGAGAATGCAGGTGTTCCCAACGTCTCCTATAACGGCAGCACGATCGATTCATGCCCCAACACATTCCTTGTTTCTTCCCGTATCGACTGGAGTCCATATATGACTTACATGATCGAGGCAGTTAAAGCCGGTAAGTCATTCGATACAGACTGGTGCGGAACTCTTGCTACAGGTTCTGTTGCTCTTACTGATATCAATGAAAAAGCATGTGCTCCCGGCACAGCAGAAAAACTCGAAGAAGTCCGTGAAAAACTCATGAGCGGTGAGATCCATGTCTATGACACCAGCACTTTCACCATCACTTATGTCAATCCTGACACATTCACCAACACAAGCGCAACAATGGATGCTGATGGATACGTGACCAGTTATCTGGCAGACTGTGTATTCGACCCTGATTACACACCTGACACCGAAGTAGTAAAAGATGGATATATCCATGAAAGCGAAGTAAGAAGCGCACCTTATTTCTATCTCCTTCTCGACGGAATCACAATTATCGGTTAGTCTTTATATCGGGGGGAAGCTTCTGATGAAGCTTCCCCTTTCGTATTTTTCCCCGCTTTACTGCGGGCAGGAGGTACCCGTTTGACAACAAATACGCCTGTCGTAAAACTAAGAGGTATCACCAAATCTTTCGGCGGCCGTAAAGCCAACGATGATATCTGGCTCGATATCTACCGCGGCGAGATCCTTGCTCTTCTCGGCGAGAACGGAAGCGGCAAGACTACGCTCATGAACATTCTTACCGGATTGTATTATCCGGATTCAGGCACGATATACCTGAATGGCGAAGAAACAGTAATACGCTCTCCAAAAGACGCCCTTGACCGTGGCATAGGAATGATCCACCAGCATTTTAAACTGGTAGATGTATTTTCTGCCGCGGAGAATATCGTTCTGGGCAATGAAGGAAAACTTGATATGGAAAAGGCCAAAAGCGATATCCGTGAGATCTGCAAAAAATACGGATTCGCTGTTGACCTTGATCAGAAGGTATATGACATGTCTGTTTCCCAGAAACAGACAGTTGAGATATTAAAAGTCCTCTACAGAGGAGCAGATATACTCATTCTTGATGAACCGACAGCAGTTCTCACTCCTCAGGAAACAGACCGTCTGTTTATGATACTCCGTTCAATGCGTGACGCAGGTAAGGCAATCGTTATCATCACTCACAAAATGAACGAAGTCGAAGAATTGTCTGACCGTGTTGCTATTCTCAGGCACGGACAATTCGTCGGTGACATGCTCACAAAAGACACAAATGCACAGGAGATGGCCAGTCTGCTTATAGGCCGTCCTGTGGAACTTAATATTGAACGTCCTGACCCTGTAGATCCGCAGCCGCGGCTTGAAGTAAAGGATCTTACAGTGACAAGCGAAGACGGCGTCCTTAAACTGGACCATGTGAGCTTTACCGCATACAGCGGTGAGATACTGGGTATAGCTGGCATAAGCAACAGCGGTCAAAAGGAGCTTCTTGAAGCAATTGCAGGCCTTCAGCCTGTAGATGCAGGAACGATCACTTATCTTGCTCCTGATGGCACAAATGACGAACTTATAGGAAAAGATCCTTTTGATATAGCAAAAATGGGCATCACCCTCAGTTTCGTTCCTGAAGACAGACTTGGGATGGGTCTGGTCGCAAACATGGACCTTTCCGACAATATGATGCTAAGGTCCTACCGCAAAGGACGCACTGCATTCCTGAACAAAAAAGACCCCCGCCGTCTGGCTGAGAACGTTGTTTCCGATCTGTCTGTAGACACTCCCGGTATTACAGTTCCTGTCAGGACACTTAGCGGAGGAAATATACAGAAAGTCCTTGTAGGACGTGAGATCGCTGCTGCCCCGACTGTTCTGCTCACAGCCTATGCTGTCAGAGGTCTGGACATTAACAGCAGCTACACCATATATGACCTTATAAACCGTCAGAAACGGAACGGAGTCGCTGTCATATATGTCGGTGAGGATCTCGATGTTCTTCTCGAACTGAGCGACCGCATCCTGGTACTGTGCGGCGGGAAAGTCAGCGGGATCATTGAAGGCCGAAATGCTCAAAAACGTGATGTGGGACTGATGATGACTAAACTTGGAGGAGGAATCAGCGATGCAACATAAAGAACCTCTTTTCCATATCGTTCGTCGTCCGCTGCTCCCCTGGTACCGCGCAGCCCTGATAAGGCTTCTGTCCATTGTTATATCGCTGATTATATGCGGACTTCTCACAACGATGCTTACAGGTCTTGACCCTGTCAAAGTTTATAAAACAATAATAGTCGGAGCTGTAGGAACAAAGCGTAAAGTATGGACGACCCTCCAAAACACTGCAATGCTCCTATGCGCCAGCCTTGCTGTCACCCCCGCTTTCATGATGAAATTCTGGAACGTAGGCGCTGAAGGCCAGATACTTATGGGATGCCTGGCTACCGCAGCATGTATGCTGAAACTAGGTAATCTTCCCCCTACCATCCTTTATCCGGTTATGGCAGTTACAAGTATTGCCGCAGGAGCCGTGTGGGCTGCTATTCCGGCAATATTTAAATCGCGCTGGAAAACGAATGAAACACTCAGCACGCTGATGCTGAATTATATAGCCACCCAGCTTGTAGCTTATTATGTGGTGCTATGGGAAAACCCAAAAGGCAGCGGCGCTGTCGGAGTAATCAATGCAGACAATCATGAAGGATGGTTCCCCTCCCTTCTCGGACAGAAATACCTTTTGAATATTCTGATAGTAATCGCTGTATGTATCTTCCTTACGATATACCTCCGCACCACAAAGCACGGTTATGAGCTTTCCGTAGTTGGAGAAAGCGAAAGAACAGCGAGATATCTGGGGATCAAAGTCCCGTCTGTCATAATTCGAACTGCTGCCTTAAGCGGAGCTTTATGCGGCCTTGCAGGATTGCTTCTGGTAGCAGGAACGAACCACACTATAACCACCACCCTTGCCGGAGGACGTGGTTTTACAGCTGTCATGGTCAGCTGGATGTCAAAATTCAACACTGCAGCGATGCTTCTTACCAGTTTCTTACTGGTGTTCCTGGAACGAGGAGCCGGAGAGATCGCAACGGTTTTTGAGTTAAACACAAGTTTCTCAGACATTCTGACAGGTATAATCCTGTTCTTCATAATAGGAAGTGAGTTCTTCATCTCCTACCGTATTGTTCCAAGAACAAAGCATTCTTCTAAGGAGGCGAAATAATGTTTGATCTTGTATCTTTCATTCCACGTGCAGTAATGCAGGGCGTCCCCCTTCTCTATGGATGTGTCGGTGAGATCTATACAGAAAAAAGCGGTAACCTGAATCTCGGTATCCCCGGAATAATGTATGTCGGCGCTATCGGCGGAGTTACCGGGGCATTCCTGTATGAAGAGCACGCAGCGGAGATGAACGGTCTCCTTGCAGTACTGATCCCTCTCCTCTCTTGCATACTCGCTTCACTGCTTATGGGACTTATCTATTGTTTCCTTACAGTGACTCTGAGAGCAAACCAGAACGTTACCGGTCTTGCACTTACAACTTTCGGTGTAGGCGTCGGAAACTTCTTCGGAGGAAGTTTGGTAAAGCTCTCAAACAGTGATGTTCCAAGTATCGCTTTGAGTACGACATCAAAGTTTTTCAAGACATCCTTACCATTTGCAGATAAGTTCGGCGCTATCGGAAAGGTCTTTCTCAGTTATGGCTTCCTTGTGTATCTTTCCTTAGCGATCGCATTCTTTTCAGCATGGCTCCTTAAAAAGACACGTGTAGGTCTTCATCTGAGATCTGTCGGAGAAAACCCGGCTACTGCTGATGCCGTAGGAATCAACGTTATCAAATACAAATACATCGCAACATGTGCGGGCAGTGTTATCGCAGGTCTTGGCGGTCTGTACTATATCATGGACTATGCCAACGGCGTATGGAGCAACAACGGCTTCGGAGACAGAGGCTGGCTGGCCATTGCCTTAGTCATCTTTACAGTATGGAATCCGGCATCTGCTGTCCCTGCAAGCCTTCTTTTCGGCGGCTTATACATCCTTAACCTGTTCCTCCCGACAGGTGCTCATATGGCAGTCAAGGAACTGTACAAAATGATCCCCTACGTCGTAACTCTGGCTGTTCTGGTCATTGTTTCAATGAAGAAAAAAAGAGAGAATGATCCGCCGGCAAGTTTGGGGCAATCTTATTTCAGAGAGGACCGTTGACGGTCCTTTTCTTTTGCACAAAAACGGAGACGTCCGGCTGGACGTCTCCGTTCTATTTGTTTAGCAATAATTATGCCCAGGGATTCTCTGTCGGATACGGCAGGCTCTTCGGCTGATTGTAGGCAATATCCTTTACTCCGAGGAACTTGAATACTTCATAGAAGGTCTTGCCGTAATGACCGAAAGCAACTGCTCCGTGGTGCGGATAGTGTTTCTCGATCAGGACGTGACGATAGAAGCGTCCCATCTCAGGAATAGCAAATACGCCGATTCCGCCAAAGGATGTTGTAGCAACAGGCAGGACTTCTCCCTCTGCGATATAGGAGCGGAGGTTGCCCTCGCTGTCGCACTGCAGACGATAGAATGTGATCTCGCTGGGTGCGATATCTCCTTCCAGAGTTCCGCGTGTGAAGTCAGGCTCGCTTCCTTCTGGCTCAAGCAGACGGTGCTGAATGAGCTGATATTTGATAGCTCTGTCTGAACACATCTTGCAGGAAGGTGTATTTCCGCAGTGGAAGCCCATGAATGTATCGGTAAGGGTATAGTCATATTTGCCCTTGATCTCTTTCTCCCACATCTGTGCAGGAACAGAGTTGTTGATATCGAGCAGTGTGACTGCATCATCACTGATGCAGGATCCGATATACTCGGACAGGCATCCGTAAATATCAACTTCGCAGGATACCGGGATTCCGCGTGCTGCGAGACGGCTGTTTACGAAGCAGGGCTCGAATCCAAACTGTTCCGGGAATGCCGGCCAGCACTTATCAGCAAAAGCTACATACTTTCTGGCGCCTTTATGCTGGTCTGCCCAGTCAAGGAGCGTGAGCTCAAACTGAGCCATTCTAGGAAGAAGTTCAGGATATCTGTTTCCTGAAAGGCCAAGCTCTTCAGCCATGTCTTTGCAGACATCATCGATACGAGGATCGTTTGCGTGTGCTTTGTAAGCGACAAGAAGATCCAGCTCGCTGTTCTCTTCGATCTCTACGCCAATTTCATAGAGGCCTTTGATCGGTGCGTTGCAGGCAAAGAAGTCCTGAGGACGAGGTCCAAAGGTGATGATCTTGAGGTTTCTTACACCGATAACAGCACGTGCGATCGGGATGAAATCAGCAATCATCTTTGCAAGATCATCTGCAGTGCCTACAGGATACTCCGGGATGTAGGCTTTGAGATGGCGCATGCCAAGGTTATAGGAGCAGTTAAGCATACCGCAATATGCATCGCCGCGTCCGTTGATGAGGTCTCCGTCTCCCTCAGCAGCTGCTACGAACATGCAGGGGCCGTCAAATTTCTCAGCAATGAGAGTCTCAGGGGTCTCAGGGCCGAAGTTTCCAAGGAATACTACCAAAGCATTGCAATCTGCAGCTTTGACGTCATCCAAAGCTTTGAGCATATCGAGCTCGTTCTCTACAGTGATCTGGCACTCATAGATGTCGCCCTTATATGCAGCAACAAGGTTCTTTCTCCTCTGTGTGGAGAGAGCAATTGGGAAGCAGTCACGGCTTACAGCAATAATGCCGAGTTTTACTTCTGGAACATTTTGCATCTTTTTATTATTTCCTCCTTAGAGTGTTTTTTTACTATTTGAATACTCTGATATCAAACTTAGAATATTAATAAACTATCTTTATTGTTCATCCTCATAGATTGGCCTGCGCTTCAGTGTGAAGAATTCAGACATTGCAAGCGGGATATGTTTCTCCCAAATCGGGAAGTCATGAGTGTAACCAGGATCGCAGATATACTCTACAGGATATCCGATCTCCTTGAGAAGCCTTACGTCATTCTCAACTCTTCCGAGAATAAACTCGTCTCCGCCGCAAACCATACGCACCGGAACAGGATTGCCCCCGGCTATGGCTTCCTTCGCAGCCTTCATCATATCGTGACGTGTTCCGTGAAGATCTCCGGTTCCGAATGTTGCCGGATAAAGTTTGAATCCCTTGGCGAAGTGATCCTGACGGAGTTCCTCCATGAATCTGTCAGTATCCAGTGTAAGGCCGATACCGCCGGACATGTCGCAGCATCCAGCATACAGTTCAGGATGCATGAGTGCAGTACCAAGCGCTACATTTCCGCCCATTGCATAACCCATGATAAAGTTGTCTTCACGTTTGGGTGATGACGGGAAGAGAGTCTGTACCAGCCACGGAAGCTCCTTGGTAAGGAAGCTCTGATAATTTACGCCATATTCAGTGTCAACACCAAAGCTGTTTGCAATATTCGGTGTGACGAGCATGACACAGTTCTCCTGTGCATATCTCTCTGCATTGGAATAACGATATACCAGTGTGTCATCGTCTCCGCCGCCATGTATCAGATAGATGGTCTGATATTTCATACCAGGCTTGTACTCAAAGTTCCTGACATTATCTACAGCATGATAGCGGTAGGCATCAGGCATAAGATTTTCCGGCAGCGTCATCCTGTCAGTAGGAAACACGACAGAAATGTCCACAAACTTTCCGAGCAGTTGGCTGCGGTAATTCATACGCATCAAACTCATAACAATGTACCTCCATATTTTGCAGAAATCGGCCGGAACAACTCTTCCGGCCGATACTAATTACGATCTATCGCCCGGTCCGATTAAAACAGATGTACTGCTGCTCTTTCAACTGGGAATGCCTTTACGTATGCATCAAGATATGCATCGAAAGACTTCACAAGTTCCGGCTCAGCCATGACTGTTGAGGATTCAGCTTCTGCGAACACTTTATTATCGAGATAGTCTTCCAGCGTTTCGCCGTCTTCTCTGTTAATCATGTATGCGGACAGCAGAGCCATTCCGTAAGGGCCACCCTCTCCTGCTGTCTTCATTACAGATACTGGAACTCCGCATGCTGCTGAAAGCATCTTCTGTCCGGCGACCGGGGTCTTGAAGAATCCGCCGTGTCCATACAGTTTATCTACAGTGACTTTTTCCTCATTTATAAGGATATCCAGACCGACTTTCAATGTTGCCAGAGCAGACATGACGTGCGCTCTTCCGAAGTTTGCAAATGAAAGATTTGCGTCCGGCTTGCGGAGGAATACCGGTCTGCCTTCATCGATATCTGTGACACCTTCACCTGAGAAATAGTTGTAACTGAGTAATCCGCCGCAGTCTTCATCTGCTTCCAGAGATCTCTGGAATATCATGGTGAGGACCTGTCCAAGATTCAGTTCAACGCCGAGAAGTCCGGCGAACTCTTTCAGGAGGTTGCCCCAGGCATTGAGGTCGGACGTGCAATTGTTGCAGTGCACCATTGCAACAGGCATTCCGGACGGAGTAGTTACCATATCTATCTCTCTGTGAACACCCGGATTCTTCTCAGTTACCAGCATAGCGAAGTCGGATGTTCCTGCAGAGACGTTACCTGTGCGTACACGTACGGAGTTGGTTGCAGCCATTCCTGTTCCTGCATCGCCTTCCGGAGGAGCTACAGGGATACCTGCCTCAAGCAATCCGGACGGATCAAGGAACTCAACGCCTTCCGATGTAAGTTTACCTGCATCATCTCCAGCAACCAGTACCTTCGGGAAGATATCACGGAATTTCCAGGGCATTCCGGAAATCTCGTCGAATTTCTCAACCATTGTCTGATTGAAATCGAGAGCGTCGCTGTCTATCGGGAACATACCGGATGCTTCACCGATTCCCATAACCTTCTGACCCGTCAACTTCCAATGGATATAACCGGCCAGTGTGGTGATGTAAGCGATCTTATCTACATGTGGTTCTTTATTCAGAATAGCCTGATAAAGGTGAGCAATACTCCAGCGCTGAGGAATATTGAATCCAAACAGCTCTGTGAGCTTCTCTGCCGCTTCACCGGTAATGGTGTTTCTCCATGTACGGAAAGGAACAAGGAGATTGCCCTCTGCATCGAAAGGAAGATATCCATGCATCATTCCGGAGATTCCAAGAGCTCCGACCTTTGTGAGATCTGTTCCGAACTGCTCTTTCACATCGCGAGCAAGATCTGCGTAGCACTCATGCATTCCCTTATGGATCTCATCCATTGAATATGTCCAGATGCCGTCCACAAACTGGTTCTCCCAGTCATAGCTTCCTGATGCTACAGGAAGGTGGTTCTCATCCATCAAAACTGCTTTGATTCTGGTTGAACCGAATTCGATTCCGATTACTGCACGATTCCAATCCATTTTCGTTTCTCCTATAAATTAGTCAGCCACCTCCCCTATATTAAGAGGAGATGACCGTTAAATTGTGTAATTATCTGAGTTTCCAGGCTATGTCGTTAAGGAAGAGTTCTCTCTCGAACGCTTCTGTTGTTGTACCTTCTCCTATATGAACGAACTCTATATCCATCATATTTGCCCAGTCATGCATCATTTCTGCAGTGACGTCGAAACTGAGGACTGTATGATGCGCGCCGCCTGCATGGATCCAGCACTCTACGCCGGTCTCAAGGTTCGGGAGTCCTCTCCACATAACACGCGCGACCGGAAGATTCGGCATTTCCATTATCGGCTTAACCGCTACGATATCCTGGCAGATGAGGCGCATGCGTCCGCCCATGTCAATCAGGGAAACAACGATAGCGTTTCCTTCTTTTCCTGAGAACACAAGACGGGCCGGATCCTTCTCATTCATGCCGATGCCAAGATGGTGGGTCTCGATCCTCGGTTTGTCAGCAGCTATCGACGGGCAAACCTCAAGCATGTGTGCTCCAAGGGAAAGTTTCTCGTCGTCCACGAGGTGATATGTATAGTCCTCCATGAATGCTGAAGCACCATTTCCGCCTTCACCCATAGCTTTCATGATGGCTGTCATTGCGGATACTTTCCAGTCGCCTTCTGCACCGAAGCCATATCCCTGTGACATAAGGTGCTGTGAAGCAAGTCCCGGAAGCTGTTCCATACCATACAGATCCTGGAAGGTATTTGCAAACGCTCTGCATCCATTCTCATCCAGCATCTTCTTAATTGCTATCTCTTCCTTTGCCTGATAGCGGATAGCAGCAATGTTGTCTGTATTAATGTCATACTGAGATTCATATGTAGCCATAAGCTCATCGATCTCTTCCTCAGTAACAGCATTCATGACCTTTACAAGATCACCAACTGCCCAGGTATTGACCTGCCACCCGAACTTGATCTGAGCTTCAACCTTATCGCCTTCGGTGACTGCGACTTCGCGCATGTTGTCTCCGAATCTCATGACTTTGAGGGACCTAGAGAAAGCGACACCTACAGCTGTACGCATCCATGTGCCAATCCTCTTCTGTACATCCTCATTTTTCCAATAGCCTGCGATGACCTTGCGGTTGAGACGCAGTCTTGTCCCGATGAAGCCGTGCTCACGGTCTCCATGAGCAGCTTGGTTCAGGTTCATGAAGTCCATGTCGATCTCTTCGTTCGGGATCTCTCTGTTATACTGTGTCGCAAAATGAAGATACGGCTTCTGAAGTTGTGTCAATCCGTTGATCCACATCTTGCTGGGGCTGAATGTGTGGCACCATGTCACGATACCTGCACAGTTGTCATCATAGTTTGCTTCTTTGATGACTTCAGTGATCTGTGCATTGGTATCAGCAGTTACTTTATATACCAGCGGATACGGGAGGACCTTTGAAAGCTCTTCTGCCATCTCTTCTGCTCTGGTAGCAACGATCTTAAGCACTTCTGGTCCGTAAAGATCCTGTGATCCGACTAAAAACCAAAATTCGTATTTTTTCATTATGAAATCCTTCTCTCTTGATTATGCTTGCATTCAAAAATGTATTACAAACTGAACTCATAAACTGTGTGGCAGGAACGAGTTGTACCTGCGCGCAGGATAACGTCATTGTTGAATTCAGGGGTATTCATAGCATTCGGGAAGTTCTGTGTCTCAAGGCAGAATCCGCCGTAAGCAACGTACTTGCATCCGCCTTTTCCATCTGTAAGAGCCGGGAACAAGCCAAGAGCATTTCCGGTGTACAGCTGGAGAGCCGGTAAAGTTGAATATGTCTTCATGACGATACCGGTCTTCGGTGATTTCGCTTCTGCGATAAGATTCAGATTTCCGTCCCAACCATCAACTGAATATGTGACATCATATCCGTGAGGCCCCTGAAGCATAGGATCAGGGTCATGGATATTCTGTCCGATAGTCTTCCCTTTAGTGAAGTCAAACACTGTGCCTTCCACAGATCTGAGTTCTCCTGTAGGAATAAGCGTCTCATTGCAGGGGCAGAACCTGCTGCAATTCAGCTTCAGCTCATGATCGAGTGTGTCTCCAGTTCCCTGCCCGCTAAGATTGAAGAAACTGTGGTTTGAGCAGTTCCATACAGTGTCTTTATCGCATGTTGCGGAATACTGAAGATCGATTCGGCCATCCCGGAATGACACTCTTTCAGTGAGTGTCAAAGTTCCGGGAAAACCTTCATCATTATCTGGGGAGGTATAGCGGAGAACCAGTGTATCTCCATCAACCTCAGCATCAAATACTTTGTTGTGGAAACCGCTGGCACCACCATGCAGGCAGTTAAAACCACGCTCATTTACTGTGACCTGGTATTCTTTGCCGTCTATGGTGAATTTTCCGCCAGCAATACGGTTCGCATAGCGACCCAGTATTGTACCAAACAGAGAATGGGTAGCAGCATATTCTTCTACTGTGTCATAGCCTACAGCTACATCAACCAGATTGCCTTCCCTGTCAGGAACGCATATCTGCTGCAGTGCACAGCCATGGTTAAGGACAGCAATATAGCCGCCTGTTGCTTCGTCTTTCAAGATATATCTTTCATACTGTTTGCCTTCAGGCGACATTCCGAGCAATTCTTTCTGAATACTCATGTGCGATACCCATCCTCTCTAAATTTTTACCAGTTCATCTGATTATGAAATCAGTTTGTATGAACACGAATTCCAGACTGAGCACGTCCGAGGTCTGTCTCGTTGAACTCATCTCTTGTGAACTCGTCAATAAATCTTCCTTCATACATGACCATGATACGGTCGCAAACGCCCATCAGCTCAGGCATTTCGGAAGAAACCATGATGATGCTCATTCCGTCAGCGGAAAGATCATTCATGATGTTGTAGATCTCAGCTTTAGCGTTAACGTCAATGCCTCGGGTCGGCTCGTCCATGATAAGAACATGGGGGTTTCTAGCCATCCACTTGGCAATGATGAGCTTCTGCTGGTTACCACCGGAGAAGTGCATTGCAAGACGATCCGGCAGTGCAGGTTTGACCATCAGCAAATTGAAGTACTTATCGATAAATTCCTTCTCTTTCTTGTGGTCGAGGATCCACTTTGCTTTTTCTCTTGTCAACTGGTCATAGTTCGGGATGCAAAGGTTTGTACCAGCCTTCTGAGCCAGGCTCAAGCCCTCGTTCTTACGGTCTTCAGGGAGAAGAACTGTTCCGTGTTTGATCAGTTCGTAAGGAGTAATGTTGTGGATCTGTTCTCCGTCGACATAGAGTTCGCCGGTGTCATGCGGCATAGCGCCGATGAAAGATTTCATCGTTTCTGTACGGCCAGCGCCGACAAGTCCGCAGATTCCGAGAATCTCGCGTTTGTGGAGCTTCAGGTTTACATTCTCAAATACACCTGCGAGGTTGAAGTTCTTTGCTTCAAAGACGACTTCATCGGTAGGAGTTGTCTTTCTCTCAGGATAGTAGGCATCCAGTTTACGGCCGACCATCATAGCAACAAGGTCATCCTTTGTTACTTCAGGACCATTGTCGATGGTTCCTGTGACCTTACCGTCTCTAAGTCCGGTAATACGGTCTGCCAGCATCAGGACCTCGTCCAGACGGTGGGTGATGTAAATGATACCTGTACCTTCTTTTTTGAGCTTTGCAATAATTTCAAACAGAAGATCTGTCTCTTTCTGTGTAAGAACTGCAGTAGGCTCGTCGAAAACGATTATTTTTGATTTGTTGGAAACAGCTTTGGAGATCTCAACCATCTGCTGCTGGGAGATCGTAAGCTGATATACTCTGACTTTTGAGTTCAGGTGATCTTCCTGACCCAGAGATTTAAGGATCTCATCCGCATCTCTGAACATTGATTCGCGGTCGATCCTCTTAAATCTTTTGCCTTTTGTGTATTCACGTCCAAGGTAGATATTCTCTGCGATGGTAAATCCGGGAACAAGGTTGAACTCCTGATAAATGATACCGATACCATGATCTTTAGAGACTCTAGCTGTATCGATTGTTACAGGCTCTCCGTCAATAAGGATCTCGCCCTGATCAGGCATATGAATGCCGCCGAGGCATTTGATAAGAGTACTCTTACCAGCACCGTTCTCACCGATTAGGCAGTGGATTTCCCCCGCTTTAAGGTTGAATGAAACATCGTCCAAGGCGCGAACACCGGGGAAGTCTTTGCCGATTCCCTTCATTTCAAGGACATATTCGCTCATAATTTTGCCTCCTGATTAATTGTTTCATTCAAGAATTATTTCTTCAGTGTGCTTGCTTTCCTAGCAATAACGTCGATTGCGCAGACTGCGATAAGAACGACACCGATAACAGCTGTCTGCCAGTACATGTTAACTTCATACTGTGTAAGGCCGTTCTTGATGATCTGCATCAGGATAGCGCCAACCATTGATCCGACAACGTCTCCGCCGCCGCCCATCATGGAAGTACCACCAACGACTGTGGCGCAGATAGCGTCCATACCAAGTGTACCGCCTGAGCTCGGGCTTCCGCTGTTAAGACGTCCTGCAAGCAGATAGCCGGAAATTCCTGCGAAGAGACCACCAATTGTGGTTGTGAGAACTTTCATGAATTTGACATTCAATCCGGAAAGAGCAGCTGCTGTTGCGTTACCACCGACAGCCTGCATGCGGCTACCAAGAACTGTCTCACGAAGGACGAACTGTCCGATAGCTACGAAAATCGGGATCATGAAGATAAGGTTCGGGATTCCCAGTGTGGACTTCTGTCCAATCTTGTACATCAGGGACTGATCGTTAACAAGGACCGGGAAACCTTTTGTGATAACAAGAGCAAGACCTCCGCAGACGTTGGAAACGCCCATCGAGACGATGAATGGAGGAAGCTCGAAGTGTGTTGCAAGAACACCGTTTGCAATACCAGCTGCAATGCCGATGCATGCGCCGGTAAGGATAGAAAGAATGTCGCTGTGTGTTGCATTGTAAACGATACAAGTCATAACACATGACAGCGACATGATGTTGGCGACCGAGAGGTCGATACCGCCGCCGGAAATGATAAATGTCATACCGGTAGCAAGAATGATAGTAATTGTAGCCTGTTTGAAAATGTTGAACAGGTTCTCTGATTTAAGGAATGTTGTCGTAGTCAACGACATGATAATAGCCAGGGTAAGGATTAATATTGCCAGGCTCAACGCTCTGCGGTCGAGAATCCAGGCAAGAAGATTGGCCTTTTTCCCCTTCATTGTTTAGGTACCTCCACAAAATAATGATATCCTTTGATTGTCGGATATCCCGGAGAAATCTCCGGGATATCCCTAAGTGTCAATTCAATGCATCTGAAGCATCAAAACCCTTAGTTATTCAGATTAGGAAGCGGGTTTGACGTTCGGATATTTCTCTTCGACGTTGCTTGCATCGCAGACGAAAGCAGCGGTCTCGATGAAGTCGGAATCAGGCATCTTGCCGTCGAGTGCATCGACAACGACCTGGCATCCGACATAGCCCCACTGATACTGGCCCTGTACGCAGGAGCAGTCGCATGTGCCGTCTTTGATTGAAAGAATAATAGGATCGAGGTCATCAGCAAGAACTGCATGCTTGTCGGCCTTTGTCCAGCCTTTCTCTCTGAAGACGTTAGCAACCTGCTCGCCAGCGGCGTAGGTCATAACGCAGCAGTCTGCATCTGCATAGTGTGTCCAAGCGTCCTCACACATTGTCAGAAGGTCGATCTGGCCTGTGAATGTGGAGTAAATGAGTTCGATCTTGTTGCCTGCAGCAGCGATAGCATCCTGAATGCCCTTTGTACGCTGAGCCTGGCCGAGTGTCTCCGGGAATGCGTTGAAGACGATGAGCTTACCTTTGTTGCCCATAACTTCTACGCAGGTCTCGCCCTGGAGAACGCCATAGTTGTAGTTATCTGTTCCAACGAAGCAGAGTCTCTTGGAATCCGGAGCGTCTGTATCCATGGTAACAACCATGATGCCCTTGTCCATAGCCTCATTGATTTTGTTGGTCAGCGTTGCCGGGTCAGAAACTGCGACGATGATTCCGTCATAGCCCTGTGACAGGAAGTCCTCAAAGAGAGCGACCTGTGCAGATGTACCGGACTCTGCAGGACCTGTTGCATAGGTGGTGATGTTGTATTTGCCTGTTTTGTTCAGCTCTTCTGCTTTTGCAGCAGCGCCGTCACCAACTGAGGTCCAGAATGCTGAGTTAGCTGTGTAGATAACGCCGATCTTGTACTTCTTAGCATCGGATTTTCCGCCGCCGCCACAGGATGTGAGAGCGAAAGCAAGCACAAGAACAAGAATTAATGCTACTAACCTTTTCATTGTTTTTCTCCTCTTTAGATTTTTGTTTTTTTATTTTTCAGAGATTTAAGGATCATCTCTGATATTAACTAAAATTGTGCGAGGTAGTAATCTACCAAGAATCTCATTACAGGTGTCTCGAAGGAATCATCTTCCTGCTTGCAGACATCGGTGTAATGCATCTGTCCGCGGCACTGTGTGTATGGCTTCCATTCAGCCTGTGGTACACCGTCACAGTCGCAGCAGTTGGGGTCACCGTCCTTTACAAAGCTGGCAACATAGTTTGCTATCTGTCTCGCCATGTCGTAGCTCTTGCCCTTGAACGGCCTCCAGCATGCGCCAAGAGATTCAAAGTGGAACCAGAGATCGCTTGAATGGAATGTTCCGGGATGATCATCACCAGGGATCTCGCAGTCAAACAGTACTGCATAGTTGTTGATCTCAGGATACTCTTTTGCTGTTCCCTCGAAATAGA
This sequence comes from Oscillospiraceae bacterium, assembly GCA_017432285.1. Taxonomy (GTDB): domain Bacteria; phylum Bacillota; class Clostridia; order Oscillospirales; family Ruminococcaceae; genus RUG11783. The sequence goes on along the minus strand of JAFRJM010000019.1, from coordinate 47,947 downwards.
GACGCATTCCGAGTTCCATCGGACTATAAGTGGCATTTTTCAAAGTCTCTTCGAGAGTGTCCGCTTTAACGGCATCCAGGAAATCTCCTGCGCGGTCGCCGAAATTCCTTGCTGCAAGTGCCTCAAGTTCTTCAAAAGAACTTACCTGAGGAGCGATACGGCCTTCATCAGCAGTATTGCTGATCATCAGAGGAACCATATTGCGTTTGTTAGTTGTGAGCTGATCGCTGAAACTGCCTGTGCAAAAGTTTCCATCGATGACAGGAAGCCAGAATTTGATTCCGGGGCCAAGGCCATTTTCTAGTCTAGCATACTTAACAAACTTTTGCATCAATTCTTCAGCAGGAAGTGCACGTGCTTCTGCAAGATCTTTTATGCCAGCTTCCTTGAAGAATTCTACACCGTCTGCTTCCGCCTGAGCAAGTGTCCTGCATGAACTGAGATTGGTCAGAACATCATAGCCGCCGAAGCGAGTCGAGCTCATAACGATCGCTCTCTGGAAGAGTCCCTTATTCAAAGGAGAGCACACCTGCATCTGAGTGCTTCTTCCTCCGCCGGACTGACCTCCGATTGTGATGTTCTCAGGATCTCCGCCAAAAGCGGTGATGTTGCGCTTGACCCACATCGTACCAAAACGCTGATCCAGAAGGCCGAAGTTGGTCGGGAATTCCGGACTTTCTGCCGTGATCTCAGGATGTGCCAGAAGGCCGAAGACATTCAGACGATAGTTGATGGTGACAACAACGATGCCGCGGCGCGCGAGACGCTCGCCGTTGAACTCCATCTCTGTGGGGTTGCCTTCCATCATACCGCCGCCGAAATACCATACATAAACAGGCAGTCTGTCTTCCACTGTCTGTGCGGGGGTCCATATATTTAATGTAAGACTGTCCTCGCTCATTTCAAGCGTGGGGTCTACGTTCCATTCTTTAGTATAAATGTTCTGTGTAAGCCAAGGGGCACGCTGCATGCTTATCGGGCCAAATCTGCAGCAATCTAAAACGCCTTCCCAATCTTTTGCAGGCTGAGGAGCTCTCCAGCGATTCTCGCCTACAGGAGGAGCAGCAAAAGGAATACCTTTGTAAGAGATAACCCTGGGATCCGCACCGGGCACTCCTCGAACAAATCCGTTCTCTACTCTGGTTTCCTTGATCATTTTTATCCTCCAAAATTTGTCTGATTTGGGACGGCGTAAATTGTACAAGTTTAAACATCTATCTTTGTAAAATTTATCATCAGTTGTCTATTGTTGTCAATTATTTTTAGAGCTTTTTGTCATATTGATACATGAAGTTGTACAAAAATCGTGATTATCACCACAAATGATGACATATTTCCTACAAAACAGTGACAACTTTTGTTATTTTCACCAAATTTTTCAATGTTAACCGCACTTAACATGGCTTATTAAGGCATGTTAACTGTACTTAACATGGCATTTTTTGAGCCAAAAACACACCCTTTCGCACTAATCAGCAAAAATTTGTACAAAATAATGTTGTACATTTTGTCTGTTGGTGTATATACTGAAAAAAACGAAAGGAGCTGCACCATGGCATATTCTAAATCGGTGGCTATCGCTGCTGAACTTCGCGCCCAGATACTGAACAGCGAATACAAAAAGGGTGATAAACTTCCTACGGAAAGCGCTCTCAGTGAAAGATTTGGTGTCAGCAGACAGACGATCCGCAAGGCATTGAATGACCTTTCAAAAGACAATCTTATCACAAGTGTACAGGGCAGCGGCTCTTATGTTGCTTTTGAAGTCCCTGTCCGTACGAAGACGATGCATATCACTATCATCACTTCGTACATCAGTGAATACATCTTCCCTTCCATACTCCGCGGCATCGACAACCTTGTGAGCGGGGCCGGATATACAGTGAATGTCAGGGCTACGAACAACAGCATCGCTACCGAACGCAAGATCCTAGAGGATCTGCTTGAGCATCCTGTTGACGGGATAGCTATCGAAGGCACGAAGACCACCATGCCCAACCCCAACGTTTTTCTCTACAGCAAACTGGCTGATATGGGCATACCAATCGTTATGTTCAATAACTATTATCCTGGACTAGAGATCCCAAATTATCCGCATGTCATTTCCCGTCATAACGATGCTGGAGGAACTGCTCTTTCCGATAAAGTAGCAAATATCAGACACGTTGTTCTTGATGACTATGCCGGAGGCTATGCACTTACGGAAAAGCTGATCAATGACGGACACCATGCCATCGGCGGTGTGTTCAAATCCGATGATATGCAGGGCTTCGTCAGGTTCTCAGGTTATATCGACTGTATGCTCTACCATAAAGCAGATTTCGATGACAAGAACGTCATCTGGTATACGACAGAATCCTCTCCCATCATCCGCAACTATCTTGAGGAACGCACGACTGATTTCCCGCTGTTCAAGAACATGTTCACAAAATGCACAGCTCTGGTATGTTATAATGACACCGTTTCCCAAGCTATTCTGGATGTTCTTGACAAAGTAGAGGGTGACATAAGCGTACGTGCTCTATACAGTTTTGACCGTCACATCCCGCTTCGCAGCGCAAGAGGCATCGAAACATATTCTCTCGGATACCCGAAAGACAGTATCGGCGAAATCGTCGGAAAGAAACTTCTTGACATGATCGCAGGAAAAGAAACAAAATCTGAAATGATAGCCTGGGAGAAATAACCCACATTTTTGGCAAAAACATCAATAAATAAAGCCATCCTTTGCGGATGGCTTTTTGTGTATTTTTCTCCTGAAAAGACAAACGCCGCGATCACATATCGCGGTGCTTGCCTAATGAGGAATAGGAGGTTATATGAAAAAAGTATATGTGTCAATTTTCTACGTACGGGTGCGTCTTATCATACTGGGACTTGATCCTGTAGATCAGGCTTCCGCATACCACAAGGATGATACCGTAACCCCAGAACATTGTCGTATATCCCCAGCGCTCAGCAACAAATCCTCCAATTATCGGAGCGATAGAGTTTCCGATATCCTGGAATATATAACATGTGCTGCTGATAATGCCCGCCCTCTCTTTTCCAAGTTTCTTCAGACATGTTGCCTGAATACCCGGAGAACCGGCAGACTGACCGATTCCTTTAAGAGCTCCAGCGATCAGGATCGCTGCCATTGAATACGCAGAGCCAGTCAGACATGCAGATGCAGCAGTAAGCATCAGAGCAGGATATATCGTGTAATCCAGTCCGTAGCGGTCAAGCAGTTTTCCTGCTATCGGTCGGCAAACGAACATAACGATGGAGTAAGCAGTAAAGAACAACGCAAATCCTGTGATTCCCCTCTCTTTGCCCAAGAGTGCGAGGAATGTGTTATCAAGACCATTGCAGCTGCTGAACAATCCCATGATCACTGAGTAAGGCACGATATAAAGTGAAATAAGATCTGTGATGTGGAACTTCTTTCGCTCTGTCGTACTAGGTTCATAAGTATATGGAATGAACCTAAGAATGAACAATGAAAGCGCGCTAGCAAAAGCACAGAACACGAAACATGCTGAATATCCGAATTTCTCAATAAGGAACGTTCCGATAGAAGGGCCTAATGACTGGGAGATGACATTTGCAAGAGCCATCCATCCCATTCCCTCTCCGAGCCTCGAAGTTGGAACCACTGACGTACTTAAAGCCATAGACGCTACTCCTGAAAAGGCGAATGTCACGCCCTGCAGGACACGGCACACTGCCAGGAAAGGAATATTGTTGGCAAAGGTGTGCATGATGGCGAGTACCACGTTGACAGCAGTAGTGATCGTCAGAAGCTTTTTGCGGTTCATCCTGTCAACAACATATCCGGATATCGGGCGAAGGAACATCGCAGTCATCGACATAAGGGTCGAAACAAATGATGCTGTTTTCAGTGTCGCACCAAGATCGATGCAGTAGGAGCTCATCATCGGAGCTACAGCCCACTGTGTGCTGCTGACCACCATACTGTTCAAAAAGACCATTAAGAAAGGTATCGTCCATACTTTTTCCTGAGCTAATTCGGTGTTTTCCGCTCTATTCTCTGCCATAGCGCTACCTCCCTTCTGGCCTACTTTACAATGATAACTGATACCCTTGCGGATTGTAAACCCTGTTGCGTACATATTTCCATACATTTTTGTACAACTTATTTGTACAATGTGCCAAATAACCCAGATTTGTATTGTTCATATCCATATATTTTAAAGAAAAGTTGTATGTTTTATTGATTTAACTACTTAACAAGTGGTATGATTTAGACAACTTACAGAATGGAGTAGGAGGGTCTTTTTTATGCTTAGAATGACAAAAACTGAGTCCGGTCTCGTTCGCGGAGTAGCCGGCAACAACGCAAGAATCACAGTGTATAAAGGCATCCCTTTCGCAGCTGACACATCCGGTGAAAACCGCTGGCGCGCACCACAGCCGGTAGAGCCGTGGGAAGGTGTAAGGGACTGCTATGTATTTCCGCCCATCACCATGCAGAAGACACCCGGTGAGGATCGTGATGCCTTCTATTCAAAGGAGTGGCATGTAGAGCCTGAGATCGCCATGAGCGAAGACAGCCTTGCACTCAATATCTGGACACCCGCAAACAGCACCGATGACAAACTGCCGGTTTATGCGTGGATATTCGGCGGCGGTCTTACAGAAGGTTATTCACATGAGATGGAGTTTGACGGTGAACACATGGCTTCCAGAGGCATAGTTGTCGTATCCATCGCATACCGTGTCAACGTGTTCGGATTCTTAGCTCACCCGGACCTTACAAGAGACCAGCCTGATGCTCCTGCTAACTTCGGTTATCTTGATGTGAAAGCCGGACTTGAATGGATCAAACGAAATATAGCCAATTTCGGCGGCGACCCGGAAAACATCACTATAGGTGGCCAGTCTGCAGGCGGCCTGCAGGTAATGGCAATGATGGCATCTCCTACAACAGAAGGCCTGTTCCAGAGAGCTACCGTTCAGTCCAGTTCAGGGGGCTGCTTCCCGGCAGTATATCCTCCCTGCTTCTTCGGGCCTTACCGTTCTCTTGAATCGTGTGAAAAACAGGGTGCCGCTTTCCTGAAAGAGTATCTTGGGTGCGATACTATCGCAGAAGCACGCAAACTGGATGCATTCTTCATCCGCGACAAGTTCGTCGAATATATGGAAAAGACCTTCCATCGCTTCGTACAGTGTGTGGACGGCAAGTTCCTGCCCAAGGATCCTACAGATTATCTTATCAACGATGAGACTCACAGAGTCCCCTTCCTCACCGGATACACTTCAGACGAGGTCAATTTCTATCCGGAGGGAGATACCCTTGAAGAGATGGTCGAATGGGGCGACAAAAAGCTGAACGGCCACGGAAAAGAATACATCGATACAGCTATAAAACAAGCTGGAACCACCGATGTTGAGGCAGTGCGCAAAGCTGCTATGATCAACATCAACAGAACTTCGAACTATATGATCGGAAAACTGTTCGAGGCTCAGGGCAGACCTGTGTACACCTATGAGTTTAACCCGACGATGCCCGGTGACGATGCGGGTTCATTCCACTCAAGCGACCTGTGGTTCTCATTCGAGACCCTCGCCAACAGCTGGAGACCATTTGATGGACATCACTATGATGTTGCCCGCAAGATGTGCAACTACTGGAGCAACTTCATTAAGACCGGCAACCCCAACGGAAAAGACAACGATGGAACAGATCTCCCCTACTGGCCTGAATACAAGGACGGACACCGCAACATGAACTTCTTCGATGAAGTCGCTCTATCCGAGTCTGGTCCGGATGAAGTTACAGAATTCATCGTTAAGATCAACTATGACCCTTATTTCAATAAAGACTAAGGAAAGAAGGATATTAATATGCTAAGAGAAACCAGAACTGAGAACGGCCGCGTACGCGGTGTCGTAGGAACCGATGCGCGCATCACAGTCTACAAAGGCATTCCATTTGCAGCCGATACGTCCGGCGAGAACCGCTGGCGTCCCCCGCAGCCCGCAAAGGACTGGGAAGGTGTGAGAGACTGCTCCGAATTCGGACCGATCTCCATGCAGGACATCCCCGGAAAAGATCCTGAGGCATTCTATGCAAAAGAGTGGCACGTGGATCCGGAAGTTCCCATGGGCGAGGACAGCCTCAGGGCCAACATCTGGACACCTGCCAAAACAACTGAGGACAAGCTCCCTGTAATGGTATGGATCTTCGGCGGCGGATTCCGCGAAGGATATCCACATGAGCAGGAGTTTGACGGCGAGCGCTTCGCATCCAGAGGCGTCATCCTCGTTTCCCTCGGTTACCGTCTCAACTGCTTCGGCTTCCTCTGCCACCCCGAAATCACAGCAGAGAATCCCGATCAGCCAGCTAACTACGGACTTCTTGACCAGCGTTTCGGTATCGAATGGGTAAAAAGAAACATCGCCAACTTCGGCGGTGACCCTGAGAACATCACAGTATTTGGCCAGTCTGCCGGCGGTGTGGCAGTTATGCACCACCTCGCAGCTCCGCAGAATAAAGGCCTGTTCCAGAAAGCTATCCCGCAGTCATTCGGCGGAACCGGCACGAAATATCCTAAATCATTTATGGGCGGCGTAGGCACCCTTGAAGAAGCTGAAAAGATCGGCGTGGAATTCTTCAAGTCACTCGGCGTGAACTCACTCGCTGAAGCAAGAAAACTCGATGCAAAATACATTGAAGATAAATTCCTCGAGTCCAATCTCTGGCTCCGTGTCGTTGACGACGGCAATTATGTAACAGAAGACTATACGGTAACAGCACGTGAAGGACGTATGCTTCCGATCCCGATCATGACGGGTTACAACACCAATGAGGGATTCTACAGAGGCCCCGGTCAGAAGCATCCTATGGCTCCTCCGGATGCATTCGCATCAGATGAAGAGACAGAAGCATGGATCCGCAGCGAATTCGGTGAGTACGCTGACGAATATCTTGATGTTTGCCGCAAAGCTGCAGCAGAGAAAGGAACAACCGTTGCTCATGAGGCAACAGTGTTCATCAGCTGCTTCAGCCTCTATGTACTTGCGCGTCAGAGAGAAAAAGCCGGACAGAAGACATATCTGTATCATTTCGGCCCGACCATCCCGGGTGACAACGCAGGCGCATTCCATTCCTGCGACCTCTGGTTCGAATTTGAGACTCTCATGAAATGCTGGAGACCTTTTGATGGCCATCACTTTGACCTCGCAAGAAAGATGTGCAACTACTGGACCAACTTTGCAAAGACAGGCGATCCTAACGGAAATGACAAGGACGGCACGCCGATGCCGGAGTGGGATCCTTACACTGAAGCAGATCCCTGCCAGATTGAATTTGTCGATGAGCTCTATGTCAAACATGATCCTGTCGATCCCAAGACAGAACTTCTAATCAAAGCAAACCTTTAAAACGAACAGATAGCGGCTGGTTCCATATCAGCCGCTATTGGCAACTTTTCATACAAGAAGTATTGAAACATCAACAAAAAATAACAAGGAGAATATGTCATGCTGCGTGAGACTTTTACAGAGAACGGACGTGTCCGCGGTGTCGCGGGAGTCAATGCACGTATCACTGTTTATAAAGGAATCCCGTATGCCGCACCGCCTGTAGGAGATCTCCGCTGGCGTGCTCCCCAGCCCGCTGCAAACTGGGATGGCGTACGTGAATGTTATGATTACGGCCCGATAGCAATGCAGAACAGACCCGGAACCGACCCCAACGCTTTCTATTCAAAAGAATGGCATGTGGATCCGGAGATCCCCATGAGTGAGGACTGCCTTTACCTGAACGTCTGGACCCCTGCAAATTCCACCGACGAGAAGCTTCCCGTCATGATGTGGATCCACGGAGGCGGAATGCAGGAAGGCTATGGCCACGAACAGGAATTCAACGGAGAGAACTTCGCAAAACGCGGAATAGTTCTTGTCTCAATTACATACCGTCTGAATGTGTTTGCCTTCATGGCACACAAAGGTCTGACGGAAGCACAGCCCGGCGATCCATGCAACTTCGGCCTTCTCGACTGCGTAGCTGCAATGAAGTGGATCAAGAGGAATATCGCCAACTTCGGCGGCGATCCGGACAATGTCACCATCTTCGGACAGTCCGGCGGTGCTGACGCTACCCTTTTCCTCATCACCTCCCCTATGACTGTCGGTCTCTGCAGGAGAGCGATCACAATGTCTTCGGGGTTCAACGCTTCCCGCATCCCGAAAGGTGTTTTCGATACCGAGACACATGATCTGGCTTACGGAGAAGAGCTCGGTAAGGCATTCCTTGATTATCTCGGAGTCAGCAGCATCGAGGAAGCCAGAAAACTGGACGCAGACTATATCAACGACAAACAGGTCAAGTTCCGCGCAGAGACCTTCAAATTCATGACCGGTCTCGTAGACGGGATATTCTGTGTAAAAGGACCCGGCCGCGCACTGGCAGCCAATGAGGTCAACGATGTGGACGTCATGGTTACCTGCACACGCGATGAGTTCCCTGTCGATCCGAGAGAGCCTTTCGAGGAATGGGCAAAGAGAGAATTCGGCGATTATGCAGACGGCTATATCAAAGTCTCAAAATATAAAGCCGGGAACGACAGCAGAGAGGATCTGCTCCGTGCAGCAAACTTCTCATCCATGCACGCATCCAACAGGCTTACCGCAGAGATCCTGACCAAGTACGGCCATAAGGTCTATTTCAGCCTGTTTGACCCGTATATCCCGGGAGACGGAGTCGGCGCATTCCACTCCTGCGATCTGTGGTTCGCTTTTGAGACTCTGGCGGCATGCTGGAGGCCGTTCGACGGACACCACTATGACCTTGCAAGAAAGATGTGCAACTACTTCTCTAACTTCGCACGCACCGGCAACCCGAACGGCAATGATGCGGACGGCACACCAATGCCTGAGTGGAGACCTTATATAGAGACCGGACGCGCAATCGAATTTGGCGATGAAGTCAAACAGGAAGAATACATGGATCCGGTCATTCGCTACGTTTTGGATGCGAACCTTAAATACTACGGTCTGAAATAACAAATATATACAGCAAATAGAACAGGAGAAACGATCATGTTAAGAGAAACTTTTACTGAGAACGGACGTGTTCGCGGTGTAGTGGCTACAGACGCAAGGATCACTGTTTACAAAGGCATCCCCTTCGCAGACACTACAGCCGGCGAGAACCGTTGGCGTCCTCCGCAGCCCGCTAAGGACTGGGAAGGTGTAAGGGACTGCTCCGAATTCGGTCCTATCTCAATGCAGCGTGTTCCGGGAAGAGACCCCAATGCTTTCTACTCAAAAGAATGGCATGTGGATCCGGAAGTCCCCATGGGCGAAGACAGCCTCAGAGCCAACGTATGGACACCTGCCAAATCCGCAGATGAGAAACTGCCCGTAATGGTATGGATCTTCGGCGGCGGACTGCAGGAAGGCTACCCTCACGAGATGGAATTTGACGGCGAGCGCATCGCCTCCAGAGGAGTAGTGCTTGTCTCTATCGGATACCGTGTAAATGTATTCGGATTGCTCTGCCACCCTGAGATCACAGCTGAGAACCCTGAAGCACCCGCCAACTTCGCATTCCAGGATCAGGCTGCAGGTATCGCATGGGTAAAGAGAAATATCGCTAACTTCGGCGGAGACCCGGAGAACATCACGATCTTCGGACAGTCTGCAGGCGGCATGAGCGTTCTGGCGCAGATGTGCTCTCCCAAAACAAAGGGCCTGTTCCAGAAAGGTATCATTGAATCCATCGGCGGAATGAACCCTGTTGTCCCTACAGTAATGGGTATGCCTCAGGATACACTGGAGACTATGGAGCAGCGCGGTGTCGAATTCTTCAAGAAGCTCGGTGTCAGCAGCCTTGCTGAAGCCAGAAAACTTGACGCACAGTACATCGAAGACAAATTCAATGAAGGCTATAACTTCTGGGGTGCCACCATCGATGGCAAGTTCCTGACAAAGACTCTTGACCAGTCAGTCATCGACGGCGATTATCATGCAGATGCCTTCATGATCGGCAATACCAAGGACGAGTTCGTGGTAAACATCCCCGGTGATGACGATGCAGCAGTTGATGCATATATAGATAAGGAATTCGGTGACAAAGCGGATGAGTACCGCGCCATAGTGAAAGCCATGCCCGGTGACTACCGCACAAATGCCACAGTCCATCAGATGTGGCTTGGAAACCAGATGATGTATCACTTTGCTGCGAAACAGGGACGCAAATTCTACAGCTATGTCTTCGGACCGACTATCCCCGGAGACGATGCAGGATCATTCCATTCCTGCGACCTGTGGTTCCAGTTCGAGACACTCATGAAATGCTGGAGACCGTTTGACGGACATCATTTCGATCTCTCCCGCAAGATGTGCAACTACTGGACAAACTTTGCTAAGACAGGCGATCCTAACGGAAACGACAAGGACGGCACACCGATGCCGACATGGACTCCTTATACAGAGGAGGCCCCGTGCTCAATCCGTTTCTATGATGAGATCTTCATGGAAAAGGATCCGTCAAGCGAGAAGGATCAGTTCCTGCTCAATCTGAACATAAACAAAGTTACTGGCTAATATTAAGGAGATAATTTCCATGCTGCGCGAGACCATTACCGAAAACGGCCGTGTTCGCGGCGTTGTCGGAACAGATGCAAGAATAACAGTATATAAAGGTATTCCTTTTGCAGACACCACAGCCGGCGAGAACCGCTGGCGCCCTCCCCAGCCCGCAAAGGACTGGGAAGGGACAAGAGACTGCTCTGAATTCGGCCCTATCCCGATCCAGCGTACCCCCGGTATAAGCCATGGCGGATTCTACGCTAAAGAGTGGCATGTGGATCCCGACATTCCAATGGGCGAAGACTGCCTCAGAGCTAATATCTGGACACCTGCCAAATCCACAGACGAGAAACTGCCCGTAATGGTATGGATCTTCGGCGGCGGCCTGCAACAGGGCTATCCCCAGGAGATGGAATTTGACGGTGAGCGTATCGCTTCACGCGGTGTCATTCTCGTCTCTATCGGATACCGCGTAAATGTGTTCGGACTGTTATGCCATCCGGAGATCACTGCAGAAAGCCCTGAAGCACCTGCGAACTTTGCTTTCCAGGACCAGGCTTTCGGTATCGCATGGGTAAAGAGGAACATTTCCCATTTCGGCGGTGATCCGGAAAACATCACTATCTTTGGACAATCAGCAGGCGGAATGAGCATTCTTGCACAGATGTGCTCCCCAAAGACCGTAGGCCTCTTCCAGAAAGGCATTATCGAGTCTATCGGCGGAATGAACCCTGTTGTTCCCACCGTCCATGGAATGCCTCAGGACAGTCTGGAAACAATGGAACAGCGCGGTGTGGAGTTCTTCAAGAAACTCGGTGTCAGCAACCTTGCTGAAGCCAGAAAACTGGATGCCCAGTATATCGAGACCAAATTCAATGAGAGCTATACATTCTGGGGCGCTACCATCGACGGTAAATTCCTGACAAAAACACTCGACCAGTCTGTCATCGACGGTGACTATCATGCTGATGCTTTCATGATAGGCAACACAAAGGACGAGTTCCTGGTCGAGATACCGGGAAACGATGACGCATCTGTTGATGCATATATTGATAAGGAATTCGGTGACAAAGCGGATGAGTACCGCGCCATAGTGAAAGCTATGCCGGGTGATTACCGCGAAAATGCCACAGTACATCAGATGTGGCTCGGAAACCAGATGATGTATCACTTTGCAGCCGAACAGGGCCGGAAATTCTTCAGCTACGTCTTTGGCCCGACTATCCCCGGTGATGATGCCGGAGCATTCCACTCCTGTGACCTGTGGTTCCAGTTTGAGACTCTTATGAAATGCTGGAGACCTCTTGACGGACATCATTTCGATCTCTCCCGCAAGATGTGCAATTACTGGACTAACTTTGCAAAAACAGGCGATCCCAACGGTCTGGACAAGGACGGCACACCGATGCCGACCTGGCCGGCATACACTACGGAGACCCCATATTCCATCCGATTCTATGACGAGATCTCAGTCGAAAAAGATCCGTCAAGCGAGAAGGATCAGTTCCTGCTCGATCTGAATATTGAAAAAGTAACAAAATAATTTATAAACGGAGGCTATTCTATGTTGCGTGAAACTATTACCGAGAACGGACGCGTACGCGGAGTTGTCGGAACAGATGCAAGGATCACTGCATACAAAGGCATTCCCTATGCAGCACCGACATGCGGTGATAACCGCTGGCGTGCTCCTCAGCCCGCAGAACCCTGGGAAGGTGTCCGCGAGTGCTCTGAGTTCGGGCCTATCACTATGCAGGCGATCCCCGGCAAAAACCCTGATGCATTCTATTCAAAAGAGTGGCATGTTGACCCTGAAGTACCTATGGGCGAAGACAGCCTGAGGCTTAACATCTGGACTCCTGCGAAGAGCACAGATGAGAAGCTCCCGGTATTCGTATGGTTCTTCGGCGGTGCCTTCAAAGAAGGTTATGCCCACGAGATGGAATTCGACGGCGAGCGTCTCGCTAGCCGCGGAATCATCTATGTCTCCGTAGCATACCGTGTAAACGTATTCGGATTCCTCTGCCATCCCGAACTCACAGCAGAAGCACCGGAAGCTCCTACTAACTTTGGTATGCTCGACCAGAGAGCAGGTCTTGAGTGGATCGTAAGGAATATCGCCAATTTTGGCGGGGATCCCCAGAACATCACTATCGGCGGTCAGTCAGCAGGCGGCGGAAGCGTATGGAACCACCTCACCTCCCCCGGCAGCAGACACCTTTATCAGAAAGTTATCATCCAGTCCGCTGGCGGACTCGGATTCAGATATCCGAAGTCGATTCTCGGATTCCGCTCCTTCACTTTTGAAGATGCTCAGCAGTATGGCGCAAAGTTCCTGAAAGAGGTCCTCGGCGTAGATACTATTGCTGAAGCAAGGAAGCTCGATGCATGGTTCATCGAAGAGAAATGCCTTGAGTCCGGATACATGTTCGGACCGATGGTAGACGGCAAGTTCCTTCCCAAGAGCCAGAATGAAGCTATCGTGAATGATGAACTGCCCCGCATCCCGATCCTTATCGGCAATACCACAAATGAGTTCATGAACGGACCGAGATCCGATGACGAAGCAGAGATCGAAGCATGGGCAAAAGACAGCTTCGGTGAAAACGCAGACGAATATCTCGATATCTGCCGCAAGATGGCAGCAGAGTCCGGTGAATCTCTCCGCAAAGTAGCTACAGTCGGCACATTTGAGCTTGGCTCACAGCTTGCACTTGAAGAGTTCGCAAAACAGGGACGCGATGTACATTATTACATCTTCGGACCCACTATCCCCGGAGACGATGCCGGTGCATTCCACTCAAGTGATCTGTGGTTCATGAGCGAGAACCTTCTGAAATGCTGGAGACCGTTTGACGGGCACCACTTCGATCTTTCCAGAAAGATGGCAAACTACTGGGCCAACTTCGTAAAGACCGGTGATCCTAACGGACTTGATAAAGACGGCACACCGATGCTCCACTGGGATGCATTCACAGATGAAGACAGATGCAATATCTTCTTCGGTGACGAGATCGTTATGGATCACAGCCCCTACACAGAAAAACGCAAATTCTTACTCAGAGTCAATAAACCGTAATTGGAGGAAATATAATGCTTCGAGTAACAAAGACTGAAAACGGAATGGTCCGCGGCTTTGCCGGAACCAATGCCCGTGTAACAGTATTCAAGGGAATCCCCTATGCTGCACCTCCTGTAGGAGAGCTCCGCTGGCGCGCTCCCCAGCCTGCAGCCAACTGGGAAGGCATCCGTGACTGCTATGAGTACGGTCCGATCGCAATGCAGACCACACCCGGTCTCGATCCGAATGCTTTCTATTCAAAGGAATGGCACGTCGATCCGGAGATCTCAATGGACGAAGACTGCCTCTATCTGAACGTGTGGACTACCGCAAAGACCGGCGACGAGAAGATGCCTGTCATGATGTGGATCCATGGCGGCGGAATGCAGGAAGGATACGGCCATGAGATGGAGTTCGACGGAGAGCAGTTCGCAAAACGCGGCATCGTTCTTGTGTCGATCACATACCGTCTTAACGTTTTCGCATTCATGGCTCATAAAGAGATCACAGAAGCTCAGCCAGGCGATCCTGCAAACTATGGACTCCTCGACTGCATCGCAGCCCTGAAGTGGATAAAGAACAACATTGCCAACTTCGGCGGAGATCCTGATAACGTAACTATCTTCGGCCAGTCCGGCGGCGGACATGCCTCTGAATATCTTTCAGCATCTCCTCTTGCCAAAGGGCTGTTCCAGCGTGCTATCTTCCAGTCCCCCGGTTTCGGTGCCCTTGCACTTCCTGAGAGCAAATTCTTCGGAATCGGAACCAAGGACCTTGCCTATGGTGAAGCTTTCGGACAGGAATTCCTGGATTACCTCGGTGTAAAGACGATCGAAGAAGCAAGAGCACTCGATGCGAGATATGTCTCCGACAAACAGGTACAGTACCGCGCCGAGACCTTCAAATTCATGTTCCCGCTGGTAGACAACGTGTTCTGCGTAAAGGATCCTAATCAGGCTATGCTTGACGGCGACATGAATGATATCGACATCATGCTAACGGTTACCGGTGATGAATTCCCGACAGGTCCGAGAGGCGATCTCGATCAGTGGGTAAATGAATCATTTGGCAAATATGCTGATGAATTCATGGCCGCTGTACGCGAGAAGGCTGGAAGCGATGATCCGGAAGCGCTCAAGAAAGCTGCCACATTCTCATCCTTCCATGCTGCAAACCTCCTGAGCGCAGAGCTTCTGCTCCACGCCGGAAAAGACACATACTTCGAGATCTTCGATCCTGAGATCCCGGGCGATGATGCAGGTTCATTCCACTCCAGCGACCTCTGGTTCGAGTTCGACAACATCCGCAACTGCTGGAGACCGTTCGACGGCCACCACTATGATCTTGCCAGAAAGATGTGCAACTACTTCGCAAACTTCGCCCGCACAGGCAACCCGAACGGCAAGGATGCTGACGGAACAGATATGCCTGAGTGGAAAAAATATAACGAAGAAAGAAACATCCTCTTCCTCGGCGATGAGATCTATCCTCTTGAGAAGGAAGATCCGGTCATCCAGGCAGTCGTAAATATCAACCTTAAAAATCTTGGACTTCTTTAATTCAAAAAACATAAACGGAGGCATTTTTATGCTTAGAGAAACCAGAACTGAGAACGGCCGCGTCCGCGGTGTAGTAGGCACAGACGCGCGGATCACCGTTTACAAAGGCATTCCTTTTGCAGATACCACAGCCGGTGAGAACCGCTGGCGTCCTCCACAGCCCGCCAAGGATTGGGAAGGCGTCCGTGACTGCTCCGAATTCGGACCGATCCCCATGCAGCGCATTCCCGGCAAAGACCCCGAAAAATTCTATTCCAAAGAGTGGCACGTTGACCCGGCAGTCCCCATGGGCGAGGATTGCCTGAGAGCCAACATCTGGACGCCTGCCAAATCCACGGACGAAAAACTTCCCGTAATGGTATGGATCTTCGGCGGCGGCCTGCAGGAAGGCTATCCCCATGAGATGGAGTTCGACGGTGAGCGCATCGCCTCGCGCGGCGTTATCCTTGTCTCTATCGGTTACCGTGTTAACGTATTCGGACTGCTCGCCCACCCTGAGATCACAGCAGAAAACCCGGAAGCTCCGGCGAACTTCTGCTATCAGGATCAGGCAGCAGGTATCGCGTGGGTCAAACGCAACATCGCCAATTTCGGAGGCGATCCGGAGAACATCACAGTCTTCGGGCAGTCCGCAGGCGGCGGAAGCACGCTGACACAAATGATGTCCCCCAAGACCAAGGGTCTCTTCCAGAAAGGCATCATTGAATCCATCGGCGGTATGGGCTTCGATTATCCCAGCCGTCCTATTCCCAGACTGACACGTTCACTTGCGGAGCAGGAACAGCTTGGTGTGGAAGTATTCAAAGCACTCGGTGTCAGCACGCTGGCGGAAGCGAGAGCCCTGGATGCGAAGGACCTTTCTGAGCGTTTCAACGAACTGCCTTTAAGACTTGGCTCCTGCATTGACGGCAAAATCGTCGTGAAGCCCAACGATCAGGCTATCCTCGATGGCGATATCCATGTCGACACATTCATGATCGGCAACACCAAGGACGAGTTCCTGCTGGAGCCGGACGGAGACGCCAAGACCATGAAGATGTTTGCTTTCGGGCAGGTCACTGACAACGGTGAAGAGGAAGAATTGGACGAAGTCACCAAAGTGGACCGCTGGATCGACAAGACCTTCGGACCGCACGCAGAAGAATATCGTCAGCTTGTCAAGAGCATGCCCGGCGATTACTACATGAACGCTTCCGTCAGCCAGATGTGGCTTGGCAACGAAGTGTTCGACGAGGCAGTGGCAAAACAGGGACGCAAGTTCTATACATACGTATTCGGACCGACGATCCCCGGAGACGATGCCGGTGCGTTCCATTCCAGCGACCTGTGGTTCGAGTTCGAGACCCTGATGAAATGCTGGAGGCCTTTTGACGGTCACCATTTCGATCTCGCCAGAAAGATGTGCAACTACTGGACCAACTTCGCGAAGTACGGCGATCCCAATGGTCTGGACAAAGACGGCACACCGATGCCCACCTGGACACCGTACACCACCGAGAATCCCTGCTCCATGCGCTTCTACGACGAAGTCTATATGGATGATGGCCCGAGTGAGAGAGACAGATTCCTGGTAGACATTAACAAGAAATGATCCCTGTGTCCAAGCTTTATTAATTTAATAATTACGGAGGCAACAATATGTTACGTGTTGCGAAAACCGAAAGCGGCTGGGTCCGCGGCATTCAGGGTTCTGATGTCCGCACCACCGTTTTCAGAGGCATTCCCTTTGCTGCCGATCCTGTCGGTGAGAATCGCTGGCGAGCACCGCAGCCTGTAGAACCCTGGGAAGGGGTCCGCGACTGCATTGAGTTCGCTCCTATCACTGTTCAGAAGGTTCCAGGAATCAATCCTGATGCTTTCTATTCAAAAGAGTGGCACTGCGACCCTGAAGTTCCTATGGATGAAGCAGGAAGCCTGGCCCTCAATATCTGGACACCTGCCAAGACAGGCGACGAGAAACTTCCCGTCATGATTTGGATCTTTGGCGGCGGATTCCAGGAAGGCTATTGCCACGAAATGGAGTTCGACGGTGAAGCCATGAACCGCAAAGGCGTCATTCTCGTTTCCATCCCCTATCGTCTCAATGTATTCGGCTTCCTTGCCCACCCTGATCTGACAAAAGAGGACCCCGAAAACCCGACAAACTTCGGTTTGCTTGACCAGAACTATGCTATAGCTTGGGTCAAACGCAATATCGCCAATTTCGGCGGTGATCCGGACAACATCACTATATTTGGACAGTCAGCCGGCGGAGGAAGCACGATGTTCCAGTGCACTTCCCCGAAGAGCGCAGGCTTGTTTGACAAGGCAATATCACAGTCCGCAGCGGGTATCCCCACTACCTATCCGCGCTGCTTCATCCCTCTTGCAGATCCGATGGAGACTGCAGAGGAAAGAGGCGTACGCTTCCTGCACGACTGGCTAGGCGTCGACACTATCGAAGAAGCGAGGAAACTTGACTGGAGATTCGTAGAAGAACAGTATCAGAAATCTCACCTTCGTTTCACAGCAAACATCGACGGAAAATTCGTTCTTGACCAGTGGTATGAGCGCGCAATGGCCGGTCAGCTGAACCCCAAATATCTGATGATCGGAAATACCGACAACGAGTTCATCTACACCCCGGGTGACGATCCTGAAAAATGGCTCAAGGACAGCTTCGGCGACAACGCAGAAAAATACCGTGAAGCTTGCGGCGGAGACATCTATAAGAAAGTGCTTGGATTCGATCTAACTGAAAAGCTCCTATGTGAGGCTCTCGCCGATATCGGACGTCCTATCTATTACTACACATTCGGACCGACGATCCCCGGAGACGAAGCAGGTGCATTCCACAGCTCCGATCTGTGGTTCGTATTTGAGACACTGAACAAGTGCTGGAGACCTTTCGACGGACATCACTATGATCTGGCGAGAAAGATGGCCAATTACTGGACGAACTTCGCCAAGACAGGCGATCCGAACGGAGTCGATCAGGACGGCACTCCGATGCCAGAGTGGAAGACCTATTCCAGGGAAGAACCGAACCAGATGCTCTTCATGGATGAAGTATCTACGACCAAAGAGCTCTCTGATCAGACAGCATGCCTGCTTGAGATCAACCGCTATCTGCTGAATGATCCTGAAGCCAGAGCGAAAAACCTTGACGCTTTCTTCTCGATCACGTCGACCAGCAACGCAAAATACGGCAAAGCCCACCCGTAAACAGGGCATTTAAACAAAAACAAAATTCATATTATATATGGAGGCAACAATATGCTACGTATCGCAAAAACCGAAAGCGGCTGGGTCCGCGGCATTCAGGGTTCTGATGTTCGCACCACCGTTTTCAAAGGCATCCCCTTTGCAGCCGATCCTGTCGGCGAGAACCGTTGGCGTGCTCCGCAGCCCGTAGAGCCTTGGGAAGGCGTCCGCGACTGCCTTGAGTTCGCACCTATCACTGTTCAGAAAGTGCCGGGCATCAATCCTGATGCATTCTATTCAAAAGAGTGGCACTGCGATCCTGAGGTCCCGATGGACGAGGCCGGAAGCCTTGCTCTTAACATCTGGACACCTGCTAAGACAGGCGATGAGAAACTTCCTGTCATGGTATGGATCTTCGGCGGCGGCCTGCAGGAAGGCTACTGCCACGAGATGGAGTTCGACGGAGAAGCTCTGAACCGCAGAGGCGTCATCCTCGTTTCCATCGCATACCGTCTGAACTGCTTCGGTTTCCTCACCCACCCCGACCTCGTCAAAGAGGATCCAGAGCATCCGGCAAACTATGGTCTGCTCGACCAGGCATATGCTCTTGCATGGATCAAACGCAATATCGCCAATTTCGGCGGTGACCCAGACAACATCACCATTTACGGTCAGTCCGCTGGCGGCGGCAGCACGATGTATCACTGCACTTCTCCGAAGAGCAAGGGATTGTTCGAGAAAGCTATCGCACAGTCCTGCGGCGGAATCCTTGCCAAATATCCGAAATGCTTCATGCCTATCGCTGACCCGATGGAAGTTGCTCTTGAAAAGGGCGTTCACTTCGTAAAGGACGTGCTTGGCTGCGATACTATCGAAGAAGCACGCAAACTGCCCTGGAAGTTCATCGAAGAGAAGTATCATGAGTCCCACCAGTTCTTCAACCCCGCAATCGACGGTGAGTTCGTACCTGCTCAGTGGTATGAGCTGGCAGCACAGGGCGTAATGAACCCCGAGTACTTCATGACCGGCAACACCAACAACGAGTTCTTCCTCGTTCCCAAACCGGGCGAAGAAGAAGAGTGGCTCAAGAAGAATTTCGGCGAGTATGCAGAAGCATACCGTGAGGCATGCGACGGCGACATCAACAAGAAGATCGTTGGTTTCGATCTCACAGAGAAGCTGATGTGCGAAGCTCTTGCAGACAAAGGCCATCCGGCATACTATTACACCTTCGGACCCACGATCCCCGGCGACGATGCAGGTGCATTCCACAGCTCAGAGCTCTGGTTCACTTTTGAGACCCTGAACAAATGCTGGAGACCATTCGACGGCCATCATTATGATCTTGCAAGAAAGATGTGCAACTACTGGACAAACTTCGCAAAGACCGGCAACCCCAACGGACTGGATCAGGACGGCACCCCGATGCCTGAATGGAAGACCTACTCCAAGGAAGAGCCGAACCAGATGCTGTTCTTCGATGAGATCAAGACAACAACTGAGATCACAAAACAGACTCAGTGCCTGCTTGACATCAATGACTTCCTCCTCCACAGCGAGGAAGCAAGATATGAGAACGAACGCGGAGAGAAATCCCAGCTCAGCAACAACGCAAGAGCTGCTGACTAATATTTTGCAATGCTACTGAGACGTTTTTCTCGTCTTGGTCACAGATACACCCTGCTGGAATCCAACAGGGTGTATCTTCTAAAAAGAAAGGAACAATTATGATCCTTATCACTCACAACTGTTTTTCCAATGCCATTGCCATGGCTACAGAGATCAGAGTCCTTCTTCCTGACGCTGAAGCAGAACGGACTGTTTTCCTTCTCTGCCCGGAGGGAGGAAACGGCCTTCAATGGATAACGAGCACAAAAGTATCTGTTCTGTGCGACCAGTATAAGACTGCTTTCGTTATCGTTCCCTCTCTGGAAGGCTGCTATACAGATATGGCATACGGATATAACTTTTATTCTTCCCTCAAAGAAATGGTGTCTTATATCGCCACAAACCTTCCGGGTGTACCTCTGAAAGAAAAATCCTGCTATGCTGTAGGAGTTTCTACCGGAGGTATTGCAGCTATAAGACTAGCACTGGATATGCCTGAACTGTTTGCCGGTGCATTATCATTCTCTGGAAGACTGGATATTACACAGATATCCGGCGGATGGTTCACAGAGAAACGTCTGGAATGCCTGTACGGAACATCGGAACAGCGCTCTGAGAAGCAGAAAGAATTTGAAGATCTCTGCTCCAAAAATGATGGCCAGACTTTCTTCATCTGCGCAAAGGAACAGGATTCTGGCGCTGCTTCCGCTCAGCACATCGCTTCTGTTCTTGGTTCTGATACAACATTGTATACCCTTCCCGGCACATCAAACTGGAAGACATGGTCTGACTGGCTGGGATCATACATAGATCAAATAGGAGGCAGCAATCATGTCAGTGAGTAAACTTTCATTCTATTCGCAGACTCTCTGCATGGACCAGGATGTTCTGGTCGTACTTCCTGACAAAGGTGAGATGGCTCCGCCTGAACCTGATATGCCTTCGACCGGGTGGCCGGTGCTGTACCTTCTCCATGGCACTTCCCATGACTACAGCCACTGGATGAGATACACTTCCATAGAACGGTACTCAACAGACAGAAAAGTAGCTATCGTTATGCCTTCCGCACAACTGTCCGGATATGCTGATATGGTATACGGTGAATCTTTCTTCACTTACCTCACAGAAGAGCTGCCTTCCCTCATTCGCAGGATCTACCCTATCTCATCAAGACGTGAGGACACATTCGTGGCAGGATGCTCTATGGGAGGTTACGGCGCCTCCAAGATAGGACTTACCTATCCGGAACGTTACGCAGCAATTGGCGCTATCTCCAACGGTAACCATGCTTATATCCGCCCAATAGGGTTCCATGCAAGAAATTCTCTTGAGGAATTCTCCCCTGCTGTAGCTGATGCACGCCATCTGCTGTGCTGGGGCATAGGAAAAGAAGGAAATCCGCGAGGAACTGGAGAAGATCTGTACACTCTCGCAGAAAACGATCTGAGATCCGGAAAACCTCTTCCCGCAATATTCCACACATGCGGAAGTTTCGACAGAAACCTCGCCATGTCTCAGGATATGAGAAACTTCTTCCAGAGTCTCGAGGGTGACCCTTTCCGTTACACCTACTATGAGGAACCTTACGGCGAACATACATGGGAATACTGGGATCGATGGATCCAGACATTCATGGCATGGCTTCCGATCCGGCTTGATTCTTCAAATCTTCCTTTATAATACTATTTATATATAGAAACAGGGCTGAAGCAGATTTTCTTTGCATCAGCCCTGTATATATTTGTAATAATATTATTCTACTTTCAATATTTTGGAAAATGAATACCATTTCCCCGGAACGGGATCCACAAAAACTGTTCCCGGAGAATGAGACGTAACTGCTTCCCCGAGTTCTTTCATCATGGCATCCATATCCTTTTTTCCATAATATGTATCATGATGGTGCGGAATAACATATGAAGCCCCGCACACACTCACCAGTTTCCCGATCTGCTCAGGAGGATTGCTCGGCACCTGCATAAGGATGATATCCGGATGCAGCCCTCTGACCTTTTCTATCTGATCATCTGTTACTCCCTCTCCCCACAGAAGGATGGAAGTATTGTCTGCGGTCTCAATAAGGAAATTGGAAAACTCATAGAACCCTTCTTTCATAAGTTCTATATATGCCCCGGACAGCGGAAAAGCACCGTCTATATGTTTCAGAATTATCGGATCATGTCGCTCAGTTTCTTCCCATAGAAAAAATCATGGGTCATTTTGTCATATTCCTCCCATAAAGGAAGTGTTTCACATACAGCAGCCCGCGGACATTGGATCGCATCATTTGCAAGACACGCAACTGAAGCAAGAGGTCCTTCTGAGTATTCCAGGATCTCTCCCACACTGTATTCTTCAGGCCTTTTAATAAGCTTATAGCCTCCGCCTTTTCCACTGACACCGGTTACGAGCTTCCCGTTGACAAGCTCCTTCATGATCACTTCAAGGTATTTCTTGGAGATATTCTGCCTCTCAGCGATATCCTTGAGAGGAATATATCCTTCGTCAGCGTGCTCTGCAAGATCTACCATTACTCTAAGCGCATAGCGTCCTTTTGTAGAAAACATCATTAAGCCTCCTGCATATACCCACCTTCCCTATAGGTTAATAGGCGTATCTAGAGTATATCACATTATATCTTTAATTGCACTATTCGCCTATTGACATGGTAGGTAATTAAGAATACACTTTATAAGGTAATAAAAATGAAGGGAGTCTAACACAGTGATCTATGCTGATAATGCCGCGACCACAAGGATGAGCGACACAGCTATCTCAACAATGACATCCGTCATGAAAGAGATGTACGGCAATCCGTCCAGTTTGTACAGCCTTGGACAGGAAGCAAAAGAGATAATAGAGAAAGCTCGTGAAGATGTAGCTTCTGTTATCGGCGCTGAACCCAGAGAGATCATCTTCACATCCGGCGGAAGCGAAGCAGATAACCAAGCTATCCGTATCGGAGCTGAAATAGGAAAGAAAAACGGCAAAAAACATATCATATCTACCGCTTTTGAGCATCACGCAGTGCTTCATACGCTGAAAAGACTTGAAGCTGAAGGATTTGAAGTCACCCTTTTGGATGTTCATGAAAACGGCATAGTCAGACCTGAAGAAGTTGAAGCGGCTATCCGTGATGATACGTGTCTTGTCACGATCATGTTCGCTAACAATGAGATCGGAACGATCCAGCCCATCCGTGAGATCGGAGCAGTTTGCAGAGAGAAGAAAGTTCTCTTCCACACCGACGCTGTTCAGGCTATAGGTCATGTTCCGGTAAATGTTGTAGATGACAATATTGACATGCTCTCCTCTTCCGCGCACAAATATCACGGGCCTAAAGGTGTGGGATTCCTATATGTAAAGAAAGGGATCCGCATCACCAACCTCATAGAGGGCGGTGCTCAGGAACAAGGAAGACGCGCCGGTACAGAGAATGTTCCGGGAATAGCAGCGATGGCTGCAGCAATAAAAGAAGCCAGTGAGCATATGGAAGAGAATGCCAAGGTCATGACAGCCATGCGTGATAAACTGATCGAAGGTCTGAGCAGGATCCCCCACTCCGCGCTCAACGGCGATGCAACAAGAAGACTTCCCGGAAATGTTAACTTCTGTTTCGAGGGTATCGAGGGAGAATCTCTGCTTCTTCTTCTCGATGATAAAGGGATCGCGGCTTCTTCCGGAAGTGCATGTACATCCGGATCACTTGATCCCAGCCATGTTCTTCTGGCAATCGGAAGAGTGCATGATGTGGCGCACGGTTCCCTCCGTCTTACGGTAGGCGAAGATATCACTGAAGAACAGATAGATTACATAATCAAATCTGTTAAGGAAGTTGTAGAGTATCTGCGGAGCTTCTCCCCTGTCTGGCGGGATCTGTGCTCCGGCAAAGCACAATTCATTCTTTGAGGAGGCATATCATGGCATTATATAGTGAAAAAGTTATGGATCACTTCCGCAATCCACGCAACGTCGGTGTGATCGAGGACGCAAACGGGATAGGAGAAGTAGGTAACGCAAAATGCGGCGACATCATGAAGATGTACCTCAAGATCGAGGACGGAATCATCGTAGACGTCAAGTTTGAGACGTTCGGCTGCGGAAGCGCTATTGCTTCCAGCTCAATGGCTACCGAACTTATCAAGGGCAAGCCAGTCGAAGAAGCCATGCAGCTGACAAACAAGGCTGTCGCTGAAGCACTTGACGGACTCCCGGCATACAAGATGCACTGTTCTGTGCTTGCTGAAGAAGCCATTCAGTCCGCACTTAATGACTACTACAGCAAGCTGCCGAAAGAAGACGCCGAAGTACAAGAATAATCAAACAGAAACGGAGAAATACATTTATGGCAAAAATATACAAAGGGATCTTGGATCTTATAGGAAACACACCTCTGGTGGAAGTGACGAATCTTGAAAAAGAGGTCGGAGCTGAAGCTACTATACTTGTAAAACTTGAATACTTGAATCCGGCAGGAAGCGTCAAAGACAGGATCGGCAAAGCGATGATCGAAGATGCTGAAGCCAAGGGACTTTTGAAACCCGGTTCAACTATCATAGAACCCACAAGCGGAAATACCGGTATCGGGCTTGCCGCTATCGCTGCCGGAAAGGGATACCGAATGATACTTACAATGCCTGAAACTATGAGCGTTGAAAGAAGGAATATCCTCAAGGCATACGGTGCAGAAATAGTCCTGACAGAAGGCGCAAAAGGCATGCAGGGAGCTATCGACAAGGCTGAAGAGCTTAAGAAGGAGATCCCTGGCAGCATTATTGCCGGACAATTCGACAATCCGGCGAACCCTGCCATGCATAAAAAGACTACCGGACCTGAGATCTGGAATGATACTGACGGAAATGTGGATTTCTTCATAGCAGGCATAGGAACCGGCGGAACTATAACAGGTGTCGGCGAATATCTCAAAGAGAAAAAACCGGATATCAAAGTCATCGCCATCGAGCCTGCTGATTCTCCACTTCTTTCCAAAGGACACGCAGGTCCCCATAAGATCCAGGGCATCGGCGCAAACTTTGTTCCCTCTGTTCTCAACACAAAGGTATACGATGAGATATTCCCTGCTGAGATAGATGACGCTCTTTACGCAGCAAAACTGCTCGCAAAGAAAGAGGGAATCTCTGTAGGTATATCCTCCGGAGCCGCTCTGTATGCTGCTATAGTGCTTGCTAAGAAGCCTGAGAACAAGGGTAAAACTATCGTGGCTCTTCTTCCGGACAGCGGAGACCGTTATTATTCGACTCCCCTTTTCAATGAAGATTAATAAATGTTCTGTTTCAGATTAAGAAGTGACCTGTGTCACTTCTTAACTTATATCTGTCATGTTAAGATTATTGATAGATAATATCCTAAGGAGAAAACTATGATCTGGTTTGAGAATATTGATGAAGCCCGCCAGGCTGTAATGGATGTCGTACAGAACCCGGCATTAACACATGAGCAGCAGGTAATGCAGCTTGCAGGTGTTGCATGTAAAACCCTTCCATGCATTGAAGGACCTTATACTGAGGAATTCGTAAAGCTGTACGAAGAACAGATGATGATTGAGATGGATCACATCCCTTATGTTGCCCGGTATATACTCCCCGACTACGCCAAATTCATGAAGAACGGAAGCAAATTCCTCCGTCTTGATCCTCCGAAGAATCTTTATGAGGCCGTGACGAATCTTCTAGTTATGTACCATAACACCCCTTCTGTGACCCACTTCCCGGTATATCTCGGAAACTTCGGAGAACTGTTTGAGCCCTTCTGCGATGGTCTGACTGATGATGAGATCCGCACGATCCTTCGCGGATTCATGATCCAGCTTGACCGCACTCTCGGAGACAGCTTCGTTCATGCTAATCTCGGACCTGAAGAGACGCGTGCCGGAAATATCATCCTGGATCTTGTTGCCGAGCTGCAGAATGCAATTCCCAATATGACGCTCCTTTACGACCCGGATATCACTCCAGACAGTTTTGCAGAGCATTGCATCTCCACTTCGCTCGTCAGCGCAAACCCGGCGTTTGCATATGATCCGGAATATAAGAAAGCTTTTGCTCCTTACCCGTACGCAATCGCCAGCTGCTACAACGGACTTCCTTTGGGAGGCGGAGCTTTCCTGCTTCACCGCTTAGAGCTCGGGCACGCTGCAAGAGCATCAAAGAGCGTTGATGATTTCTTTGATAATGTTCTTCCTCATGCAGTCGAAGTGATGGCAGGACAGATGGAAACTACTATTGAATTCATCGTTGAGAAATCTGCTTTTTTCAAGAGCTCATGGCTGGTCAAGGAAGGCCTCATCGATCTGGACAAATTCGTAGGCTTATTCGGAATGGTCGGACTGGCGGAATGCGTAGATACCCTTATGGCTCTGGATGGTAAGCCGGATCTCTTCGGAGAAACAGATGACGCCAACCAGATGGGCGTTCGTGTAATGGATGCGCTGGAAGCACTGGTCAATCGGCATGAAAGTAAATACTCTCCT
This sequence comes from Oscillospiraceae bacterium, assembly GCA_017432285.1. Classification (GTDB taxonomy): domain Bacteria; phylum Bacillota; class Clostridia; order Oscillospirales; family Ruminococcaceae; genus RUG11783. The sequence continues at coordinate 21,504 of JAFRJM010000019.1, read as the reverse complement.
GCATTCGGTCATAAATTCCTTCTCCATGCACAGGTAGGCCTTGGTGAGCCTGGTGTCACTCCTGCTACCCGTATCCCAATCGGAAGAGAGATCCCGCTTTATGACCATCTTCGTCAGTGTGCCTTGTATCACCACTATTTCCAGACAGGTGTTGGCGATATCTTCCCCTTCGAAGTGACTGCAAAGAAGAACCCCGGAGCGATCCTGGATATCTTCAAAGGCGCTTTCAAACTCGGAATGCGCTACATCTCAACATATGCTGAAGACAGTGACCTGATCCGTGTCACCGGATATCTGGTGAAGAAGTCCGAAGTCATGGCGGTGCACGACAACAATGAAGCCGCTATCAATGACATGTCCAGCGTCGCATATGTCACTCTTCAGGAGCATCACACTCTTGAGCGCAAGGTACGTTCTGTTGAATGATTAAAGCACCGATAAACAAGATAATAGATCAGTCATTTGTAGACGGCCCCGGAAACCGCACTGCGGTCTTTTTTCAGGGCTGTAACTACCACTGCGCATACTGCCACAACCCGGAAACGATAAACCTGTGCATGAACTGCGGTCTATGTGTTGAAACATGTCCCGTACATGCTCTCTCCATCGTAGACGGAAAAGTTGTCTGGAATGAAGATCTGTGCTGCAAATGCGATACATGTCTTAAAACCTGTCCGCATCTCTCTTCGCCGCGAGTCAAATGGATGACAGCAGATGAAGTGTTTGAACGCATAAAAAGAAATGCCCCATTTATTAAGGGCATATCTACTTCCGGCGGAGAATGCACATTGTACAAACCATTTCTTATTGAATTGTTCGGTAAAGTCAAGGGTCTTGGCCTTACCGCGCTGATAGACAGCAACGGGTCAATGGATTTCAGGGACAATCAGGATCTTCTTGACGCATGTGATGGAGTGATGCTGGATGTCAAGTCAACAGAAACTGAAGAATACTGTTCACTTATAGGTGGTGACGGTTCCGGCATTATGGATAAAGCGATCTATCTTGCTTCCCTGGGGAAGTTGACGGAAGTCCGTACTGTATGCTCACCTGATTTCAGTTCAGAGAAGACTGTGGACGATGTCAGCAGGTCACTTGCTGAGTACCAGAATAAAGGAGACATCCATTACCGGATAATCTCGTACCGACATTATGGAGTAAGAGAACCTTACAGGCAGACCATAAAAGAACCATCTCCTGATTGGATGGCACACCTCGAACAGACAGCACGCAATAACGGAATGATTCATGTCACCGTAGTGTGATTTCGCAATACCAGAAAAGCGATGTAACTCAGCAGTTACATCGCTTTTCTATTTGTATAGATAAGTCAGATCAGCCTGATATCTCTAAGCACCAGTTTATCATCATCCCATGTACATTCAGCCCGCCATCCGCAGAGGTTCTTCAACTGGTATTCGTAATAATCACGCTTTGGCACAGCCAGTTCCTCCAGAATCGACATTATCACGCCTCCGTGAGTCACAAACACAGCCTCTTCAACTCCGGCTGCCTCCGCATCATGAACAGCCTCGATGAAAGCCGGAACAGCTCTGCGGGTCACATCTCCGCGGGATTCTCCTCCCGGACAAGGTCCGAGGCACATTCCGTCCACCCATTCGCGGTAATCAGCGTCGTCGAACATTTCATCCGCTGAACGTCCCTCAAACACTCCGAAATCCGTTTCTCGCAGGTCAGGGATCACACGCTGTTCCGCCTGGGGAAACAGAATCGATGCTGTCTGTCTTGCACGCAGAAGCGGTGAAACATATACAAGTTTCAACGATGAGTCAGGCCGTACTCTTTCGACCTCAGCCCTTCCCACATCGCTAAGAGGTTCATCAGTGATGCCAATGTAGCGGCGTTCTGAATTCCCCTGTGTCTTTCCATGGCGTATCAGCAACGCTCGCATGGCATCTCTCCTTTGATCACTGTCGGTATCCCTGAGACGATCCTCACTACGCTCTGCGCCTGTTTTGCAAGCTGAACACAGAGCCGTCCCGTCGCTTCACGGAAACGGCGGTCCTCAGCTGACAGCGGAATGACTCCGCTTCCTACCTCAGCACACAGCACAAGTTCTTTAGTGCACAGAGGTTCAAGCAAGGCTTCTGCTTTCTGAGGTGCTCTGCGTACCGTTTCTTCCAGTTCTATAAGCACCGGAGCATCAGAAAAGACATCCCGGCTCATCTCGTCATCGGTATATCCAAGTGAACGGGCATAATCCCGCTTTCCTGAACCTACGCCCCCAAGTATCAGAACCACAGTGTCACCACCCTTTCAGAAAGCACAAGGCCAAGCAACAGCACGATCTCAGTAAGAGAGATACAGAAACCCGCTATGTCGCCGGACATACCGCCGAACTGTTTCTGAGCCAGACCTTTCACATAGAAAAATACACATACAGATAGCAACAGGAAAACGCCTGATGCCATAGGCATAATATATGCAGCTACCGCCAGACTAAGTAAAGCCCAGACCAAAAGAGCATATACATTCCCGCGGGAAGCATCTTCCAGGAAAGCATGAAGCATTCCCTTCTTGGTAGATGTAGGGATAAGCGAACTGGCAAGAGCACCTACTGTTCTGCCAAGCACATGGGTGACTCCCAGAAGGATCACCATATCACTTGTGAATGGCAGCGAAGCACAGAGAGAGAAATAAAATAGAAAATAGAATGCAATGCCGATAACAGCAAAAGCACCGACGTGAGGATCCTTAAGGATCGCCCGTTTTTTCTCTGCATCTCCGTAACTGGAGATCGCATCAACCGTATCAGTAAAACCGTCCAGATGAATGCCTCCGGATATCCCTATCGGTATAAGTGTCATTGCTGCTGCAGAAAGGATAGCGGGAAGTTCCAGCATTCCCGCAAGCAGATAATACAGATAGCCTATCCCGCCGATCGCCACTCCGACGAGCGGCAGTGCTCCAAGAAGCCCGCTGAGGCTCTTTGAATTCCATTCGATGCGCGGCGTCGGGATGATCGAAAATGTTGAAAATGCGGATACGATCGCATGCCAGATCAATTGCATAACGGGAGTTCTCCTTTCACCAGAATAGGTATACCTGCTACCATCTCAATGACTGTGTCCGCCCGGGAAGCCAAAACCGAATTGATCGCACCGACTGCACGGATATAATCATTCGTTCCATCCTCATATATGTCACCGCCCGAACCGACATCGTTCGTAATAACTATCAGCAGGTCACACTGCTGAGCCAAATTCTCCACTCCGGACAGCACACGCTCGCATGGGTCGCTCTGGTTTCCGTTCTCATCGAACATCTCGTTCGCAGTCAGATTGCAAATGCACTCCAGAAGTGCTGTGCCTCTGGCAGGAAGCTTCAGCGAGGCATAATCCGTATAACGTTCTATAGTCTCGAAACCTTTTCCTGCCCGCAGTGCCCTGTGACGCTGTACTTTTCTCTGTCCGTCCTCGCCATACGGCTGCATAGCTGCCAGATAGAAGCGCGGTGCGGGACCCTGCAGACATATATCTTCAGCATATGAACTCTTGCCGCAGGCTGAACCGCCTGTAAGCAGGATCATCATTCCGTAGTTCCTCCCAATGGCTGATACTGTTCTATTCCCGTAGCGTTGAACCTGACCGAGCCGTGATAAACCGCCAAAGCCTCATCGATCAAAGGCAACATACAAACTGCTCCGGTTCCTTCACCAAGTTTCATGTTTGCAAATATAATTGCTTCCAATCCTAATTCCTTCAGGATCGCCTGAGCCACCGGCTCTGCAGAGCAGTGACTGGGCAGCATTGCTATCGTGCAGTTCGGAACAAGCCTCGATGCCACAAGTGCAGCCACTGAGCTCGGGAGTCCGTCTATGAGGATCGGCATACGGCATAGAGCTGCGCCGATATATAGTCCTGCCAGACCTGCCAGATCGAATCCGCCAAGCTTCTGTAAAACATCAAAAGCATCAGAAGGATCCGGCTTATTGATTTCTATAGCTTTTTTAATGGCAGTGCGCTTTCTTTCCAGGCCTTCATCGGAGAGGCCTGCGCCTCTTCCGGTAACTGTCTTGACCGGGAGATCAAGCAGCACAGATGCAATGGCGCTAGAGGTAGTTGTGTTCCCTATTCCCATTTCACCTGTTACCAGAATGCGGTAACCTCTATCAGCAAAAGACTTTGCAAGAGCAACACCGTTCTTGAGTGCCTTTATAGCCTGCTCAGCAGTCATAGCCGGGCCTTTCGTCATATTGGCTGTACCGTCGCCCACATGGAGGTCGATAGTACCATCCACCCTGTGCAGTATCCCTATATCTATGGAGTACACATCTGCTCTGGCTGATTTTGCCATCAAACATACAGAAGATCTGTGACTTGCGACATTTCTTGCCATAGTAGCAGTAACAGAAGCGTCTGTCTGAGTCACTCCCTCTTCAACAACACCGTTGTCCGCGCACAGAACTGCTACCGCTCTCTTTTCGATGTTCACATTCTCCTTACCGGTAAGTGCAGCAATACGTGTGACGATCGTCTCTAGTTTCCCAAGACCGTCCAAAGGTTTCGCTACGCTGTCCCAATGCGCTTTTGAGGCTCTTGCGGCTTCTTCATCCTGCGGTGCTATAGCCTCATTCCATGCTGCGATCACCGCATAGGGATCCTTCTGATCATCCGGTTCAGAAAAAAGTTCGGGCTGCGGAGCGGTAGGCGCGATCCCTGCATTAGCTGCTATCTCTGCAAAACGGGTACGGATATATTCTGCCGAATCCGGTCTGTGAGGTATCGTACACAGTGTACAATCTTTTATACCTCTTTTGGTGTAGCGGAAATTACCTCCGCATCTATCTCCGAGCATATAAAGAGGACAGTAGCAGAACAGGCAGTTGAAAGTATCCGTATCCTCTACCTTGTGACACGGAAAGTATTTGCAGGCCTTATTGCAGAAAAATGAAGAACTGTTTTCCATCATTCTTTCTCCTTCTTTTCGGCAGGTCTGTCGCCGCCTCTAGTCTCGTCCATCAGATACAGCAATGCATTGACTATGCAGGCGGCAACGTTGCTTCCGCCTTTGCGTCCCTGAGCTACGATACATGGCACATCTGTCTCCATGATGAGTTCTTTGGAAGCCACCACATTTACAAAACCTACAGGCACACCGATGATAAGTTTCGGACGGTATCCTTCGTCGATAAGTTCGCGCAGTCTTATCAAAGCTGTTGGTGCATTGCCGATAGCATAGATGACATTGTCACCCAGTCTGGAAGCTTTGTCCATACTTGTTCGTGCTCTTGTGCATCCGAGGCGCTTGGCTTCCTCCGCAACATCCGGGTCGCTCATGAAACACACAGCCTTGCCGCCGAAGCGCTCCAGCGTCCTCTTGCTTATACCTGCAAGACCCATCTGTGTATCAGTTACGACTGTAGCTCCCCCTCTGATCGCTTCCTTCGCTATCCTGACAACGTCAGGCGAAAAGTACAGAGTATCAGCAAATCCGAAATCCGCAGTGGTGTGTATTACTCTCTTTATAATAGGAGCCTGTTCCGGTTCCAGCACTCTGTCACCCAGTTCCTCCGTAATGATCCTGAAACTTTCCTTCTCAATATCCGCCGGAGCAAGATTCATTATTCTCATTTCAACCCCTCCGTCCAGATTCGATAAACAAGTTCCATATCCATACTTTTACGCAAAGTATCAGCCAGCAGGTCATACTGTTGCTGTTTGTGGGCTTCTCCGTCCACTTTACCAAGATCTGCAGGATCTACACCCTTCTTCATCGCAAGGGCTCTGACGATGGTACCTGCAACTTCGTCTCCATCAAGTATACCATGCACGTAGCTGCCGTATACATTGCCGTTCTGGCAGCCGTCTATCCTGCTGGTCCCGCTGACACCGTCGACGATCTGAGCGATGCCTGCGCTGCTGTTGGTAACTCCCATATGGATCTCATATCCCTCGAAGTGCTTTCCTGTAAGTTCTGAGAATATCCCTCCCATCGCTCCGAAGCTTCCGTCCACACGGGTCCGTGTCTTCTGTGCTGTAAACTCTGTGGAAACAGGAAGAAGTCCCATTCCGCGCAAAGTCCCGCCGTGTTCGACATTGAACGGGTCACTCAGTTCTTCACCGAGCATCTGATATCCGCCGCAGATACCAAGCACCGGACCGCCGACATCTGCGAAGCGCTGAATCTTAGCTTCCAAGCCGTTCTGACGCATCCAGAGCAGGTCTGCCATTGTGTTCTTCGTACCAGGGATGATCACCATGTCTGGCTCACCGAACTGGCGTGTTGAATTTATGTAACGCACTGAAACACCGTCTATGCCTTCCAGCGCCTTGAAATCCGTAAAGTTTGCGATACGCGGAAGGCGTACCACAGCGATATCAACCAGAGACGCCTCACGGTTGGTGAGCCTCTCTGAAAGGCTGTCTTCATCATCTATATCCAGCCGTACCCACGGCACGACTCCGACTACCGGAATATGGATAAGATCTTCCAGCATCTTGATGCCCGGATCCAGGATCGTCTGATCCCCACGGAACTTGTTGATGATGACGCCTTTGACCATTGCGCGCTCTTCTTCGGTGAACAAAGCTACAGTACCGTAGAGCTGGGCAAAAACGCCTCCCCTGTCGACGTCTCCCACCAGAAGAACAGGAGCCTTGGCAGCTTTTGCCATATCCATATTGACATAAACATCGCTGTCCTTAAGGTTGATCTCAACAGGACTGCCGGCACCTTCAATAATGATGGCATCGTTCTGATCCGACAGAGTCTGATATGCTTTAAGCACCTCAGGCAGGAGTTTCTTTTTCTGGGCAAAATAGTCCTGTGCAGACAGCTGACCCCAGACCTCTCCATTGAGGATTATCTGCGAGCCCATATCTGTGGTTGGCTTGAGGAGTATAGGGTTCATGAGAACTGAAGGCTCAACACCTGCTGCTTCCGCCTGGACCACCTGGGCGCGGCCCATTTCCAGGCCTTCACGAGTGATAAAGGAGTTTAGCGCCATGTTCTGGGCCTTGAAAGGAGCCACTTTGTAGCCGTCCTGCTTAAACACCCTGCAGAGGCCTGCCGCTATAAGGCTCTTGCCTGCATTGGACATGGTTCCCTGTATCATCAATGCTTTTGCCATGTATTACTCCTCCTCTCCTGCGCAGCGGCGCAGGAATCTTTCCACAAATTTCGGATCCGATTCATAGAACATGTGTGGAAAACCTGCCATCAGGTTTCCTTTTATATGTATGCAGTCCCAGCTGCGGCTACCGGTTGGTTTCTGCGCGTGCAAGTCCGTACCACAGTCACTGCTTTCATAATAATGGAACTCATGAGCCCTGATCTGCTCACCCTCAGGGAGCAGCCAGTTGTCCCCGTTGCTCGCTAACGTGATATATCCGAATCTTCCAAGTCTGTTCGTCCGCCATGCTTTGGCATCCAGCACCCCGGCCATCGGCCAATAAGTGCCGTCCATATCCTCCAGTTCCTTATGAAGATAGAGGAAACCTCCGCATTCCGCAAGACACGGCATACCGCTCCGTATTGCCGAAGCAACTGACTCGAGCATGGAGACGTTTTCGCTTATCTCTTTTGCATAGAGCTCCGGATATCCTCCCGGAAGCAGAAGTCCCTGTGCCTCATCCGGAACAGTTTGATCATGTATCGGTGAGAAATACAGAAGTTCTGCCCCTAAGCTCTCAAGCAAGGCCAGATTGTCTTTATACAGGAAGCAGAACGCCTCATCTTTTGCAACAGCGATCTTTGTCCTCGGCATATCAGGGATATCAGGATCAGGCAAATAAGCAAGATCCGGCGCTTCTGCCGACAGTTTAAGCAGTGCTTCAAAATCAAGCGTCTTCTCCAGTGTTTCAGCCAGTTTCTGAAGACGGTCGCTGAGACCGTCTATCTCACCGGGCGTGACCAGTCCAAGATGGCGGCTCTCTATGACCAGATCGCTTACCTTCGGGAGATATCCGATAGGAAGTATACCCATCCTGCGCACTTCAGGTTCCAGCGCTTTGAAGACATGCTCGCTCATCTGGTTGAAGATCACTCCCCTGATGCCGCTGTCCGGACGGAACTTCATGAAGCCATCCAGTTCAGCGAGAGTGGAAAGTGCCTGTCCCCTGGCGTTGACTATTAGGATAACGGGCGCCTGAAGCACCTTAGCGACATGATATGTGGAGGCCCTGTCTGTATCAGAGCCGAGCCCGTCATAGAAACCCATCACACCCTCGACTACAGAAATATCGGATCCCTCCGCATTCCTGCAGAAGAGCCGTTTCAATGTATCCTCTCCTGAAAAGAACAGATCAAGAGTTCCGGAGCGCACGCCTATGACCTTCTCCTGAAACATGGGGTCTATATAGTCAGGCCCGCATTTAAAGGAGAAGACATTCATTCCTCTGTTCTTCAGCGCCTGCAGGATACCGCAGGTCACTGTCGTCTTGCCGCTTCCGCTGGACGGTGCGGCGAAGACCAGTCTTGGGCTATGCATCAGTCGGACCTCCTTCACAGGAAAGGATGAATACCGGGTTCATCCCGGTCATGAGATGGTAGCGTCCGAGTTTTCTTCCTCTGGCAGCGCTGAGCTGGATGATATCAGTATCTACGACCGGAAGCTCTTTCATCGCTTCAGCTGCTTCTGCTACTGTTTCCAGCGTAATCGCGTTAATAACGATGCGGACTGAAGGATTCTTCTCAAGCGCGGCCTCAAGGATAGCACGCAGATTGCCGCTGCTTCCTCCCACAAAAATATGTGTTGGCGCGGGCAAATCAGCCAGGCAGTCAGGAGCTTTTCCGCAGACTACCGTAACATTGGCTACCCTCAGTTTACGCTTGTTCGTTTCTATAAGTTCACAGGCATCTTCCTTTTGTTCTACCGCCCAGACATGTCCGTCCACGCAGCATTCAGCCATCTCAAGCGATACCGAGCCTGTTCCTGCACCGATATCCCAGCAAACAGCGTCCTTTGTAAGGCGCAGTTTTGCCAGTGTGACAGCGCGCACTTCCTGCTTGGTCATAGGCACTTCAGTCCTAGTGAAATCATCATCCTCACGTCCGTGAGTGACGACTGCCTTTGAGGCCTCAGGATTCTGAACAAGAACGAGCGACAGTGAATCAAAGGTCTGATCCCTGAGCTCATCCGCAGTGCCGGAAGTTATGCGCTCATTCTCATATGAAAGGTTCTCTCCTACAGTGATCTGCACTCCGCCAAGGCCATACTCTGTGAGTTCTTTAGCCATACCGGAGACCCCGTCAGCACCTCCGACCAGTGCTATGACCTTAGGATTGTCACGGACTTTAGCAACGATATTGCAGCTGCGTCCGTGAGCGCTTACCAGTACGGCATCATCCCAGGAAACGCCTGTACGGCTGGAGAGATATGCTACTGATGATATTCCCGGAAGCACATTTGGATGAAGGTCGGCTATACGTGCCAGCAGACTTTTCGTGCCGCTGTAAAATCCTGTATCTCCTGACATCGCAACCACTATATTGCGGGCAGGAGTGCTGCGGATCAGTTCATCGATATCTTTTGCTGCAATAGCAACAGTTACAGGCTTGCGGAAACGCTCAAGCGACTCACAAAGGCGTTTTGCGCCGATTATAAGATCTGCTTCACGGCACGCCTGTTCGGCAGCCAGAGTCATGCCCTCTGCGCTGCCCGTTCCAACACCGAGGATAGTAATATGTTTGTCAAACTCGGGCGTAAATCCGTAACGCTCTCCAATAAGTGACAAGCACTCCTCTACTCCGACTCCGGCTTCGCTCAGCGGACGGCGGATAACTACAGGAGTCACGCCGCATACTTTGGCAGCGCGTATCTTTTCCGGAAATCCTCCTGTACTGCCTGTATCTTTAGTGACCAGATAACGGATATTCAGAGAGCGCATCATTGCGATATTGAGCTCTTCACTGAAGGGTCCCTGCATGCATATAAGGTTCTTTCCGCCGAACCCGAGATCGCTTGCCTGTTTCATTGCTTCAGGTAAGGAAAGGATCCTCGCAAAAAGTCTCGTCTGATAATCCTCAATCTCAGTATATCTGGCCAGTTCCTTGGAACCGACTGTGAGAAGAACGTTTCCGTGCACCTTCTGCAAATAATCGATGGCTGCATCGGTGTCATCCACAAATTCACAGATCTCAGGATATATCTTCTCCTGATCTCTCAGCACACGAAGATACTCGATGCCTTTGGAAGCGCAGACCTCATGAAGAGTTCTGGTGACTTCTTCTGCATAGGGATGCGTAGCGTCGATCACCAGGGACGCGCCGGTCTCATCGATCATGGCACCGATCTCTGCAGCATCTTTGCGTCCATGAACGACATGGATGTTATCCGCCGGCTCGATCAGTGTCTCTCCGTATTCTGTTGCTACGCTGACATGCAGTGTCACGGGCTTGTTCCGGCAGCCCTGAGCTATGCGTCGGCCTTCCGTTGTTCCCGCAAACAATAGGATGCTGCTCATAATTTATAACCTCTAGGTGTGACCATGCGGTCACCGATAACTTTAGTCTGGGAGTTGCCGATAAAGACTGTTGTGAACATGTCTGCCTCAGCATCCCTCAGTTCTTTCAATGTCATGATCGAATAGGATTCTCCCTCACGGCCGATATTGCGGGCAATGCCGCAGACGGTCTCAGGTGAAGCATATTCGAGAACGATATCACATGCCTTCTGCAAATAATCTTTTCTTTTGTGGCTGGCAGGATTGTAGATGCATATGACAAAGTCAGCCTGTGCCGCACAAGAAAGTCTCTTCTCAATCTTCTCCCATGGAGTAAGCAGGTCACTGAGACTGATAACAGCGAAATCGTGAATGAGCGGCGCACCAAGAAGTGCAGCTCCGCTGAGAACAGCAGATACTCCGGGGATCGTTTCGACTGAAACGCCCGGATAGTTCGGGGCAAGTTCCTCCGCAAGGCCGCTCATACCGTACACTCCGCCGTCGCCGCTGCAGACGAGAGATACTGTTTTGCCTTCTGCCGCTTTGGCCAGAGCCAGATCGACACGTTCGGTCTCCTGACGCATAGGCGTGGTCAGAAACTCCTTTTCCGGATAATGATCCTTCACCAGATTCACATAGACTGTGTATCCGATGATGATATCGCTCTCAGCCAGCACCTGCTGGGCACGCAAGGTCATGTTTTCATAGTTTCCGGGACCGATCCCGACGATATAAAGCTTATTCAAAACTGATCGCCTCCTCATATTTAGCAAGAGCGAAGGTCATTCCGTTCGCTGCTGTCTTTTTAACTATCAATGGTCCGTTTGATGCGAGGACCGCTGCGCGCTCGCACACCGAATCCACGCCGGTATGCTCTTTAACAAATGCTGACGCTGTGAATTCTCCCGGCACTGCAGAAAGCTGCTCTGCAGAATAAGTCAGCAGCGGTATCCGATACTGCCCGCTCAGAGCCAGCAGTCCCGGTTCATCAGCCTTGAGATCTATGCTGGCGATGCAGCGAAGTTCCCTGGCCGAGACTCCGCAGCCCTCAAGCTGTTCAAGCAGAAATGCTTCGAGTTCCTCCTTTGGCTTTCCCCTGCGGCATCCCATTCCTGCAGCGTATCTCTTCGGGACAAGGTGCAGTGTTTTCGGGAACGGATCCTCTGCCTGATCATCAGATATATAGATCCCAAGCTCTGCTTCGCCTTCCGTAAGTCCCTGCGGCAATGTGCCTTCATAAGGGAAATCAGACCGGAATCCGACTGGATCTCCTGCCAGCAGTGCCGCTGAGACAGCCTTTGCGAGAGCCATGCTTCCGATAGCAAGATGGTTCTTTGAGGCAAACACATCCACAGCAAACAGTCCATGCAGATCCGTAGCTGTGGTAAGCACAGGCGTTGCTCCCAGTTCCTCTGCGATAGCCAGCGCCAGCTCATTCGCTCCGCCGATATGCCCTGAAAGCAGAGGGATCACATAGTGACCGAGCTCATCGACGACTATAACTGCGGGATCAGTTGTCTTGTCTTTTACCGATGGCGCAATAGCGCGCACAGCGATACCGGAAGCGCAGCAAAAGATCAATGCATCAGCTTCCCTGAAGCCTTCTGCAGCCCATTCCGCTGCCCGTCCTTTAAGAGGCTCATCTCCTGCAGCACAGAACTTAGGCAAAGCAAACTGACGGCAGCTGTGACCAGCAGCCCTCATCGCCTCCGCGATGCCTGCTGCAGTATTTCTGCCCTGTTCGGTATAGGATACTATCCTAAGCCGCATGATTATTCCCCCTTAGCTTTCCTGTAACCGGTGGTGAAATCCGGATTGTACAGATCTGAACGTCTGTAGTTGCTCTGTTTGACTGCATCGCCCACGATGATAAGCGCTGTCTTGGTGACTTGATTCTCTCTTGCGCATTCTGCCATGGTGCCGATGGTGCAGCGGAATGCTTTCTCATCAGGCCATGAAGCTTTGTAAACGATTGCGACAGGAGTGTCCTCATCATATCCGCCTGCAATAAGTTCAGCTGCAGACTGCTCAAGCAGAGATGCGCTGAGGAAAAGGACCATCGTAGTCTTATGCGCAGCAAAAGAGCGCAGACTCTCCCTCTCCGGAACAGGCGTACGTCCTGCCATACGTGTAATGACCACGCTCTGAGAAACATCAGGAAGTGTATATTCCATGTTGATCGCAGCAGCAGCTCCGCAGAGAGAGCTCACTCCCGGGCAGTAGTCATATGTGATTCCGTGCTCATCAAGCACATCCATCTGCTCCCGGATGGCTCCGTACAGACAAGGGTCTCCTGTATGAAGACGTACGGTATCAAGGCCTTTGCTCTCAGCATCCAGCATAACCTCTATGACCTCTTCCAGCGTCATCTTCGCGCTGTTATATACAGGACATTCCTCCTTTTTCCAGGAGAGAAGCTCAGGATTGACCAATGAGCCTGCATAGATGATCACATCAGCTTTCTCAATGAGTTCCTTGCCGCGCAGTGTGATCAGATCGGCTGCACCGCAGCCAGCTCCTACGAAATGAACCATCAGTTGTTCTCCTTTGCAATGATCAGTGTATAGTATCCGGCATCTGCCGGTATCTCTTCCGTTGAATGATACAGTTCTTCTGCTTCGGTGCCGCAGTTCTGAACGCCTATAAGCGTCTGACCAGCGTTCTTTGCCGCATCGAGCAGTACAGGGATCTCCCCTTTCATGAACACCTTTGTCCCCGGGTATGCCAGAGCCTGGTCCGCATTTATCCCTCCTGGAAGCAGGTGCAGCTCATCCCTGTCTTCACACAGGGAAATGTCCAGAGCTGCTGCCGCAGCACAGAATGACGGTACTCCCGGGACTGTTTCAGTTTCATACCCCATCTCCTGTATCCGCCGCTGCAGATATCCGTATGTGGAGTATATCGTGGGATCTCCCAGCGTGATATAGACCACATTTAAGTCTTTATCCAGCTGCTCAGCCAAAGCAGCGGCACCTTTCTGATGCGCACGCTCTCTTGCATCCTTATCGCGGGTCATGGGCATAACTATCTCAAGCAGGGACTTGTCTGCCAGTTCAGGCAGAGCATCCAGGACGATGCGCAGCGCAAAGCATCTGTCCTTTTTCTGAGGTATAGCGATGATATCGCAGTCTCTCAGCAATCTTGCCGCCTTCAGAGTCAGCAGTTCCGGATCTCCCGACCCGACTCCGACACCGTATAGTGTTCCCTTACTCATTCGTTTCTCTCGTTTTGCTGCTTAATTTCTTCAAGCCATTCTGCAGCCGGCCCTGTAGTGCATAACATGCCGTAATCTTCCGTGAATACTATGGCTCCGATCGCGAACTGATCATGTGATCTACGGCGCAGGTAGAAATCTATCTGTTTACCCATCAGTTCCATAGCGGGTTCAAGCAGTCCTTCATCATGGATCAGCCGCAGCATCTCAGAGGTTGTGACACTTTCAAGGACAGCTCTTGCAAGTTCAGCTGAAGCTCCTGCCTTAATGGCAAGAGATGCCATGATCTCTGCTCTGCAGTCTCCCTCTTTGGAGTGCGTATTCATGATACCGCCGGCCAGCTTGACCAGTTTTCCGACGTGTCCGATAAGGAGCACTTCACTGAAGCCCTCAGAAGCAGCCATGTCCAGCGTGCGTCCGATATAGTTTGAACATTTTACAAGCTGAGCCTCATCCATCTGACAGACTGCCTTGGCAAAATCCGCTCCGTAGTTACCCGGAGTGATGAGCAGACGGTCGCTTCCCAGAGCTTTCCTCTGCCGTATCTCGAGCTCAATGCTCTCGATCAGGGCATCTTCGCTCATCGGCTCCACTATACCGCTGGTTCCGAGAACAGATATTCCTCCCTCAATGCCCAGTCTGGGATTGAAAGTCTTCTTCGCGATCTCGACACCGTCAGGAATAGAGATTACTACGTCCAGTCCGGTCACCTCTTCGCACTCATCAAGCGCCTCTTCAGCTGCCATACGGATCATCTCCCTCGGTACCGGGTTGATCGCCGCCTCGCCTATCGGCTCTTTAAGGCCGGGTTTCGTTACACGTCCTACACCAAGCCCACCGTCGATGTGGATGCCCGGGCCTGCACTTACGCGTACTTCGGAATAGACCAGAATGCCGTTAGTAACATCCGGATCGTCCCCGCTGTATTTCCTGATAGCGCAGGAGGCCGCATCTTCAGAAAGCCTGGGTTTAAGCACCTCAAGATCCAACGCGATCCCTTTAGGCGTCATAATGTGAACTGTCTCAGGTATACGGCCGGTGAGCAGCATGACAGTCGCTGCCTTGGTGGCAGCAGCCGCGCAGGTACCGGTAGTGTAACCGAACTGCAGTTTCTTTCCATCTTTAAGAGCGTAATATGTTTCGATTCCGGTATTACTCATGAAGGACCTCCCGGACAGTTTCGATAAGCACTTCGTTCTCTTCGTGTGTGCGTACAGCTATTCTGCAGTAGCCTTCACCGAGCCCGTGGTAGTTTTCACAGTTTCTTATAAGAATGCCCCTTTCAAGCAATCTGTCATACAGTCCCGATACACCTGAGAGCATAAGGAAGTTGGCATCGCTATGAAGAACGGATATCCGCATTCCTTCCAGCTCCCTGATAAGGTAGTCTTTCTCCTTCCGCATCAGCGCTCTGGTCGTCTCTGCCCATCCTTCGCAGTCCAGTGCAGCTACACCGGCTGCCTGAGCGAGCGAGGACACGTTCCACGGCTGGGACTGAACGCATATACGGTCTACCAGTTCTGAATTGGGACATACTGCATATCCCAGACGGAGTCCGGGCATAGCAAAGATCTTTGTAAATGCCCGAAGCAGAAAAACTCTGTCCCCGGGTCTGAGCATATCCGCGAGCGACGGTGTCTCAGTGTCAGTCAGCTCTCCGAAGCATTCATCCAGGAACAGCCATGTCCCTGTCTCCCTGCATCTCTCAAGGATCCGTTCAAGAAGATCTCTGCCGACAAGACGTCCGGTAGGGTTGTTAGGACTGCAGAGCATTATCATATCCGTGTCTTCATTTATTGCAGACAGGATATCATCTGTGAGAAGGAAACCTTCCTCCCTTTTAAGTGAATAATATGCCGGAGCACAGTCCGCAGCCTTAAGAGCAGCTTCATAATCTGAAAATGAAGGTACCGGAAGGATCGTCTTCTTTGGGCGGACAGCGAAGATAAACTGATAGATCAGCTCTGCGGCACCGTTTCCGCACAGGATCCAGTCCTCGTCGATATGCATCGTCTCTGCAAGCTTAGCTCTCAGTTCTCCGCAGTAGGGATCAGGATAGGCATCAAGATGATCCGCTGCCCTGACGATGGCGTTCCTTACAGATTCAGGCATACCAAGAGGATTCACGTTGACAGAAAAATCCAGCGTGATACTGTTCCGGTATATGTCACCGCCATGTACATATGGAGCGTGAATGATCATGCGCAAACCCCTCCGAATAAAAGGACAAGCAGACTCAGCACCTCAAACACAACGAGCCAGAACACACTTGTCCCGAACATCAGCTTACAGCTGCGGGATACATCAGCTCTCTCGATCGGCCTGTCTGGATCACCAAGCGTGGGCTTGTCATGCATCGTTCCAAAATAACTGGCAGCGCCTCCAAGCTGTATATGAAGCGCTCCTGCACAGGCTGATTCGGTCTGCGCGGAATTCGGGCTTGCATGTTTCCTGCGGTCGCGCTTCCAGATGCGGGCAGCATTCCTGCCGTCGAACCCTAATACCGGTGCGGAGATTATGAATCCCAGAGCAGCAAGTCTGGCCGGGATGAAGTTAACAACATCATCCAGTTTCGCTGCGAATCTGCCGTAGTACAGATACTTGTCGTTTTTATAACCGACCATGGAATCCATGGTATTTATAGCTTTGTAAAAGAAACCGCCTACAGGTCCGCCAAGGAACATCCAGAAAAGGGGTGCTATCTCGCCGTCTGATGTGTTCTCCGCCACAGTCTCTACTGTGGCTTTAAGGACCTGTTCCTCTGTAAGCTGATCTGTATCCCTGCCTACAAGCATACCCACCTGTGTCCTCGCTGCAGGAAGTCCGTCTTTCTCCAGACAGTTAATGACTTTGTAGGCCTCCTGCTGAAGACATCTCGCAGCAAGGATCTGCCAGCACATCATAGAGCAAACAGCAAAATAGACCACCGGATGGATCAGATAACATACATAAAGGATGCCAAAAGAGACAGCGACGCTGACCAGCGGTACAAAAACTGCCATCACAGCTCCGGCTGCCAGTTCTCCTCTGTCAGTCTTGGGAAACTTGCTGCGTAGGAACTTTTCCGAACGGGATATAAGTCTGCCGATAAGGATTATCGGATGCGTGATGAACCAGACCGGGTCGCCAAGCGCACAGTCAATCAAAAAACCGGCAAAGATCGCCGCCAAGGTTATCAGCCAGACCTGCTTCATCATTTTTCCTCTTTTTTCACTTTTTCAAATAATTCGGAAGGTTCTGTCAGCAGAGAACGCGATACAGCATATTCCCTAAGCTCTTTGCACGCCTGATTGCATTCTCCAAAAGTATCCGTGCAGCAGATAACGCTTCCGCATCTGTCAATGAGCTCCTTCGCCTTTTCGACAGCTGCCTTATCAGGCATCTGAAATGCAGGCACAGAAACTACCTCAGCAGCCAGTGCATGAGCTACAGGCCAGTCCAGATCATTTTCCTGGATTATGCCTGCGGCAAATGATATATCGTTGCGCTGCAGGGCACGGTACACCGGGATGCCGCTTCCGCCTCCCCCGATCACGAACACTGACGGGATACCTTCTGCAGGTTCCATCTCAAGACTTCCGAAAAGCGAGTTGTAACTTCCCTTTTCAATACCGTAAAGCTGACGGATGTAATCGTCCTGGAAGATCTCTTCAGGTGTGCCGTATCTGTCTACACTTCGGTTAGCTACGCAAACAACACGGTCTGATACCTTCTGGGCCAGATCGAGCTCGTGCAGAGACATAACCACAGCCACATTGCGGGCGCTGACCATCGTCTTCAGCACATCAAGCAATTCCATTTTATGCCGGATATCCAGAAACGATGTCGGCTCATCCAGCACTAT
This sequence comes from Oscillospiraceae bacterium, assembly GCA_017432285.1. Lineage (GTDB taxonomy): Bacteria > Bacillota > Clostridia > Oscillospirales > Ruminococcaceae > RUG11783. The sequence continues at coordinate 4,040 of JAFRJM010000019.1, read as the reverse complement.
AACTTCCGGCTCCTGACAGATAGCACGGGCAAGCAGCAGGCGCTGTCTCTGGCCATCGCTGATCCTGTCGAAAGGACTTTCTGCGTAGTCCTCAGCATGTACCATCCGGATCGCTTCATCCACTTTCTGTCTGTCCTCTGCAGACAGAAGACCTAGCCGTCCCGTATACGGATAACGCCCTGTGGCAACGACATCCCAGCAGGTCATCAGCTCAGCGCGCATGCGCTCGGTCATCACGATAGCAAGCTTTTTGGCCAGCTCCCTCTCACTCAGCTCACTGATGGAATGGCCGTCAAGCACAACAGTACCCGCGATCAGTTTGAGCTGGCGGATCATGCTTTTTAATATCGTCGATTTGCCGGAACCGTTCGGGCCGATCAGCGTCAGGATCTCACCTCTGCTTACACCGATCTGGATATCCTCTATGAGAGGGACACCGTCATAGCCGACGGTCATATGCTCAGTTGAAATATAGTAATCCATACCGCTATGCCTCCCCTCAGATGTGGTCTTTCTGCCGGCGCAGCATGACCATGATGACCACCGGGGCGCCGAACACCGCAGTGACCGAACTTATACTAAGCTCTGCCGGAGAAACAGCTGTTCTGGCGATAAGGTCGCAGAACAGACAAAATACTGCACCGCCAAGGAAGCAGGCAGGGATCATGATAATGGGCTTCGCTGTTTTGAATATGCTGCGTATCAGGTGCGGGACAGCAACTCCAACGAAAGAGATCGGTCCTGCGAAAGCCGTTACGCAGGCTGACAGCAGACTGGAAAGAATAATTAGTGCGATACGGAAAAGCCTGATGTTAACGCCCATATTCTGGGCATATACCTCACCAAGCTGATATGCGCTGATCGGTTTCGAAAGCATAAACGTGCAGATGAGCACTGGTATCACCACTATCACCATCACTCCGACATTGCTCCACGACATGCCGGAAAAACTTCCCTGCGACCAGTGATGAAGGTTGATGATGTTCGCGTCATCCGCGAAAGTGACTACGAAGTCAGTTATTGCGGAGCAAATATATCCGATCATGACACCGCCGATAATAAGCAGTGACATCTGTTTAGCCTTGAGAGAGATAGCAAGCACGAATCCCATAGAGAGAATCGCTCCGAGGAATGCAGCCACTATCAGTGCGAAAGAACTTACAGCCACCCCGCGGCTGAGAAATCCTATCAGTGTCAGGGAAAGGATAAGCTTTGCTCCGGACGAGATACCAAGGATGAACGGTCCCGCAATAGGGTTGGCAAAGAATGTCTGCAGCAAAAAGCCGGACAGGGCCAATGCCCCGCCCAGCATAAGTGCGGAGATTATCCTCGGCAGCCTGATATTCCATACGATAGCCGCATTATCACCGGTACGGCTGAACAGGATCTCTATGATCTCACTCACCGGAAGATGAACGCTTCCCGCGTTGATATTCCATATCACCAGCAGAATGAGCGCAGCAAACAGACCGGCAAAGCCGATCCACAGCCGAATGTGACCTCTTTTCTCCATATTCAAGAGCCTCAATTCTTAAGTTTGTGCATATATGTCAGTTCCCCGTCATCGGGGTAATCATCGGTCAGTGCGCGGTGCATGTCTCCGATAAGTTTTCCAAGTCCCATCGGCTCCTGGAACAGGTTCTTTCCCGTACACCATACGTCCCCGCTCTTGACAGCCTTAAAATCTGCCAGCAGCGGGCTTTTAGCCATGAGCTCATCCATCGTATAGAGCTCGCCGTCTATTGTGCTGTTATATATCAGAAGATCCGCATCCTTGGCTCTGTCGTAGAACGCCTCCATAGTCATATTCACAGTAGACAGACCGCTTCCGCTGTCCAGATCTGTGAAGATATAGCTCCCACCAGCCATCTCTATCATTCTGGGAACATAATCTCCGGTCTTACGGACGTTCACCGTCCCAGCTGCGTTGATGTAGAAGAAGGCGACTTTCTTGCCTGTATCGGGCTGACCTGCCAGCGCTTCCACATCCTTGACCTCAGCATCAAACAGAGCCTCCGCTTCGGTTTCCTTTCCAAGCAGGACTCCGTACAGTTTGATCCATTCCATCCGCCCGAGCGGATTCTCCTCATAGCTGGAACGCTCCACCATAACGGGGACCCCCAGTTTTTCAAGCTGCTCCTTGATCTCGGGTGAGTGATAGATCATCGTTGATTCGATGGCAAGATCGCATTTCTCGGAGAAGATAAGCTCGTAGTCCGGAGCGCTGTATTTGCCTGCAAACAACATCTTCCCTTCGTCCATAGCCTGCTTCGCCTCTTCGATATACCAGCCGTTCTTGTCTGTGCCGGAAAGACGGATATTTCCGATCCCATCCAGTGCACGGAAGAAGTCCATCGTAGAAGTCGCCGTAAGATAGATGCTGTCCAGCGGCTGACACAGCGGAACTATATCTTCATCCAGGCTTTTAGGTATGCCGCTTCCCTCAGGGACCAGCACAAAACGCCCTGTAGTGTTGATATCTATCAGATAATATCCGCCTGTGTATTCTGTTACAGTGTATTGATCAGCATAACGAAGAGGCAGTTCCCTTTCTGCTGTCAGTGTGCTCCATTCCGGACCGTCTGCTGCAGGTTTATCATTCGTTTTAGCCGAACATCCGGATACCGCAAACACAAGTGCTGCCAAAAAGACCAGCACCAGCATTTTCCGGAATACCGAGCGGCATCTCATGATGCAGCCCCGTCTTTCAATGTCGATGAATCAAAGTAGAGCGTATACTCGATCTCATGAGGAGTGCTCATAGCCACTGTATCACCAATGACCGGAAGTTCCTTATCAAGCTCTGCCACCGGGATCTTAAACACCGAATGGTTGTCAATGATCTCCGGCAGATAACGCTCGTCATCTACTATCATGTAATCGTAGTTAGGACTGCTCCAGATGATAGTAGCAGTCATCTTGCCGTCTTTGACTTCAAGTTCTGTGGGAGACGCCACCGATGCTTTTCCGGTCCCGCCGGTAAGAGTTACTTCGATCTGATATATGCCGTCTTTGAGGGCTTTTTTCCCACCGTCATCAGTTTTTTTGGCGCCGCATGATGCCAAAGTGAACAGCATCAGCACCAAGATAAGAGCTGCAGTAAGACGAACGAGCCTTTTCATACGTTTTTTGCTCCTTCATTAAAATACGGCGACGCGGCACGATCCAGGGATGCCGTGCCGCCGCTAGTTATTCTTCAGTTATTCAGTGCAGGATCTGACTGTAAAGCTTATTCCACTGGGACAGGATCAGATACGATGACCTTGTGGTCATACCATTTGCCCGCTGTTCCTATGATAGCAAGATCGAATTCCTGACCGATCACAGGTACCGGGACATCGAAACCATAGACTTCTTCTGTAGTTCCGTCGCTGTATTTAACTGTATCGGTGGTCGGCTGAAGCAGTTCTGCTCCGTCCTTCTTTGCATCTTCTGCAAGTCCGGGATACAGGTTGACGATCTTCTTGGAGACCAGTGTTATATGGAGCATCATCTTGCCGTCCTTGACAGTAAGTTCGCCCATACCATTGCATGTCTCGTTCACGTGGAACATGCTGCTGTCTGTATCAAATTTGACTGTATAAATACCGTCTGCCAATATAGTTCCTCCGATAACAGCTCCGGTGTGCTCAACATAAAGCTGCTCAATTGCTTCGATCCTGCCAAGTCCGGAGATCTGGCAATCGATTGAATCGAAGTATCCGGATGCCTCGAACATGCTCTTCCAGGAGTCTTCATCGTCGCCTGCCATGTCGTTGTTGGCGTGGTCGCCTGCAACTACCATCAAAGGTCTGAGAACGACCTTGGTGTATCCGGCTGCCTTGACGGCTTCGATAACTTCTTCACATGCTGTCTCTTCCGGCTCGCCTTCAACTGTGCCGATGAATACGTTCTTGTATCCGAGTTTATCCATCTGGGTCTGCATCTGGCTGTAGGTGACCTTTGCAACGTGTGCTGTGCCGTGGCCCATGAACACGAATGCTACGCCGTCGGCTGCTGCTGCATCAAGGCTGTCAAAGCCTGCTTCTGCAACTGCTGCT
>JAFRJM010000018.1 GCA_017432285.1 Oscillospiraceae bacterium | reverse complement strand
AAGGAGGCATGATAAAAAGTAAAACAGAGGCAATGCGAGTCTTGAACACCTGATAAAATGCAAATAAGGGTGCAGTGAGACAGAGTAGGTTTTAGTCCGTCAATTCGTGTGGTCTGCGAGATCGAGAAGGAGAATGGAAGGGATTATGATCGAAGCATGCAGTGGTCGAGAAGGTCGAATAGGAGATTGGTAGCATTGCCAAACAGGAGCTGTCTTGCTGAGGGAAAAAGAAAGCGAGGCAGAAAGATGGAAAGAAGACTATGTGTAGGGATAGACCTGCACAAAACACAGTTCACGGTGTGCGCGATGCGGGAAGAAGATGGCCTGGTGGTGCTGGAGGAGCAGTACGCGACGACAGAGACAGGCTACAGAGAATTCACCGAAGAAATGCACACAGAAGAAGAAAACGGCTACAGCATAGAGCTGGCCATTGAGACGACGGGAAATGCCAGGTATTTCAAGAACCGAATGGAAGCGGAAGGATTCGGAGTAGTAGTGGTGAACACGAACAAGTTCAAGGTTATCACCATGAGCACGAAGAAGACAGACGCAAACGACGCAGAGACACTGGCGTATTACCTAATGAAGGAGATGCTGCCGGAAGCGCATCTCTGTGACCAGACAAGTGAAGAGATCCGTAGACTTCTGAAGACGAGGAGCATTCTTGTACAAAGCAGAGTGAAGATCAAGAACCAGATCCATGGGATGTTGCTTGGATACGGAATCGAGACAAAAAGAGCGCAGTTTCAGAGCAAGAAAAAGAGGCAGGAACTGTACAAAGATCTCGCGGATCAAGGTTACTCACAATTCACTGCCTCGTCACTCGAGGTGACACTCAGTATCTTAGACGAGATTGATCAGCAAATCAAGAGGGTGGAAGATCAGCTGCACGAAATGCTGGATGAAGACGAAACGGTGAAACTGCTTATGACGGTACCTGGCATTGGATTCATCGGAGCGTGGACGATAGCAGCATACACAAAGGATATGGAGAGGTTCGGTGGAGATTTCAAGAGATTCTCCTCATATCTGGGATTGGTCCCGAGTGTTCACAATTCCAACGAAAGCAGACACTTGGGACGGATAACGAAACATGGCCCTCAAGATTTGAGGACAGCCTTTGTACAGGTGGCGATGGGAGTGATCCGGCAGCCGCAGAATACCGGCGACTGGCGCTTGATGAAAGACTACTACCGTATGAAGGCAGAAAAAGGATCTGGGCGAGCGATAATAGCGCTGACCAGAAAAATGGCACGGATCGTGTTTGCTATTCTGAACAACAGGACGGAGTTTGACCCATCCAGAATGGTTAGCGAACACATTTCCACAATGCAAACAGCTTAAACTGTTTGACTTTTTATAGGAGACTGAGATGAACAGAAGATTCTATTGCGATGACAGCACCACTGTACAGATCAATTCTGGGAAAGTCCGCGGATGCTTCCTAAATGATCACTATTATTTTAGAGGCATTCCTTACGCCGAAGCAGAGCGCTATGAGATGCCAAAGCCTATCACCCCATGGGAAGGTGTATTGGATGCAGTAACATACGGACCAGTTGCTCCAACTATCAATAAACCTACCGTACGAGGCAGAAAATGCATAGACCAGCAGCCTTTGTTCGGATACAGGTTTTGGCCTGAGGATGAAAAATGCCAATATATCAACGTCTGGACCAAAAGGCTGGATCCTGAAGCGAAGAGGCCTGTAATGGTATGGATTCATGGCGGTGGATTCTCATCAGGGTCTTCTGTAGAGCAGATGAGCTATGATGGAGCCAACCTCTGCCGTGATGGAGACCTGGTAGTAGTTTCCATGAACCACAGACTTAATATTCTTGGCTATATGGATTTCTCGGATTTCGGTGAGAAGTTCCATAACTCTGGCAATACAGGTATGGCGGACTTGGTAGAAGCCTTGAAGTGGGTGAGGGACAACATCGAGACATTCGGCGGGGATCCCAACAATATCACACTGTTCGGACAGTCGGGCGGTGGAGGAAAGATTCGCACGCTTACTCAAATCCCTGCAGCGAATGGCTTGTATAACAGAGTAATCTATCAGAGTGGCCTTATGAATTTGCCTCTCGAAGTGGAAGGCAATGAGTTCAGCCGCAAGGTAGCTGCAGCTATGGTTAAGAAAGCGGGATATACAAAGGAGACCTTCGATGATTTCCGCAAGATCCCCTTTGAGGATTTGAGAAAACTTTATTTTGAAGTTATGAAGGAAATGAGAGAATCCGGCGTGGCTTATCCTGGTCTTGACGCTATTGGACCGGTACGCAATGACTATTATCTCGGCAACCCTAACGAGGTGGGTGTGTCAGAGTTTGGAAAGACAGTACCTGTACTGTGCGGAACAGTCCTTTGTGAAGTAAACCTTATGTGTCCCGAGTTTAAACCATATTGCGAAGTCACTGATGAAGAGCGCGATGCCTTACTTAAGGATCTGTATGGCGATCATAAGGACGAGATGATAGAACTCTTCAAAGAAGTTTATCCTGGAAGGGATCTGTTGGATCTGTATTACCTTGACTGGGTCATCCGTCAAGGGGCATATGATTATCTTGACCGCAAGGCTGAGTTTGATGCTCCTCTTTACAACTACATGATCACATATCAATTGGATTACATGGGCGGCACATCAGCTTATCACGGACTCTGCCTGCCTCTGGTATTCGGCAATACGGAATATGTTGATGCCTGTAATGAACCCGGCCTTGTAAAGCTGAGCCAGCAGATGCATCAGGCATGGATGAACTTTGCTACTAATGGTGATCCCAACGGTGGAGATGTTCCTGAGTGGAAACCTTTCACAAAAGAGAACGGCGGAACCATGATGTTCGACCGTACCTGTGAGATGCGATACAATCATGATCGTGAACTGCTTAAAAAGTTCGAAGAGTACACTGACCTTGTACCAAGTTTCATGAGGATAAAGCGCCATTAAGTTTATTCCGATTTATCATTGTTAATACTAATCGACATACAGCCAGCCTATTCAGGCTGGCTGTTTCTGTTGATGACTAGTTTTGCAAAAGAAGTATGTGAAGCTTGTGATGTAATGTATAATGGAAAAAACGCAAATGATGGATAAAAAGGGAATGTCTATGGACGAAAGAGAAAGATTAAAGAAAGCGTATCGTATGTCGCTGATCGCCGGTATATGCTGCGTCAGTGTCAACCTGACGATGTTAACTAGCCTGATCCGTTCTGAATTGATGGAGCAGAATGGCTGGTCATATATGAAGATGACTATTCCGTTCTCGGTCGGCACTGTTACCGGCGTTATTTTCAGTTTGTTCACCGGACAGATAGGTGACAGCAAGAACTGCGGAAAGCTGGCAATGGGTGGAGCAGTCCTTTACGCGCTCGGAGTAGTGATCCTGGCAAAGTTCGGCTGGTCTATGGTTGCTCTTATACTGGCTATAGCCGTGCTGTGGAAGCTTGGCCCGTCTCCCGCCCAAGGAGGACTGACTGTAGCAGCATCCAAATGGTATCCAAGAAGACTTGCGACAAAGGGAACGGCCTATTCAACGCTTGGTATGAGCCTATCGGTTTTAATTCTTACTCCGTTATATCATCTATTTACAGCGAGAATGGGGTACAGCAACGGGTTGTTGACTCTTGGACTGATTCTATCTGTGATTTACTTTATTGCGGCTTCCCGCTTTGAGGCTCCGGATATTCAGAACGAGTCCAATGACAGCGGAGAAGATAGTGACACTGTCCGATCAGCCTTTGATAATTATAATGTTAAACAGAGCCTTTTCACCCCACAATTCTGGGTGCTGGCACTGGCAAGTTTCATACTGAACTGTGGTCACTCAGTTATTCTGGGTGAGCTCAACGAGATAGTAAAGCACTGTTCAGGAGCAGAGATAGAAGGCTGGATTTTCCTGTGTCTCGGCGCTATTGGGGGAACTAGCGGACGTATATTGCTTAGCCATATTGGGGATAAGGTAGGAACGTTCACCGCCTGGGCGACTGCATTTGCCACATATGGTCTATTTATCATCTTGTTCCCGCATATCGGAAACGCATATATTATGCTTGGACTTTACCTATTGCTTGATGCCAGTGTAAATGTATGCATCGTTTCCTCCATAGCTGGACCCGGATATGTTTTCGGGCGTAAGCATATGGGAGGCATAAGCGGCACAATGTCGATAGTATCAGCAGCTTCTGGAATAGTCGGGCCTACCATATTTGCCTATTTTGCTGACCGTGGGAACTTTACCACACCTCTATTGATAATAGGCTGTATGGAGTTGGTCGGTTCCGCTCTTATCTGGTACATCAACAGCTGGTATAGGAAAAAGACAGCAAAGCAGCCGGCTATAGTGTGATGGTGATAAACGATTTGTTGCGATTATATCACGCTTTGAAGTCTTAAAGCGCGTTGCGGACCAGAAGGTTCAAGATTCGAATTCTCTACGGCACAACAAAAACAAGATTGGTTGAATATGAGCCAATTCTAAAACAGCGGGAGGACATTGAGTCAATGACTCATGACTGAAGTCACGAGCTTGTGCCTGTCCAGTGGTATTCTCATTTTTTGGCAGTAAGCCTCCCACCTTTGGTAGATATCTACCTGGACCGGGTGTTTATACTCCAGGCTGACGGCACATCGCGGGGTGATTGACAGCACCCTAACCAAAAGAGCTTGCTCTTTTGGTGCGGTATCTCTTTCGGATACCTGAGCCTCCGTGAGGTACTTTATTCCCATCCGCCGGAGGTTCATAGCTGCAACGCGGTCATCGTTCGTGGTATATCCGCACTGCTTGCAGCAGAATACATGTTTATTCTTGTTTCTGTTTGCTTTCTCTGTGTGTCCGCACAACGGACATTTCTGGGAAGTATAGGCAGGATCGAGATTAATAACATTGCTGCCATATCTGTACGCCTTATACTTCAGTTTATCCTCAAGGTCATAGTATGACCAGCTTACACTGACATACCTGTCCTCAGTTTTTACGCGTTCAGTTGCTGAACGGATACCTGTGAGGTCTTCCAGCACGAAAAAGGTACCCTTAGGATTGCTGCGGACGAGTGCCTTCGATAAACAATGATTGACATCGTTCATCCAACGGTTTTCTCTTTGTCCCATACTGCGGATCCTTCTTCTGGCTGCGGGAGTATGACGCTTCTGAAGTTCCTGATGTATCTTCTTGTAATGTGCTCTCTTTTGCTTGACAGTATTTCCTGATGCAAAAGAAGTCTGTTTCCCATCATAGGCAACAGTAAGGAATCTTATTCCTCTGTCAATACCGACGATGCTGCTGTATTCCGATGGTCCGGGAAGATCATCGATCTCAACAGTCACAGGTATATGCAGGAAGAACTTCCCGTGTTTGAATACCAGTTTTGCAGTTCCAAATCTGGCTCCTTCAGCAAAAGCCCATTCCATTGCATCGCTGCGGAACGGAACCTTGATACGTCCGTTCAGGGTATTGACACTGAAAAGACGCTCTGTATGTTCCTTGTTCCAAACGATGGAATAGTCACGGTTCCAAACAAGGCTGAGCTGAGGGACCTTAAACTGCGGTATTATCTCACCGCCTTTCCTTTTATGTTTTTTGAATTTGTGAGGGTATCTCTCCAGGTTAGTCTGAATAGACTTGAAGGAAGCGACTACAGTCTTTATTACGCTTTCAGCCATCTGTGATCGCAGATCGAACTCAGCCCTGCAGTCTCTGTACACAGCCTTATGTATTTTCTTATTGTATAACGGTATCCGGTCAGAAGCGATCTTTTGAGCAACAAAAGAACAGGCATCAGCATAAGCCCTCATGGTATCATGGAGCAGCTGAAAGTCCTGATCATCAGGCAGTATCTTCAGTTTTGCAGTAAGAGTCTGCAACATAGGATCTTGCTCTCCCGGAGATGATAATAAATTATACCTCGTTGACAGTCCAAAAATACGGACAGTACCCAAACAGGGACAAAACCAGCAAAAATGTAATCATTAGCAGTTTTAGCCATAGATCATTTGTAGAAAAGGAGGGTGGCGCTCCTCCCACGACTCAAGTCACG